>JAFLVF010000129.1 GCA_022508425.1 Clostridiales bacterium | reverse complement strand
CGCGCTCCTGCAGGATAGCGACCGCCTCCACGCCGTTTTCCGCTTCGATGATGTTGAAATCATCGTAAAGCATGTCGGGGAGCAGCGCGCGGTTAAGCTCGGAGTCGTCTACAATAAGAATGGTTTTTTTGTTGGTACCCATTGTCTGTCAGTCCTTTTTGTTAAGTACATATTTGGCGACAAGCTGTTTAAGCTTGAGCATATCTATAGGCTTTGCAAGATGTGCGTTCATGCCCGATTCCAGCGCCGCCTTTACGTCGTCGTCAAACGCATTGGCCGTCATCGCTATGATGGGAATTTTCTTTGCATTCTTATGCGAGCAGGCGCGTATCGCGCGTGCGGCGGCATGGCCGTCCATGATAGGCATTTGCACGTCCATGAATATAACGTCGTATTGCCCGGGCTCGGACGCCTCAAACTTTTCAAGCGCCTCTTGACCGTTAAACGCTATATCGCACTTGACGCCCTCGTCCTCCAAAAGCTCCATAAGGATTTCCACGTTTATCTCGTTGTCCTCGGCGGCAAGCACCTTGAGCCCCTCGATGGAAATATCCTCGTCGACAGGCTCGACCTCCGCCTCCGTGCCGTCCTGATTTATCTGCTGCACCGCACGGCGGAAGTTGGATACAAAGAACGGCTTGGAAAGGAACAGGTCTATGCCGGCGTCCTTTGCCGAGTCCTCTATGTCCTCGAAGCTGAACGACGTAAGCACCATGATGGGAAGCTCGCGGCCGACGCGCTTGCGGATTCTGCGCGCGGTTTCCACGCCGTCCATGTCCGGCATCTTCCAGTCGACGATAACAATGTTGTATTCCTCTTTCTTATCGACCGCGTCCTCGACGGCCTTGACGCCCTCTTTTCCGCTTGTGCGGTAGTCGATTTCCACGCCGGTGTCCGCCATGAGCTCTTTTATCTCCACGCACACGTCTTCCTCGTCGTCTATAACAAGCACGCGCGTGACGTTGTGGCGCTTCCAGAAATCGCCGTCCTCCTGAACGTTGTTGGCGATTGCAAGCTCGAGCTCGACAATAAACTTGCTGCCCTTGCCCAGCTCGCTCTCCACCTCGATGGTGCCGCCCATGAGGTCGACAATGTTCTTTGTGATAGCCATACCGAGACCTGTGCCCTGTATGCCCTTGGTCTTGTCGGTAGTTTCGCGGCTGAACGGCTCGAATATCGTCTTGAGGTATTCGGGGCTCATACCCACACCGTTGTCCTCTACGGTGAACCGAATGTGCGCGTGGTTGCTTATCTTTTGCTTGAGAAGCTCCACGTTCATTTTTATTGTTCCGCCCACCTGCGTGTACTTGACGGCGTTGGACAGAATGTTGAGCATTATCTGATTGAGCCTGAGCTTGTCGCCCACGACAAATTCGGGAAGCGTGCCCTTGGTGTGCACGTCAAAGGTCTGCTTTTTGGCGTTGGCCTGCGCAACCATCATGGAGTAAAGCTCCTCTATAAACTCGGGCAGGCGGAACTCCGCAAGCGCAAGCGACGTCTTGCCGCTTTCTATCTTGCTCATGTCGAGAATATCGTTGATAAGGCTAAGCAGGTGCTGACCGGAATATGTGATCTTGCGCACGTAGTCGCGCACGCGGTCGGCGTTTTCCGCCTCCTTGCCGAGAAGGGTCGCGTAGCCTATAATCGCGTTCATGGGCGTGCGGATATCGTGCGACATGTTGGACAGGAAGTGGCTCTTTGCCGCGTTGGCGTTTTCCGCAATCTGAAGCGCCTCCTGCAGCTGTTCGCGCATCTTTATGTCCTCGGTGCGGTCGGACAGAACAAGCACGCACTTTTTATCCTTGGCGCCGGAGTGGTGCAGCGACAGTCTGAACCAGCGTTTTTGCATGGTTTCCAAATTGAACAGGCACACGTCGCGGTCAAATGTACCGTCCTCCGACATATTCTTAAAGTCGTCTATTACAAGCGGATGCTCGTCGTTGACGGAGGAAGGGATAATTTCCAACACGTTGGACTTAATCTTTTCAACCGGAATGCCGAGCACAGTCTCCACATTTGCGCTGACGTAATCGGCTCTGTACGTGTCCGTCGAGAACATTATAAACATATCGTCCGTGTTGACGGAAAGCAAATCAAGCAGCGTGTCGCGTCCCTTGACCGCCGCGACCGTCTTTGCCATTTTGCGGCGGCTGTTGACGATTATAAGCGCCGCGACAACCGCGCCGACAACCACGAATATAACCGCCATAACGATTACCGTTACGGTGCGGAACTTGGTCATACTGGCGTTTACCACTTCGCTGGGCGCAATGCCCAAGAGCATCCAGTCCCAAGCATTGCTCGGATCGGTCACTACCCTGGGATCTACCGGCATGTATGTAAGATAATATTCGATTCCGCGTGTTTTAAGCAGGAATGAGCCGGATTTTTGGTTAGCCCAGTCCGATTCGATTTTGGGGATACTGGAAGAAGTCACCTCGCAAAGGTCTGACTTTAGGAATGTAAGATAGTTGCTCTTGACGTAAGAGTCGTCGCCCGAGTGCGCAAGCACCTGTCCGTCGGGAAGAACGACGTAGCAAATGCCGCTTGCGCCAAACGTCTGGGCAGACAAAAGATTACTGACCGTACCCAGCTCGAACCTTACGCCGATTGCGTGATATTTAAAGTTGTCGTACTCGTTTTCGGTGGTGGGTATGGCAAGCATCAAAAATTCGGGTGTCGTATCCGTCTTGCCGGGCTCGTTGACAAAGCTTGCAACGCCGCAGCGGTCTTTTTCGAGCAATTTGTCGACACTGCGCC
>JAFLVF010000128.1 GCA_022508425.1 Clostridiales bacterium | reverse complement strand
TGAGCGACACCCCATACGTCGCGCAGCATTTGGCTGCTTGCCCGTCTGACGCGCGACTACGCCGTCAGCACACTTTTTTCCTGCATTACATTAATCGGAGCGAAGCGCCCCCACCTCTTCACTCTTCACTATTACTTAAGAATCGGCGCTGTATGCGCCGATTCTTACTGTTCGCCCGCTTTGAAGTTGTAGATAGGCTTAATTATTTGTTCTATCTCGACGGTGGGCTCGATAAGGCGCACGATTTCCGCCATGGGCTTGTACACCATGGGCGATTCGTCGAGGGTGGACGCGCCGACTGTCGTCGTGTATATGCCTTGCATTTGTTCTTTGAACTCGTCGACGGTAAAGTATTCCTTTGCCTCGCTGCGCTTGAGCAGTCTGCCTGCGCCGTGCGGTGCGGAATTGTTCCAATCGGGGTTGCCTTTGCCGACTGCGATAAGGCATCCGTCGCGCATGTTCATGGGGATTATCACGCGCTGACCCTTGTGCGCGGGTATGGAGCCCTTTCTGATGATGTTGTCGGTATCGATAAAGTTGTGCACCGTCTCGAAGCTCGTCGACCGCGACACGTGCAAGAACTTGAGAATGTCGTCCGCCATTTTGCGCCTGTTCATGACGGCAAACTCTTGGCACAGCTTTAGGTCGTGCATATATGCGCCCATATTGTCGCCGTCAAGGTAGCAAAAATCATTGGGTATCTTTGTTTTGTGCGCGTACTTAGCCGAAATTTCCGTCAGCTTTTGAGGGATATCCGCTTGCTTGCCGCACGCTTTTAGGCGGTCGGAAACTGCCGCCTTTTCTTCTTCGGCGCAAAACTTGCAATCGTGCACGGCGAGCTTTTGATAAATTTTGGCTACCTGCAATCCGAGATTGCGCGAGCCGCTGTGTATGACAAGATAAAGTCCGCCCTCGTCGTCGCGGTCGACTTCGATGAAATGGTTGCCCCCGCCCAACGTCCCGAGCGAGCCGTACAGCCTGTCGTGGTCGCGCAGTTCGCCGAAGCAGTCCAGCTTCTTGATAAGCGCCTCGCCGTTGACCTCCTTGCGGTAGTTACTGCCGCACGGAATCTTGGCGCGGATAAAGTCGTCCAAAGCTTTTAACGAAATGTCGCCGCTACCGAGATAGACGGTGAGCATGCCGCAGCCCAAATCGCTCCCCAATACGTTGGGGATGATTTTGTCGGAGAGTGTGGACGTAAACCCGACCACGCAGTTCATGCCCATATGCACGTCGGGCATTATTCTGACCTTTGCGTCCGAGAAGGGCGGTTGCGCTATCAGGTTGTACACCTGATTGACCGCTTCGGGCTCGATGTTTTCGGTAAAAATCTCTATATCGTTATTCATAGTTTTTCTTTCCTATCTTAAGTAAGCATATCATTATATACACGACGCAAATAATTGTCAATTACAAAAGCATTTTAATTATATTAGATTTCCATTAGAAATATCTTAAAAGCTTGCATCCGACGATGCATCCGACGAATGTCGACACGAGCGCGACGGGTATGGCGTAGCGCAAATTCTTGACCTTGCTTTGAGAAAAGTATATCGTCGACACGTAAAACACCGTTTCGCTCGAGCCGTAGATTACGGATGCGCACCGCCCGATATAGCTGTCCGCGCCGTATGTGGAGTAGATGTTGTCGAGTATGGCGAGCGACCCCGCGCCCGACACCGGGCGAATGAATATCAATTCGGCGAGCTCTTTGGGCAGTCCCACCTTGTGGAGCGCGGGCGCGATTGCGTTTGCAAGATACGCCGACGCTCCCGATACGCGGAATGCCTCGACCGCGACCATGATGGCGAGCAGGTACGGGAAGACGTTTATCGTCAAGTCCACCGCCGTCTTTGCGCCGTCGATAAAGCCGCCGTACGGTTCTTTGCGCTTGATAAACGACAGCAACAATACGACGAGAAAGATTATCGGAATGATATATGCGCTCATGCGACGGCCTCTTTCCCTTTGCGATTTTTGCCGCGTCTATGTTTTTTCTTTTCGGCAGGATGGTTTGCGTTCAGAGCGTTCTTTTTCCTATCGAATATTTTCGAGCACAGCTTGACCAAAACTATGCCGATAAACGTGGACAGTACGGTCGCTATGAGCGACGGGAACAAAAAGTCGGTAGGGTTGACAGAGCCCGCCGTCGCGCGCATGCCTATTACCGTCGTCGGTAGCAATTGCAGGCTTGTCGCCGAAATCACGGTCAGCATTATCATATCGGTAGACGCCTTTCTGTCGCCCGTATCCATGCGCTTTATCGCCTCTATCGCCATGGGCGTTGCGGCGTTGCCGAGGCCCAAAAGGTTGGCGGATACATTCATCGTGATGTACTTGCGCGTTTCGTAGTCGCTGTTTGGGAACAGCCGTTTTATTACGGGACGGAGCAGTTTTTCGAGGCCGCGCGACAGTCCGAGCTTTTCCACCAGAGAGAAAAACCCCAGCCAAAAAGCGTACAGCGCGAGCAGGTTCAGCGACAGCTCGACCGCGCTGTGCGCACCGTTTATCATCGCGCTCGTGGCGGACGCGGGGTCTGTAAATATGAGCAGTCCGAGCGACGCGGACAGCATTATCAGCCATATCAACGCCATGATAGATTTATATGATTGCGGTATTCGAAAATTTGACAAAGTTGACAAAAAGTATTGATTTTATGCGTTGGATATTGTAAAATTATTAAGCTCGGCGGCGTATTCATTGGACGGATGCGGGCTACGTGTACGATGGTCGGCTCGGTCATGTAGGTTGTTCTACACTCCCTTCGCCGACCACGTACCTGTTGCCCGCCTGCGCCGCGACTACGC
>JAFLVF010000127.1 GCA_022508425.1 Clostridiales bacterium | reverse complement strand
CGTTAATGGAGTACGCAATAGGCATCATGATGATTGTAAGGAACGCGGGAACGGCAACGCGAATGTCGCTGAAATCAATGTTCTTTACTTGACCCATCATCAGAACGCCGACGTAGATGAGCGCGCCCGCCGCCGCCGCCGACGGAATGAACGCGAATATGGGAAGAATGAAGATCGAGAGGAGGAATAAGCACGAAGTGGTAAGCGCCGTCATGCCCGTTCTGCCGCCTGCGGCAACGCCCGCGCCCGACTCGACAAACGTCGTAACGGTCGAGGTACCGAGCATGGCGCCCGTGCAGGTTGCAATAGCGTCGGACATCATTATCTTGTTAAAGTTGATGGGCTTGCCTTCTTCGTCGAGAAGGTTAGCTCTGGAACAGCAACCGAGCACGGTGCCCATCGTGTCGAACATATCTATCATGCAGAAGGATATGATAATGACTATGCACGAAAGCACGGAGCCTGCGGGAATGCTGATGTCGTGGAAGGCCGCAAAGAACGAGCCGCCCGTCGCCGTGTCGAACGAGAAGAAGTTTTTGAAGTTTTCCCAGAACTTCCAGGTGATGCCGGGAGCGTCGCCGGTGATGACGTCGAAGTTGACAACAACGCCGTTGCCGAAGCACATACCGACGAGCGTCGCGAAGAGCATGCCTATAATGACCGCGCCTTTTACTTTAAAGTGCGCAAGAATAGCGATGGCAAACAGCGAAATAAGCGCTACAATAGCCATCTGCGCGGCATACGCTACGCCCGAACCGATGTTAATAGCCTGCAAATCCCAGTTGGTAAAGTCGACGAGCTCGACCTGAGTAAACGGGCTGTGAACGACAAGACCGGCATTTTGGAAGCCGATGTAAGCGATAAACAAACCGATACCTACGGGTATAGCTACGCGCAAGCCTGCGGGTATGGACTCGAATATCTTTTCGCGAATGCCGATAAGCCTGCCCGTTTTCTTGTCCCTGCCGCACGGTACAACCGTGAGGATAAGGAAGATAACGCCGCTTATTAGCACCATCAACATCGCCGCGCCGAACGACAGTCCTTTACTGCCGTACATATATCCGCCGATAATGCCGCCGAGCGCCGAGTTAAGTCCCATGCCCGGGGCTTGCGCGAGCGGCATTTTTGCGAACAATGCCATGAGCAGTGTTCCGATTAGCGCGCCGAGTGCGGTGGCGATAAACACCGACGACCACAACGGACTCGAAGTGTTAAAGTTCAGAATCTGGTTGGGGTTGACGGTGAGTATGTAAGCCATTGCGAGGAACGTGGCAATACCTGCAAAGATTTCGGTAGAGAGCGACGATTTCGCCTTGGTTATACCGAAAAACTTGTCGAGCTTGCCGGCGAATCCCTTGTACTGTTTAACAGTAGCAACCGCTTCTCCGCTCGCCTGTTGCGTAACGTCTTCGTTTTGGGAAGTCGTTACTTCTCTTTCTTCTGTTTCCATATACCATCCTTTTTAATTTTATTTAACCGAAGCAAAGCGCCTCCTCAAACACTTTGTTTCGATTATTTACAACATATTATTTTTCGTATATTTCGCGCTTTAATATGCCGACGTACGGAAGAGTGCGGTAGCGCTGAGCATAATCCAACCCGTACCCTACTATAAACTCGTCGCCCACCTCGAAGCACGAATAGTCGGCCTTTATGTCCACCTGACGGCGCGAAGGCTTGTCGAACATCGTTACCGCAGTAAACGACGCCGCGCCCCTGCCCACCAAAAGATCGCGCATGCGCACAAGCGAGTTGCCCGAATCCACAATATCCTCGACGAGTATAACGTCACGGCCCGCTACGTTTGTCGAAAGGTCCATAACGATTTTGGGCACGCCCGTCGACACCGAGCCCGATCCGTACGACGACAACGTCATAAAGTCGATCTGCACGGGCGTTTGCATGGCGCGAACAAGGTCGCAAAAGAACATTACGCTCCCTTTAAGCACGCTTATTGCGACCGGGTCTTTGCCCGCAAAGCGCTTATCTAACCACTCGGCGGCGGCTTTGACCTTTTGCTTGATTTCGTCCTCTGTGATGACGATGCTTTGAATGTCCTTGTGCATGTTCCACTCCGTAGCGCGGCCTTGCTTGCGGCCGTTTTAAAGTACAGCTAAATTATAACACCTTTCGACAAATTAAGCAACATATTTGACCGGAATATCCAAAGATAATTATGCCGTTTGCCAAAGGCGCGGCGCAACAAAAAAACACCGAACGCTTGTGCACTTCGGTGTTTTGTTTGCTTTATTCCTGTGTTTTGCCTATTTCTTTGGCGATAGACTGAGCCTGTGCGGGTTGAAGCGCTTTGAGAAGCTCTCTTATATCGTTAAGAATCTGTTCGGTCGTTTCGGGCTTGTTGGCCTCCGCCTCCGCCGCGGCTTTGGACGCGGCCTCCGCCTGCTCTTTTTCTTTTTGCGCCTGATATTCTATCATTTGCTTGCGGCTCATGCCCTGCGCGCGAAGCGCCTTGCGCTCCTGTGCGTCGATATTGAGCTTGTACTTGTTGCCGCTGTTGCGCAATGTGTTTATAGCCTTGATTATGAGGAACAGTACTATGGCGGTGAGCAGGAAGTTGACTATCGCCATGATAAAGTCGCCCCAATTAATGTACACCGACGCCGCCATGTCGAGCACCTTTGCTCCGTCGGCGTCAATCGTGTACGCGGGCACGAGCATTGTTATAAGTCCGGACATGTCGCCCATCGGAATCGCGTCTATAAGCGGTTTGAATACGCCGTTTACAAGCGCCGTTACGATCGCGGTAAACGCCGCGCCGATGATCATACCTACGGCAAGATCGACGAC
>JAFLVF010000126.1 GCA_022508425.1 Clostridiales bacterium | reverse complement strand
CCGATAATTCTTAATTCTTAATTCTTAATTAACACAAACGCGCCCGTCATACCGACAGGCGCGTTTGTTCAATAAGATTGTCGGGCGAAATCTTCGCCCGAAGGGGAAAAGCGATTAGTGCGTAAGGAAGAACATCAAGATGAACATTACCGCAATGACGATGGTGACAATGTTGATTTTTTCCTCGGGCTGATCGAGCGTTTCGGGCTCGGTCTTTTTGCCTTTGAGAAGGAGCAAGAACACCTTGATGATGAGCCAAGAGATGATACCGAACGCAATGCCGTAAGAAATGTTGTAGGTGAACGGCATCATGGCGATTGTAAGGAACGCGGGAACGGCTTCCGCGGCGTCCGTCCACTCGATTTCGCGTACGCAGTTCATCATGAGCACGCCTACGTAGATAAGCGCGATAGCGGTAGCGCAGTTGGGAATCATATCAGCAATGGGGCTGAGGAACATAGCCACAAAGAAGCAGCCGGCGGTCATGAGCGAGGCAAGACCGGTGCGAGCGCCGGCAGCGATACCGGACGAAGATTCGACAAAAGTGGTGACGGTGGAGGTACCTGCAATCGCGCCCGCGGTGGTGGCGATAGCGTCGCAGATCATAGCCTTATTGATGTTAGGAATGCCTCCGTCCTTTTCGAGCATGTTGCCGCGCGCGCAAGCGCCGTACAGCGTGCCCATGGTATCGAACATATCGACTAAGCAGAACGCAAATGCGCTGGATATGATGACAAGCGCAAGCGAACCGCCGTTGTGCGTGGCAAGATAACCGTCAAAGTTGAAGCCGTCGGTAAATACCTTGCCGAGCGATTCTGTGCCCCAATCCTTGAAGGCAGTGCCGGGATTGGAGAAAGTAAACGTATCAATGACGTCTTTGCAAGCCGCATCGCCGTAGCCGTAGCCGATGCCCATAAAGATCCAGTAGAGCGCCGCGCCGCCGAGGATAGCCCACAGAACCGCGCCTTTTACGCCCTTCTTAGCCATGATGGCGACGGCGATTATGCCGAGAACTGTGACGATAAGCGGCATTATCGAGCCGTACGTTGCAGAGCCGCCCATGCTTGCGGGAAGAAGGTTAAACGAGGCAAGTTTTACACATGTTTCTCCGTCGGGCACGACAAGATGCACATTTTGAAGTCCGATAAAGGCGATAAACAGGCCGATACCTGCGGGGATAGCCACACGGACTACTTTGGGGATAGCGTTGAACAGCATTTTACGAAGACCGGTTACGGTAAGAAGAATGAATACAATACCGTCTAACAGAATTAGTACCAGCGCATTGGCGTAGGAAAGTCCGAAGCCAAAGCAAATGGTAAACGTAAAGAATGCGTTAAGTCCCATTCCGCTCGCCTGTGCCATGGGTAAGCGCGCGAGTAGCGCCATAAGCACCGTACCGATAATTGCGGACAAAGCGGTCGCAATGTAGATTGCGCCGTAAGGAACGCCTGTAAGGCTGAGCATGCCTGCGTTTACGGGCAGGATGTACACCATTGCCATAAACGTAACAAGTCCGCCGATGATCTCCTTGCGGAATGTCGATCCCGCCTTTCTGACCCCAAAGAACTTGTCGAGCTTTGCGGCAAAGCCCTTATACTCGGGTTCCGGTGCGACGGCTGTGCCGTCAGGTTGTGCGGCGCCTTGCGGTTCCGCAACAGTCGTTTCTTCTGTTTCCATAGGTCCTCCTATAGGTTTTATTTAACCGAATGCTCGGTTAGTGACAAAACAGAAAGCGAGATATTACTTTTCGTAAATCTCGCGTTTGAGAATGCCCACGTACGGCAAAGTACGGTATTGCTGTGCGTAGTCCAGTCCGTAGCCGACAATAAACTCGTCGCCTATCTCGAAGCATGCAAAGTCCGCCTTAATGTCCACCTGACGGCGTGCCGGCTTGTCAAACAGCGCAACGGTGGTAAACGAAGATGCGCCCCTGCCTGTAATAAGATCGCGCATGCGAAGTAGCGTGTGACCGGAGTCCACAATGTCCTCTACAAGCACTATGTCCCTATCCTTAACCGGCGCCGCCAAATCCATAACGATCTTAGGCATGCCCGTACTTTCCGAGCCGGAGCCGTAGGACGAAACCGTCATAAAGTCCATTTGCACAGGGGTCTGCATGGCGCGGACCAAATCGCAAAAGAACATGACGCTGCCCTTGAGCACGCTGATAAACAGCGGGTTCTTGCCCGCGAACCGCTCGTCCAGCCATGCCGCCGCTTGGGCGACTTTTTCCTTTATTTGCTCTTCGGTAAGAACTATGCTTTGTATGTCCTTGTTCATGGATATATTGTAACACAAAGTGACAAATTACGCAAATATTTGACACACTGTTAACTGAATTTATATGAATTTTTTTCGAGGCTTAAGAGCGCTTCTGCGCCCTACCGACTCTTAACTCTTAACTCCGAACTCCGAACTCGTTAAATCGTTTGCCTTTTTTTCGCTAATAGTATATAATGGTAGAAATAACTTTTACGAGGCAGGTAAAAATGGATTTAACATACAAGCGGAAAAATGTTTACGTTGCCGCAGACAAGGCGGAATTAAAGCGGATAATGGACTACGCAGAGGGATATAAGAGCTTCCTTGACGGCGCCAAAACCGAGCGCGAAGCCGTAACCTACACCGTAGCGATGGCGGAAAAGGCGGGCTATAAGCCGTACACTCTGGGCGACAAAATCAATAAAGGCGACAAGCTGTACTACAACAACCGCGGCAAAGCGTTGTTTCTTCTTCGCGCGGACAAGGCGGATCTTGCCAAAAACGGCGTGCGCATTCTTGTCGCGCACATCGACAGCCCGAGGCTTGACCTCAAG
>JAFLVF010000125.1 GCA_022508425.1 Clostridiales bacterium | reverse complement strand
CTCGAACTCCCAACCTTCTGGTCCGTAGCCAGACGCTCTATCCAATTGCGCTATGGGTGCAAATATTAGCTTTTAGCATACGTATTATATGCCAAAAGCTTTTTGTTGTCAAGCGTTATATTGCCATTATGTAAAAAATTTAGTTCGGCTGTTCCGCTTCGATTAACCTTGCTCGCCGCGCGATTGGCGTATCATATCCTCTACAACGATATCGAATATTTCGCCGAGCGACGCGCAGTACTCGAGCACCTGCCACGGCTCGTTGGTGTGGAAATGAATTTTCATCAGGTTGCTGTCGCCGGCGGCAATCAAGCAATCGCCCTTAAGACATGTATCAAAATAGGCGCGTATTTCCGCCTCGCTCAAATTCTTGCCCTCGATGAGAAGCTGCGTATCGTAACGAAATTCGGTAACTTGTTCTTCTGCCATGATTATTTCTCCGTTCTGCTTTTCAGCATTATACCGCTTTTTCGGTCGCTCCGTCAAGCGTTTTGACACTTGTCCATATCGTTTGACAATTACTTCATGCGGTGATATACTTGGCGTAATATTTTTCAATCCCATTCGGACGGAGTTATGCAAGATACCGAACAACCGAGAAAGAACAATATTGACGAAATGCCTGCCGACGGTCATGAGCAAAAAACGGAAAATTCCGCTTTACCAAAACGCACGGCCAAAGAAGTTGTCAAGCGTTTTGCGCACAGATATTTTATCGAGGCGTTTTCGGGCATGGCGCTCGGGCTGTTTTGCACGCTGATTATCGGCACAATCGTCGGCGAGATAGGTTTCCTCATCAACAAAGCGGGCGAAAACGCATTCGGCGACATTTTGACCTATATCGGCACGATAGCAAAATCTCTTATGGGCGCAGGTATAGGCGTCGGCATTGCGCACAGCCTAAAGTCCAAAAAGCTGACGTCATTCTCGGCGGCGGTCGCGGGCACCGTCGGCGCCAACATAACCAATATCTTCGCACTGTCTGGTATTCACGTCTACGGCGCGTCCGCCACTCCGTCGATAGGCGTGGGCGATCCCGTAGGCGCGTTTGTAGGCGCGGTATTCGCCATCGAGATAGCAAACCTCGTCGAGGGCAAAACGCCCGTCGATATCATCGTCGTGCCGCTCACCGCCATTATCTCGGGAACGCTCGGCGCAATAGCAATCGGCATTCCGTTCGGCATACTGTTCGCACTGCTCGGCAAGGGTGTATCTCTCGCTATCGGTTGGGAGCCGGTTTCGTTCGGCATACTCGTTGCCGTCGTAATGGGTCTCCTTCTCACCCTCCCCACATCGAGCGCGGCGTTCGGCGTGATGATATTCAACTCTGCGCTCATTACGCCCGAATTATCACACAACGCCCAGCTCGGCGCTGCGGCGGCTTGCGCGGGGTGCTGTGCGCACATGATAGGCTTTGCCGTCGCGAGCTTCAGAGAAAACAAATGGAGCGGCGTTGTATCGCAGGGCTTGGGCACGAGCATGCTCCAAATCCCCAATCTCGGCAAGAACGCGCGCATACTCATCCCCGCCATAATAGCTTCCGCGGTGGCGGGTCCGCTCGCGTCCGCGGCGTTCAAAATCACCTGCGACGCGACGGGCTCCGGCATGGGTACCGCAGGGCTGGTCGGCGTTATTCAGACTTTTATCACGTCGCTGAACAGCGGAATCGCTTGGTGGTATATCCTGATTGCCGTGCTCGTCTGCTACGTTATCGTCCCCGCATTGATAGCGCTCGGCGTGTCCGAATTGATGCGCAAAAAAAAATGGATCAAGTTCGGCGACATGAAAATCTGATTTTAACTACCTTACACAAACCTAATATAATGTAATACCCCAACACGAAAAAAGGACTGCCGCAAAATGTGACAGCCCTTTTATTATTTTATGTATTAACCGTTTGCGGACGGCTCGAATTTACCGAAGTTTATCTCGTTGACTTCGTCTTTTATCAGGATATCGAGCTCCTCGTCAAAGTTTGCGTCGGTGATTTGCTCGGTAGGCATAACCAAGTATTTGGCCTCGCCCTCGGCGAGCACGTTGTTGTCCATATCCATAATCCAGCACTTGGCGGTATACATGCGCGACAGCTTTTTGGAATAAACGCCCCGCCCTTTCAGCGGAACGTTGTACGGTACGGGCTTGCGGTATCTGACGTTTATATCCATAGTGACGGCGAGCTGATCGGGATGGTCGGTCCACAGCACGCGGCCTGCGAGCTCGTCTATCATGGTGGCGAGCATGCCGCCGTGAACTCTTCCCGGGTAACTCTGATGTTCGGGACGGAATGTAAACAGTCCGCCTACGGAGCCGTCGTCCATATTGTAAAACTGTGCCTGCACGCCGAGAGTATTCTCCATGCCGCAGATTATGCACATGTGCGAATTGTTTTGCTTTGACAGTACCTTCATATGTAACACCTACCTAACGGATATTTTACTATTAAGAAGATGATTTGTCAACTAAAAACCGTCGCCGTTGAGGTCCTCTCAAAACTCTAATGTTCTTTTAATGTTTCTTATATGCCTTTTTAATAAAGAGGGGGTATAATGCTATTGTAAGATTGTTAAAGGAGAAATCAAATGAGCAACAGAGACAGAAAAATAGACCAATTCATGTCGGTCATAGTGTTACTGCTGTACGCGGTTGTCATAGCCATCAAATGGATAATGGTGTACAGAAACGTTCCCGCCTCCGCAATCAAGGCGATGGATGTAATAAGCACGATAATATTGTGCCTGATATTATTGGTCGTACTGTACAACGCGCTCGGGTACACGGACAATCTCATTATGAAGATTGTTTTCATAGCGATTGCGCTGTTCTTGATAGCAAGCGCTATTGCGGTACGCGTACCGTCGGTACAGGAATTCTTTACGAGCAGGAACATTCCGCTCATCATCTAAAACGTTTTTTCTCTCCGTATGCGGTGTGCAAGCAC
>JAFLVF010000124.1 GCA_022508425.1 Clostridiales bacterium | reverse complement strand
CCTTGCTCTTTTCGGTGCCCATCGACGCGAACCAATCGGCGCCGTTTACAATAATCTGAGTGATGTTGCCGTACGTTTCGACGTTGTTAATGAGCGTCGGCTTGCCGAACAAGCCCTTGACTGCCGGGAACGGCGGGCGCTGACGAGGCTCGCCGCGCTTACCCTCCGAAGAATTGAGAAGCGCCGTTTCCTCGCCGCAGACGAACGCGCCTGCGCCCAAGCGAAGCTCGAGGTCGAACTTATGTCCGAGCCCCATGGCGTTGCCGCCGAGAATGCCGTACTCGCGCGCCTGACCGATAGCAACCTGCAAACGGTGAACGGCTATCGGGTACTCCGCGCGGACGTAGATAACGCCGTGCTCGGCGCCTACCGCGTAACCGGCTATCATCATAGCCTCGATAACTGCGTGGGGGTCGCCCTCGAGAAGCGATCTATCCATAAACGCGCCGGGGTCGCCCTCGTCGGCGTTACATACGACGTACTTATCGGTGCCGGGCGCGTCGTGTGTGAACTGCCACTTCATTCCCGTCGGGAAGCCCGCGCCGCCGCGGCCGCGCAGACCGCTCTTTTTAATCTCGTCTATGACCTGCTGTTGAGTCATTGTCGAAACGGCTTTTTCGTAAGCGACGTAGCCGCCGTAAGCGAGATACTCGTCGATATTTTCGGGGTCGATAAGTCCGCAGTTACGGAGCACTATGCGCTTCTGGCTCTTATAGAACGCCGTGTCGTTGATGGACTTGTTCTGTCCGTCGCTGTCCTTTTCGGCGTGGAGAAGGCGCTCTACGGGAACGCCGCCCACAAGGTGAGACTTGACAATCTCCTCGACGTCGGCGGGCTGAACGTGCGTGTAGAACGAGCCGTCGGGATAAACGACCACAATCGGGCCTTTGGAGCAAAGTCCGAAGCAACCCGTCAAAATCACGTTTACTTCCTTGTCGAGCCCTGCCGCTTTGAGCTGTTTGACGAGCTCGTCGCGAGTGGTCGTGCTGTTGCCCGAGGTACATCCAGTACCGCCGCAAACGAGCACGTGGCGCTTAACCGCCGCAGGCGCTTTGCTGTCGACCGAGCGGTTGGCGATTTTAGCCTGCATTCTGTCGCGTATTTCTTGTAACTCTTTAAGTGTTTTCATCTTATTCTCCTTACGCATTGTTGTACTTGGCGAGAATCTCGTCAACGCTCGCCTCGGTCAACTTGCCGTAAACTTCGCCGTTGACCGTAAGCACCGGCGCAAGTCCGCAGCAACCGATACAGCGCGTCGCTTCGAGAGTGAAACGTCCGTCGTCGGTGGTGTGCCCGGGCTCTACATTGAGAAGGCGCGCGAACTTGTCGATAACGCCGCCGCTCCCCTTTACGTAGCAGGCCGTGCCTAAGCATACCGCAATCTTAATCTGCCCCGGTTGCTCTAAGCGGAACTGCGAGTAGAAAGTCGCAATGCCGTACACCGTCGCAAGCGGTACTTTAAAGTAGTCGGCTATTTTGAGCTGAACTTCGAGCGGAAGATATCCGTAAATATCCTGCGCCTTCTGCATAGCCATCATGACGGGACCGGGAACGTCTTTTAAGCTGTCCAGCACCGCGTCAAACTGCTTGTCCTTTTCTTCGGTCATAATAAGGCTCCTTTTTGTTTTTGCATTATTAACTTATGCCGCACTATCGCAACATAATGTACATACATAGCTATAATAACACAAAACTTTGCACATTTCAAGCGCTGTCACCTTTTTTATTTAAAAGTTAGCCGCCGCTAACCGAATTAGATTTCAAGCAAAAAAATCCGCGCCGCTCACTTGAGCCCGTCGCGCGGAATTTTGTGTGATTTTTGTTTTATTTGTTCTTTGCTTGAATTGCTTTATCAATATTGACCGCCGCGTCTTTACCCGCGCCCATTGCAAGAATTACCGTCGCCGCACCAGTCACGGCGTCGCCGCCGGCGTACACCATATCGCGCGTGGTCTTGCCATTTTCGTCCGTTTTTATTCCGCCCCACCTCTCTGTGTCTATGCCGGGCGTGGTGTCCTTAATAAGCGGATTGGGTGTCGTGCCGATTGCGACAATTACGCAATCTACGCCGAGCGTAAACTCGCTTCCTTCTATCGGAACGGGACGGCGACGACCGGACGCGTCGGGCTCGCCGAGCGCCATTTTTTGACACTTCAGTCCCACGACGTTTTTATGCTCGTCGCCCACGACCTCGACGGGCGCTGAGAGTAGCTCGAACACTACGCCCTCTTCCATGGCGTGCTCGACTTCTTCCTTACGCGCGGGGAGCTCGTCCATGCCTCTGCGGTAGACGATTGTAACCTTGTCCGCGCCGAGGCGCAAAGCGCACCGCGCCGCGTCCATAGCGACGTTTCCGCCGCCCACGACGGCAACCGAGCGGCTGTGTTTTATGGGAGTGGAAGAGCCCGACTTGTAAGCCTTCATAAGATTGACGCGCGTCAAAAACTCGTTTGCCGAGTACACGCCGTTAAGCTCCTCGCCCGGAACCTTCATAAAGCTCGGAAGCCCCGCGCCCGAGCCCACGAACACCGCGTCGTATTCGTCGAACAGCTCGTCGATAAGAATTGTCCGACCGACGACCGTATTTACCCTAAACTCCACGCCGCGGTTCTTGAGGTTTTCTATCTCGCGCGCGACTATTTGTTTGGGCAAGCGAAACTCGGGTATGCCGTACACAAGTACGCCGCCGGCGGTGTGTAACGCTTCGAAAACGGTTACGGCATAGCCGCGCGAAGCGAGCTCGCCCGCGCACGAGAGCCCTGCGGGCCCCGAGCCTACGACGGCGACCTTGTGACCGTTCGACTTAGGCTTATTAGCCGCGCTATCGGCATGCGCGTTGTGGTAGTCGGCGACAAAGCGTTCGAGCCGTCCTATGCCGACTGGTTCACCCTTTATGCCGCGCACGCATTTTGCTTCGCACTGCGTTTCCTGCGGGCACACC
>JAFLVF010000123.1 GCA_022508425.1 Clostridiales bacterium | reverse complement strand
CGCTTTCAGCAACACCAGAATAGGCGCAAGCCAACAATACTTGGGCGCATACATTATTGCAGCGAGCAATAAGCAATATTGGGCGCTTCGTAGCAGCGGCGCGTTTGACGATTACCTTAGCACATTGACGCACGAGATAACTATTAATTTTGTCAACGGCGGCGAAACGCTCGGCACGGAGACAAAGCTGTACGGTCAAGGCTATACGGTAAGCAAGGCAGGCGGACTGTGGACGGCTGCCGGCGACGAGGACGTTAAGTTCGGACCGACAAGCCACCAGGATAAACAGTGGCTGGGCGCGGACAACAGCGTGTATACCGCAGTCAATGCGGATCAGCTGCTTTTGACCGACGCGGACAGCATTACGCTGTCGCTCTTTGAGCCTGCCGCGGAGGGCAAAAAGTCGTTTATCGCGCGTGCCGGACTTGTTTACGACAATAACAAAACGTACAAAATGAACGAGCTTAATTCGCTGCTCCACGCGTCCAGTACGCAGATAACAGCGGATATGACGGCGAGCATTACCGAGTACAACGGCTCTAAGACCGATCTTCCCGATGTCATTCACAACGCAGGCACCTACGAGATTTCGGTTGAGGTGCCGAGTGACGATAGCAGTCCTTATACGTTTACCGTGACAATAGCAAAGGCTACGTTGGATTTGTCCAACCTTGCCAACCTTGAGTGGAACATAAAGAAAGTCGGACAGACGGACACAAGCGCACAGCTTATGTCGTATACGCTTTACATATACACTCAAACCGGCAGTGGAGCAAAGTATCCTTCGCGCGAGCTGCTCACCGACGCCCAACTCCAAGCGCACGGATTAGGCAAGTCATACGAGACGCGGTATGTGGATTATTCCGTAGCGCGTAAACGCGGCGATAATGTGACGATAACACTCGGCATCAACGGTGTCGGCTATACAACTGATTCTATCAGCGGCAACACCGGAGATGACGTAGGCGCATATACGGCAACCGCAAATCTTGTCGCCGGCGTAAACTATGTGTTTACCGCGGGCAATATCAGCAAGCTGCGCGGCATGGATATTACTGTATTAAACAACGGCGCAAATGCCACCGTCACTAAGGACTGGTACATAGTTGATATAAGCAACTGGCTTGTCGGCAGCGGCGGCGCGGAATACACAGTGCCCGACCATGTCTACGGCGACACGGAATACAGTGTAGTTGCACCCACATTGGCATACGGCACAAGCGACCACATAACGATGCACTTGCTCCTTGACGGCAACGAGGTAGGCGACAGCTCGGGCTTTGGTGTAGACCAAATAGCGGAGTATATCAACTACGTAATGCCTGCAGGCAGCTACACGCTTACGATAAACGTTGCCGGTCTTGAGGCGGAGGATCCGGAAGACCAAACCATGGTTTGGCACAACGCGTTCTCCGAGACGTTGACGTTCACAGTTGCAAAGAAGGCGCTTCCGAGCGACGAGTTTGACGCATTGTTCAATGTGCTTGACGCATGGGACGACAGCAATCCGTACGTAAGCGACGTGGCGGACGCCGCGGCCATTTACGACGTTGCCGCAGTCACGGAGAGGATGACCGCGCTCAGGACGGCGGCTGCCAACGCTTCTCGTGAGGGCACGGTATGGGCAAACGCCGCCTACAGCGATTATTACAGCAGCGTAGCGTTGGAGTTCAACCTTGCGCGCTGGCAAAACGACAGCTACTTTACCGACCTCAATTACGACGGAAGTCATCCGTTGGAGCCGTCCACGTATACGGTCTACTACAGAGTGACGGCCAAAAACTACGTAGGCAGCACGGAAGGCAGAAACAGATTCCTTTACAAGTACACGCTTGTTAAGTACGCTACATTGGATGTTCCGACTGTCAGCGACGCCGGCTTGGAATACACCGGCAGCAAGGTGTTGCCCACAATAGCGGAAAGCCCGCTGTACGCAATAGAGTGGGACAACGCGTCCGTGGATACTTACGTTTCGGGCGGAACGCACAATGTATACTTCAGACTTTACGATACCGTCCATTACAGATGGAACGGCGTAGAGGGCGCAAGGGCTAAGCGCACCTATACCGTCGCTCAGGCGACAAACGAGATAACCGTTTCGCTCAACATGCTCGGCTGGCGCTTTGAGGAGTACGACGCGGATATCAACAGCATTCGCTTTGCGGTCAAGTATCTGGACGGCGTCGTGCTTTACAGCGTGTTCAGAGACGGTTCGGATACGGCGGTGGAAGGCCTTAACGGCTTCACCGTCGACGGCAACGGCAAAGTGACCGACCCGACTGTCGCGGAAAAGCTTAATAAGCTTTCCACAGGTACGTACACGCTTATCGCTATCGTGGAATCCACGGCCAATTACAAGGGCCTTTCCCCGGAAGTCAGCTTTGTCGTAGACAAGGCGATGAACTTTTGGGCGTACGGCAAGGACGATATCGTTCTTCCCGGTTGGATAGTAGGCGAGTACAACAAAAAGGACAATCCCATCGTTGTCAATGCCGCCCACGGCACCGCCAAAATCCGTATTACGGATATCAACGGCAAGGTGTACTACGATTCGGAAAAGGGCATCAACAAGCTCAAAGACTGCAAAGTAGGCAAGTACCTGCTCACCGCATGGGTGGACGAGACGGACGACTTCTCCAGGCTCGATCCGCGCACCTTCACCATAGAGGTGTTTGAAAAGGCGGGTCTGCCTTGGTGGGCTGTTCTGCTTATAGTCATAGGCGCGCTAGGCGTTGCGGCGCTTGTCATCTTCATCCTTTGGAAGAAGGGCGTGTTCGAGATTCTTACCGAAAAGGTCATGGTGGCTATCCGTACCCGTGCCGATATTGACGCGACCATCGCGTCGGTGCGTGCCCAAAAGCGCGAGGACGAAGCTAAAAAGTCCATTAAGGCTGCGGAGGCTAAGGAACGCGCCGAGGCGCGCAAGCTCGCCGCTCAGGCAGA
>JAFLVF010000122.1 GCA_022508425.1 Clostridiales bacterium | reverse complement strand
ATTTTTTTCGAGCGGATTTTATCACCGAATTACTGACAACAGTATGTCAACAATTAGGTACTTGCACTTGCCTGAGAAAAATTGTTGTCGGAGTGGAAAATCGGTCGAGACTCGTCACAAGCGACGCGCCGAGATTGCGTAAGAAATTTCTGGGAGAGACAGGATATGCGGCGCGGTCGTACCCGTAGCGGTACATCCACGACACATAGACGAACCTATCGCGGAAATTTGCAGCAAGACCGGTGCACAAACTTATGTAAGAGGCGCACATAAAAAAGAGCGTTTCAAACTGCCGAAACGCTCTATTCTTATTTGTTATAGGATTGTATTTACGCTATATATTTGTCGGCAAATTCAGAGATCAACGCCGTGTAGCGGTCGCGGTCGGAGGCGAAGCTTGCGGCGTGGGTTGCATCGAACAGCTCGAACTGCTTGTCCGTCGCGCCGCAGGCGTCGTACAGCTTTTGGCCGAGTGCGCAGGGGACGAACGTGTCGTTCTTGCCGTGAATGAACAGTGTGGGAAGCTTGGACTGCGCCACGAGCGGTTTGATGTCCGCGTCGTACACCGAGTACCCACAGCCGAATCGCACGCCGATTACAAGCGGCAGTATCGATATCGCGCGAGGGAGCGGGACTTTGTTTACGCAGGCGTAATACTCTTCCTTTTGCGACGAGAAGCCGCAGTCATCGATAACGCACTTGACCTGCGAGGGCGGGTTCATGCCCGACACCGCCGCGACGGTCGAGCCCCCCATCGATACGCCCATAGTCAAGATTTTGATGTCCTTGCCGTACATTTCGACCGTTCTGTCTATCCAGCGCATGACGTCAAACCTGTCTATCCAGGCCATGCCGACGTATTTGCCGCCGCTCGCGCCGTGAGCGCGCGCATACGGCATGAGTACGTCATAGCCTTTCTCCCAGAAAATTTTGGCATACGGCTGCATCGAGCGCGGGCTCGCCCAGTAGCCGTGCTGTAACAGCGCGACGCGCTTTATACTTTCCGCGCCGTCGTCTACCTTGTGCCTTAACAGCATGGCAGACAGCGGAACCCCGTCGTACGCTTCCATGTTCAGATGTTCGGTGTATTCCTCAACTTCGTCAAACCACGACGTGTCCACACCGTACTTTTCGGGCGACTCGCTTTTCATAGCGTGCTTGTCGCGCCTGCCGAGCGTGGCGTTGAGCGCAACCACACCGCCGATAGGCGTCAGTATCGCCAATAATACTATTACGCTCGCTATCACGATCAGCGCGATCATCCAACCTTGCATAGCTACTCCTCTTTGTTTATTTTTGGCACTCCCGGCGGGAATCGAACCCACAACTACCCCTTAGGAGGGGGTTGTTATATCCATTTAACTACGGAAGCACAATCGAAGATTGATCTATGGATTTCGTTACTTTTGATTGTTACGCGAAGTTCTGTCCACGATTATAATATCATTTTTTTATTGCGCGGTCAAGTATTACGGAATAAATACAGATTGATTATTCATCTTTCTTTTTGAATTTATGCACGGCGAACATCGCCGCCGCTATCGCCGCTCCGCCTATGATATTCCCTATCGTGGACGGGATCAGGCAGTACACGAGGCTGTTGCCTAAGTTAAGCGACGCGCCGGAGAACGGCGTAATCGCGCTTTCCATCAATCCCGCCGACAAGTAGTACATATTGGCAATGCTATGCTCGAAGCCGCACGCGACAAAAGTAAAGACGGGAAGATACACGGCAAGGATTTTTCCGGGCACCGACTTACTCGACATGGCCGCCCACACCGCAAGGCAGACGAGCATGTTGCACAGTATTCCGCGTAGCAATGCGTCGCCGAAAGTCATTGCGCATTTGGCGTTAGCGGTGTTCACCGCGGCAATACCGACAGCTTCCGGCATGACGTGCGAGAACACGACGAGTACAGCAATCAGTATGCTTCCGACAAGATTGCCGAAATACGCGAGCCCGAGGTTTTTGAGCGTAGCCGTCGGCTTGACTTCCCTGCTCAAAGCGGGGGCCAACAACAAGCAGTTGCCCGTAAACAGCTCCGCGCCGCAAATAACGACGAGCATGAGCCCGACGGGGAACACCGCGCCCTTGACCAATCTTGCGGTTGCGCCCGTCATTTCCGCCGAAGCGAATGTCGACGCCGCGCCGCCGAACGCGATAAACGCGCCGGCTAAGACAGCCAGCACGAGTGTTTTGTACCAACGCATCGATACTTTGCCTTGAGCGATACCGACGTATTCGCTTGCCACTTCACTCGGTTTAAGCATACGTCGATTATACCCGAATTTTGTCAAATTGTCAAACGTATTTTCTATCTTGCACAATCAGTAAAAATCAACAACGAAAAATCCGCCTCCCGAATTACTCGAAAAGCGGATTATCTGTTAGCTTACAATTAGTAATTAGTGCGTTAAGAAGAACATAAGGATAAAGAGAATCGCAATTACGACGGTAACCACGCTGATCTTCTCTTTAGGCTGTGCAACGGTGTCGCTGTCGCTCTTCTTTACAAGGCTGATGAGGTCGACAAACACTCTGATAATCAGCCACGAAATGATACCGAACGCAATGCCGTACGAAATGTTGTACGTAAGCGGCATCATGGCGATGGTGAGGAACGCGGGAACAGCTTCCGCCGCGTCCGTCCACTCTATCTCGCGTACGCAGTTCATCATGAGGACGCCGACGTAGATGAGCGCAATGGACGTTGCCGCGCTGGGGATCATCTCGGCGATCGGGCTGAGGAACATAGCGAGCAAGAAGCAAAGGCCGGTTACGCAAGCGGCAAAGCCGGTGCGCGCACCTGCGCCGATACCGGACGACGACTCGACAAAGGTCGTGACGGTCGAGGTACCTGCAATAGCGCCGGTTGCGGTTGCGATAGCGTCGCAAAGCATGCAGTTGTTAATGTTGGGAATAGAGCCGTCTTTTTCAAGCATGTTGCCGCGCGCGCAAGCGCCGTACAGCGTGCCCATGGTATCGAACATAT
>JAFLVF010000121.1 GCA_022508425.1 Clostridiales bacterium | reverse complement strand
TCCATACCCAATCCTCCCGCGGGCAGCGTGGCGGACGTTCTTACAGTTACCGGGAAGAACCCGGGCGCCATCTTCGAGATGAGGGCGGGCAACACCGTTACGTACTCCGTCACGGTCAGGAGCGAGGGCGGACTCAAGTTTAAAAACACCAACGTACAGGTGTACAAAGGCGCGGATATAAGCGCAGAAGGACTTGCTGTTTCAAGCAAAACCAATGCCGCGGGCGTATTGGAGTTTACAAACGAGCCGGGCAACTACACAGTCGTTCTGCCCACTGTTCAAGAGGGCTACACCATAATCAAGCAGGCGACGCTTACCGCCGCGGTCAGACAGAGCGAGATCGTTTTAAGCTCGTCGGTTATCATGGCGCAACCGCCTGCGCCCAAAACGGACACAAATCCAAACGGACACCAATATAAAATCGGCGACATCATTCACAACTTTACTTTTACCACGCCGTACGATGTGGACGGCAGTCCCAAAACCTATTCCATTGCAGACCTTTTGAAGGAAAAAGAAGCCGTTGTAATAAACAACTGGGGTACAAACTGCACCTATTGTGTAAAAGAAATGCCCGCTATGCAGGCTATGTACGAAAATTACAGCGACAGAATAGAAATTTTGGCTATCAGCAACTACATGGGCGGCGACAGCGATTCCGCAATCAACAGCTATATAGCGAGCGAGGCTGCCAAGGGCAACAATTACACATTTCCGCTCATGCGCGATAAGTCGGGTCTTGGCTCGCACTTCAACATTCAGGGCTGGCCCACGACGATAGTTATCGACCGCTACGGCGCAATAGCGCACATAGAGGAAGGCGCCATTTTGCAGACCGAGGTTTGGGAGCGGCTTGTAGACAAGTTTGTGGGCGACAACTATGTGCAGAGCTTTAATCCGGGCGATGAAAAAAGCGATCCCGTAACAAGTGAGGTTGCCAAGCCCGATGTCGTTCTTCCCGAAAACCATTACGAGCTTGTCGCCACCGCTATCAACAAGTTTACCGCAACGGACAATATGTACGTAAAATGGGCGGGCGTAAATAAGGACGAAGAAAACGCCGAATACGTCTGGCCGTTTATACTCAAAAAGGAAGCGGGCATTTCGCCCGACTTGGAAGTGCTGTGCGCGAGCAACTCCGGCAAGCACAACTCCTGGGCGATAATTTACGCCGACGTCAAGATGCCGCTCGGCAAGGTGTTTACCTTTGACTTCTATTCCGACACGGAGGAGTACTACGACGCATTCTCCGCCGTATGGGACGGCAGAAACATTTGGACTATCTCCGGCAAGAGTGAGGACGGTTGGGCAACGTGCTATCTGTACTCCGAGCTGGACACAGACGAACATTCGCTTGCCCTTGCCTACATTAAGGACGGCAGCACAAGCGAAGGCAAGGACAACGTGTACATTCGCAATGTGCGCTTCGAGGACATAAGCAATATCACTTCGGCCGATATGCTGCGCGGCGCGGCGTTCGGAGTTCCGGCGGAAAACGCCACAGAATTCCCGCATTACGCTCCGGTGGAGATCGGTTCGGACGGCTACTATCATGTGAACACGAGCGAGCTTGAAAACGGCGAATATGCGGGCGACGACAATTCTCCCATGCTGTTTGCCAACATGACCGGTGTAACAAACTGGAGCAATCGCTATTCGGTTTACGAGCTTGCGGCCGGCGTTGACGAGGACGGATATTATGTGGTGGACTGCAACTTTACTATAGGCGGCGTTGCGCGCGACTACCGCAACGATATAATAGAATACTGCCGGATTGCATCGTTCTCGGACATCGAAGGATATGTGCCCGTGGACGAGGAGCTTCGCGCGCTGCTTGACGCGTTTGTAAAGAGCGCGGCGCCGGACTTCTATCACGCAAACAAGAGCTGGCTGGAGCTTTGCTACTTCTTCTCGCACTACGGCGAGGGCGAGCCTACCGGCAATCCGATAATCGGACTTACCAAAAAGACCGCCATACCGGTGGCTTTGGACGAGGAGGTCACTGCAAATATCACCCGCATCATGACGCCCTTCCCTTCGGTAATTTACAGCTTTACTCCGTCGGATAGCGCGGTGTACAAGGTGGAATCGCTCCTTGAGGGCACCGATCGCGGCGCGCAGGTTTGGTTGTTTGACGACGACACGGACGACGTGAATGCGCTAATATACGACGGCAACGACAGGTTCAACCGCGACGGACGCAACGAGCAGAACTTTAGTATCTATCACTACATGACCGAGGGAAAAACGTACTATATCAAGGTCGCATTCCTCATGGACGAGGGCGTGCCGATCAGCGGTCAAATGAACTTTAAAGTAACCGAAATAGGCGCGAGCTATACGGAGCTCAAACCCGCTTCGGCCGGATATTTCACCATGGAGCTCGGTCCCGACGGCGAAACGATTCTCGGCACGACGCTCCAGGGTGCAGTGGAGTATGAGCTGGACGGCGGCTACTATCGCGTGAAGCATGCGGACGGCAGCTTAGGCAGTTACATTTATCTCGACGTGGATTACGCCACTCGCGTCACCATCGCCTTTAAAGACCTTGTCAACAAAAAGGCGCAAAATCCGGTGACACATGCGGATTTGTCCTACTCTATGTTTGACTTCCGCTACGCCCCCGCGTATTACGACGTGGAGGAAAACGGCGAAAAAGAAACCCTCTTAATTACGGATTTCGACCTCACGCAGTACGGTCCGAAGGACAGAGTTTTCAAAGACTACACCGACATTATGAAGGGGTACGTCGCAAGCGCGGAGGACGGGCTTGTCAAGGTTGACGAGCCGCTCATGAAAATTCTGCAATTGTTAATCGAAGTGCGAATGAACGACGTCTCGTTTGACGCCGAGACGAGCGTTGTTGAATACGAAGCGGCGCTTTATAACGAGTGGCTTAGGTTCTGCTGGTATTACAAAACGCACAACGCGCAGAACCCTTAAATTCCGCAAAGAATTCCATAAGTTTGCTTACTTGATCTATAGATATCAAATAAAAAATTCGGAGGTAAGAAAAAAATGACAAAACTGCGTAACAGAATTGTGCTTGTGCTTTTGGCGCTTTGTCTTGTCGTGTTTGCCGGCATAGCGGTTGCTTGCGGCGACGATAAC
>JAFLVF010000120.1 GCA_022508425.1 Clostridiales bacterium | reverse complement strand
TAAATCGTGGATTTTTATCAAAATCTTATATAAAACACGACCGCGAAACTGCGGTCGTTTTTGTATGCTGTTGATTTTTATGCGACGCCTGCCCAAATATCGACCCAAGCCGTGTTCGGGATTATTTGGGTTATGCAGTTATTTAAGAATGCGCGCTCGTTTCCGTCCGTCCAGGTGCTTCGGATTTTGTCCACGCCGCCGTCGCTCACAACGCCGACGTTTCTAAGAGTGGCGTTGAGCTTTAGTTCGACGGCTACGCCGGTAACTCCTATATTTGTTCCGATATATGCCGATTGCAGATAGTTGTCGAGAAGGTTATTATCGCCGTCGTTCGCGCCCGTAAACGATACGTTAAGGTCGCCGAGCGCACTGTTTCCGGCAAGCTCCTTAAGTCCTATCGTAAGGTCGTGCTTGCCTGTTTCCGCGTTGTAGCTGTAGCCCTTGAACACCTTTGCTATCGTCTTATTTGACAGATCGGTTTTGCTTTCTTTGGTCACGTTGTCGATTATTATTTGCTGAATGTCCACCGTAAGTATTGAGGAAACGCGCTTTGTGAGCGGCACGAGATAGAACAGGAATTCCTCGAGGAACTTGCCTATGTCGTTTGAAACCATATAGCCGAACTGCTCCGTGGTGTACTTGCAAAGCACGCGCTCCGACTTTTGAGTAGTCGTTTTTATTCCGAACAGACCGGTTGTTGTTTCCAAATACATTCTCACGCCGTCCACATACAGCATATCGTCGAAGAAGTACAGCTTTGTCGTGCAGTCGGGGATTAGCGATGAAGTAGCGAACTTGCAGTTTTTGTAGTACAGCTCGACGTAAGCCATAGTCTTTATTTCGGGGTCGCTTTCCTTTACGGGCAAGCCGATAGCCTTTAGCTCGTCTTTTGTGAATATCTTGACTTTTACATTGTAATGTATATCGAAGTTAATCATATCGAGCCCGATTAGCTTCATCTTTACGTTTATCACGTCGCTTGTGTTTACGCCGCTTATGTCAAACTCCATAAGGTTGGCGGTGTTCATAATATCGTAAAGCAGGTACTTAATATTGGATAGGTCGGAGTAGGTATGCTTTTCGTTGCCGCGATCGAGTAGCCCGTCGGGTAGCGTTACGGTAAAGTCGTCAACCTCGTCGCCTGCCTTGAACGTAATCCCGCCGTCGAGTAGGGCGGTCTTTACGTCGAGGTTTTCGATACGGATGCCTTTTATTATATTCTTTTCTCTGTCGGTCGTTTCGGTAACCGATACGCGCGCGGTCGGAGACGCGCCGAATTCGAACGCCTCGTCTACCGTGATGGAGTTGTCCACGTCGGCATACAGCGTTTTTTCGCCGTCGATTGCCTCCGTAACGCCGAGCTTGATACCGCCGATAATCTTTTTGAACAGGTCTGTATCGGCAGGCTTTGTCTCGCCGAATGATATGCTCTTTACGGCATCCATAGCCGCGTCGAAGTGGAAGCTTAGCTCGTCGAGCTTTGTACCCAGCTCGTCTATCGACAGGCAGTTTTTGACAATGCTCCAAGCGGTTTTAAGCTCGCCGAGCGCCGTCTTTATGCTTTCGACAGCCGCCGCGAGCTCGCTCGCCGTTTTTTGAATGCCGTCAAATCCTGCGATTTTAAGCGACTTAAACATCGAAGTATCTATGTCTTGATTGTAAGAGCCGAACACGCTGTTCACTATTTCGCTGTCTACGCCGACTATGTTCATTACCGACGCGAGGATTTGCATTACCGAATCGTAATCGATAGACACCGTTTCGCCGTAGCCGCTCTTGCCCTCTACGTACTTTAGATACGCTTCACCGTTTATTATGTAAAGGTCGAGAGTAATGTCGCCGTAGGTGTCTTTCAGTTTGGATATGGAAAGTTTGACGTGCGCTTCGATTTCGATTTTCGCCTTTGTGTCGGCAATACCGTGGGAGTCGACTGCCGAGTCTTTGGCGGGAACCGCAATTTTGCCGCGAAGCAGGCTTTGTCCTGTCGAACTAATCGTAATGGTGTTGGAAACCTGCGCCGTGCCGTCGGGGTTTCGCAATACGTTTCCGTTCTCGTCAAGAGCCTTTTCTTTGTATACGATAGGTGACGTGAGCTCGGGGATTTCAAACGTGTACGTCTTGTCCTCGTTCGGTTTGCTACCGCCTAAAACGTCGTCCACGCTCTCTCCGGTCGCGGTCGTAAACGTGTTAATAAGGTTGTTGATTAGCTCCACATATTCGATTAACGGAACGTACTCGTCGCTCGGAAGTGCTATAATTGTAGACGCTTCGGATATTTCGCTAAAGCTTACGTCTATCGCGCCGACTTGGCCTTTGTCGGAGGATATGGACGCGGTCGCGCCGAGAAGCTCCGTCCTATCTTCGGAAAGGGTGGGCGTGAGGTTTAGTGTGAGCCCGAGAATATTAGCGGAAACGACAGCCTCGCCGCCTACGCCTTTTAGACTTACCATATCGAGCATGTAGTATACGGCGCTGTGGTCGTAGATTGCGCTGAGCGGCGCAAACAGTCCGTTAAGTATCGAGTCGACGGTGGGTGTGTCCGCCATCGCCTTAAAGCCGTTGATTATAAGTCCGAGCTTGTCGAAAGCGCTCGGGGCATCTTCGTCGCCATCGCTCGACGCAAGGATTTTGCTAAGCTCATCGCTTAGGTATTCGGGCAGATACTGCGAAAGAACGTCGTTCAGTCGAATAAGGTCGGTTGTCATATCAAGCGACACGGCTATATTGTGATCGCTGTCAACCACGCCGTCTACGAGGTTGGCGAGCCGCAGATAGATTACGTCGTTCTTGTATACAACCTCTATTGCAACGTCGTTGCCGATGTCGAGCGTCGCGCTTACCGAAACGCTGTCCTCTATGGAGATAGTTATGTCGTCGCAGGTTACGGTAATATCGCTCTCGCTTAAGGTTATCGCCGCCGATAGGTCGAGCTTTACCGTCTTTGCCGCAGATATATCGTTTACGAGATTGAGTATAGGCTGTATGTAATCGACGGCTTGCAGATAATCGTCGTCGGGTACCGATATAACGGTGGTCTCTTCCGAAATTTCGACGAGGCTCGCGCGAAGGGTGCCGATTGTGTTGACCGTGGTTACGCCGCCCTCCGTCGTCGTTTTGGAGGATACGGAGGCAACCGCACCCACAAGCTTCTCCTTATCGGCGGAGAGGGTGGGAGTTACAGCAAGCTCAAAACCGAATGCGTTGGCGGTGACCGTCGCCT
>JAFLVF010000012.1 GCA_022508425.1 Clostridiales bacterium | reverse complement strand
GCTGAACGTAAGCTTGGGCGCGCCCTTTGACGCTTCCACAACGGCCTTAGCAAGCTCGACGGCGCCCTCGCCGCCCTTTGCCCAGCACTCGCACAGCACCGCCGTTGCGCCCGCCTTTTTCACCGCGGACTTGACGGATGCGATATCATCCTCGGTGTCGTCGGTAAACTTGTTTATGGCGACGACTACGTTCTGTCCGAACACCCGAGTTAAGTTTTCTATATGCTTTATCAGGTTGCCCATGCCGACGGAAAGGTCGCCGCCTCCGCCGTACTTAAGCGCGCGGATTGTCGCGACAAGGACGGTTGCGGACGGGCGTATGCCGGACGTGCGGCACTTGATATCAAAGAACTTCTCCGCGCCGAGGTCCGCGCCGAAGCCGGCCTCGGTCACGACGTAGTCGGCGTAGCTTGCGGCGGTCTTTGTGGCGATTACGGAGTTGCAGCCGTGCGCGATGTTGGCAAACGGTCCGCCGTGGACAAACGCGGGCGTGCCCTCGAGAGTCTGGACTAGATTGGGCTTGGCCGCGTCTTTTAACAATACGGCCATGGCGTTTGCCGCGCCGAGGTCGCCTGCCGTCACGGTGTTGCCGTCGTAGTCGTAGCCGACCACTATGCGCGCCAAGCGCGATTTCAAATCGTCGAAATCACTGCTCAAGCACAGCGTCGCCATCACCTCGCTAGCGGCGGTGATGTTGAAGCAGTCGTCGCGCGCGTTGCCGCCTATGCCGACGACGATTGAGCGAAGCGCGCGGTCGTTACAGTCCATACAACGGTTGAACGTGACCTTTGCGATTTTCAGCGGATTGCCGAAGTATAAAGAATTGTCTATCATAGCGCACAACAGGTTGTTGGCCGCCGTGATAGCGTGAAGATCGCCCGTAAAGTGAAGGTTGATGTCGTCCATGGGCGCAATCTGCGCCATGCCGCCGCCCGTAGCGCCGCCCTTCATGCCGAACACAGGTCCGAGCGACGGCTCGCGGAGTGCGAGCGCCGTTTTCTTACCTATCCTGTTGAGGCCGTCTGCAAGCCCGATAGACACGGTGGACTTACCCTCGCCGGCAGGGGTCGGATTGATGGCGGTGACGAGAATGAGCTTAGCCTTGGGCTTATCGACAGGCTTGACTTTGGCTACGTAATCGCCGTAGCGGTAAACGTCCTTTATGCCCAGCTTGGCGGCGATTTTCTCGATGGGCTGGAGCTCAGCCTCATAGGCGATTTCGATATCGGTTTTCATATTCTCTCCTTTATAGGTTTTCTTCATCTGCAATGTTTTCGTCGCTGTCCGGAGCGGCGATGGCCGACCCTTTCTTTTTAAGCGAAGCGAGCTTGTTTATATGCAACGCCGGCCCGACGATTGCGGCCAATCCCGCAAAAGCGAAGCCGTATATAAATCCGTCTTTTACGTTTGTCGCGACGGCGGCGACGGCGAGCGCAACGGCGAATGCGGCGCATACCGTAAGGCTCATCAGGTTGAACACAAGCCCGCTCGTCACGCGCGACTTGATATACAAAAACCTTATGCCCATAAACTTAAGCGCGAACGCTCCGCCCCCGCCGCACAGCGCGGAAGCGGAAATGACAAATGCTATTTCGTTTATAAAGATCGACGTTATAAACAATGCCGCAGACGATATAAGACAAAACGTAGCGAGAACAACGAGCGCGTTGTATCGGCGGTTAAACAGTATGCGCGCAAGACAGTAGCACAGAACAAATGCCGTCACGACGCTGCCCGCGACTACAAACTCGTAGCCTGACGGTGCAATGTTTATCGTGTGCACGACGGACAGCGCCGCTATCGTAACGAACGCCGCCAAAAGCATGAGCGCCGAGAAATACGCACGCTTGTCCACACCGCCGTAAAACGAGACAAACACGCGCTTGACAGGCCTGACCTGCTTGCCGCCCAATACAGGCACGTCGTTAAACGTCGCCAAATACCCGATAAACGAGATAATCAAGCAGGCGGCGGCCAGAGTGAGCGCACAGTCAGAGTACATAGCGGCTTTGTCGTAACAGTAAAAGCCGTACATCGTACCGACGGCGGCTCCGCCGCCGATAAACGCCGCCGACACCGACGTGAAATCGGCCTTGCCTATCTTTGCCCCGCCCCGTCTGGCGGACACCGAGAACATGCAGTACAAGTACACGAGAAACGAGAATACAAACACCGCCATTCCTATCGTTATTGTCAGCATACCTATTACGCTGTTGTCTGTTACCGAAAAGGCCGTTACAAACACAAGCGCCGAAATAATCGCGGATATCGGCATAACGAGATGATACCGCCCGAACATCAGAGGATTAAACCTGTACATGAGCGAGTACACTATGGGGAGCAAAATGAATGGTAAAAGGAACGCAAGCGGCATTACCGACGATACGATAACGCCTCCGTACGAATTGACGTATGGTACGAAAAACAACGCGGTCACAACAGCATACGCGGCGGTAAACGATCCGCACGACAATGCTCCGAGCTTGAGCTTATCCACGATTTTGTCTTTCTTTTCCATACAAACAACTCTACATGGTATATTATATAGTAACGGGCAATCTTTGTCAATTATTTTGAATGCAAGCGGTCATCAAAAAGCGCCGCTTCGTGGCTAATATAATAGATAAGAATTAATGTTATCGCTTCGCTTTTTAATCAGATATTGCGGCGGCATAGCCGCCCGAATTCTTCGCTTTCGCTCAGAATGACACCTTTCGGCCAACGGTGTCATTCTGAGTCCGACGGCCGAAGAATCCGGGGCGCAAGTGCGCCCGCATAAATCAATCACCGCGAAGCGGTCAATAATTTTTATCTTCTTTTATCTGTTCAATATTCTATTAGGCACTGTGTGCCGTACTCTTCCTCGCAAAAATTTATTTATTTTTTACAAACATATTGACTAAATCAACTTCGTATGATATCATAAGACAAATATTTTTCCTACCGGAGGTAATAATGGGAAAGAAGAAATCACTCAACCTTATGGGAATAGTATTCCTATGCGTAGCGGTCGTCGCGCTTGTGCTTGCCATAGTCGGCATGGTCACACCCGCGCTCATCGCAAAAGACTTGCCGATTGTGGGCGACGTAAACGTCAAACTGTTCGGCAATGACGAAAAAGTGTTCAACTGGGAGAACATCACCAAAGCGACCAAAGCCAGTCCTACGCTTTCTATCGTCGGCTTTATCGTCGCGATAGTCGGCGCATTGGTCGTAGTTTGCCACCTTGTCCTTAAGCTGTTTGTCGGCAAGGACATCAAGATACTCGGCATCTGCGGCGGCGTAGTAGCGCTTGTCGGCGGCGTGCTTGTACTCGTCGGCGGCATCGTAATGGCAAGCAACCTCAACACGCTCGGCGGCACTGTTGACAACACCAAGATGTATTCGCTTGCAATCGGCACAATCCTCGGCCTTATTTCGGGCATTGTCGGAGCGGCTGCGGGCGTTGTAAGCTCCGTCCTTGTAAAATAATCATTCGCTAACATAAAAACGGCTGTGAATAGTACATTCACAGCCGTTTTTGTTATGATTTATTTTTGCTCGTTAATCGCCGAACAGCTTTTTCATATCCGCTCTCGCCTCGTCTATGAATATGCCGAGCGCCGAGAAGCGTTCCGCGACGTAGTTGTTGTCGACCATTCTCTTTATATGGTACTCGTCGCCGACGAGCACCGCCATTTTCTTTGCACGAGTGATTGCGGTATACAACAAGTTTCTCGTCATTATGACGGGAGATCCGCCGACTACCGGCATGACTATCGCGTCGAATTCACAACCCTGACTTTTGTGCACGGTGACGGCGTACGACAATATCAGCTGTTTGCGCGTTTCGCCCACGTACATCACCTTTCGCCCGTCCTCGAACAACACTTCTATATCGCCCGCCGCCGACACAAACGACACGATGCCTATGTCGCCGTTAAACACTCCCGTGCCCGTTGTCGTGCCGCGCGTAAACTCCAATTCGTAGTTGTTGACTGTGTGCATAACCCTATCGCCCGGATAGAATGTTATATCCCCCACCTTGACGCTGTTTTTCCTGCCGCCGTTTAGGGCGAGCTGTAGTCGCGCGTTTAAGTTGTTCACGCCTGCCACGCCCGCTTTGAGCGCCGAAATTACCTGTATCTTTGACGGCTCGATTCCGCAAAAATCGGTTATGCGCGTAGTCGCAAGCTCGACTGTCATATCGGCTATTGCTTCCGGCGTTCTCATGGGGAAATAGAAAAAATCGCCGTCTTTCGCTTTGAGCTCGGGCATGTGCCCCTCGTTGATGGCGTGAGCGTTGACGGCAATACGACTGCTGCCCGACTGACGGTAGATAAATTCCAGCCGCGTCACAGGAATGAGTCCGCTCTCGATCAAGTCGCGCAAAACGTTGCCCGCCCCGACCGACGGCAGCTGATCGGCGTCGCCGACTACGATCAGTTTTGCGTTGTCGTTCATCGCGCCGAGCAGCATTTTGAACAGGAAAATATCCACCATCGAAAACTCGTCGACGATGACGGCATTTTCGCTGAACTTGTCGCCCTCGTTGGACAACAGCGCGCGGTGTATTGTGTATGCGTCACGCCCGCAACCTTCCGTTATGCGCTTTGCCGCCCGACCTGTCGGCGCGAGAAGAATGGAACTTACGTTCATCGCGTCGAGGACGAATAGAATGCAGTTGATTATAGTTGTCTTGCCGGTGCCCGGTCCGCCCGTTATCACCGACACGGCGGAACCGACTGCGTTTTTCACCGCCTCGCGCTGTTTAGAGTGCAGGGTTATGCCGTGCGTCGTTTCAAACCTGTCGATTAGCTCCGTTATATCGGGCGGCGGAAGCATTCCGACCTCGTCTATACGCCTGACTATCTTGGCGGCGACAGAGTGCTCGGTATGGTAATACAGACTGTCCATTATCGCGCCGTCAAACGGATATACGACCTTTCGCGCCAAGAGCAACCACTCGAGCGACGAATCGAACACAGGCATATATTTCTCGCTGTCCAGCCCAAGCAAACGGAATGTATCTTTTTCAAGCCGCTCGCGCGGAAGGTAGGTATTGCCCTCTTTCTCGCACGCGGTTTTAAGCGAGTACGAAATACCTGCGCGTATCCTAAACGGGTCGTCGTCTTTCAGTCCCATCGCCCGCGCTATCTTGTCGGCGGTAAGAAAACCTATGCCGTCCACGTCCTCGACCAGTACGTACGGATTGGTTTTGACTGTCGAAACGGTGCTTGCGCCGTAGATGTTGTACAGCTTCATGGCGAGATTGACGGTCACGCCGAAGCCGGCGAGAAACATTACCGCCTCGCGCTGATTGCGCACCGAGTTAAACGCGTCCGATATCTTCTGCGCCTTGGCCGGGCTTATGCCGCGCACTTCGACAAGGCGGTCTGGCGTTTTTTCAATAACCTCGATCGTGTCGAGCCCGAACTTTTCGACTATGCGCGACGCCGTTTTTTCGCCGCACCCTTCGATAAGACCCGAGCCGAGAAACTTGATGATGCCGTAAATCGTGCGCGGTTGAGCGACCGACGCGCGAACTGCTTTGAACTGCGTGCCAAAGCGCGGATGGAGAACAAACTCCCCCTCCAATTCCAAGCAGTCCCCGGGCGCGACCTGCGGCAGGTTGCCGGCAACCGTTATCGGACTGCCGTCCGCGTCGAGCTCGAGCACCGTATATCCGTTGTCGTCGTTGCGGAAAACAATCTCTTCCACAACTCCGTCTATATTGTCCAAAATAAATTACCTTTCTAACACTCCGAATATTACAATCAAACTGCCAAGATATCAATACACGCTCTTCAGCGCTTCTACTGCGTCGAGTTGTTCCCACGGCAAATCCGATTTTCCGAAATGACCGTAGTTTGTAGTGCGACGGTATATCGGCGCTTTCAAGCCCAACTTGTCGATAATGGCGGCGGGACGGAAATCGAACACGCGTTCTACCGCTTTACGAATCTTCTCGTCGTCGCCCGTGCCGAACGTGTCGACAAACAGCGACACAGGGCGCGCCTTACCTATCGCGTAGCCCACCTGCAACATCACCTTGTCGCACAGCTTTGCGCCTATGATGTTCTTGCACACGTAACGCGCGTAGTACGAAGCGGACCTGTCTACCTTGCTCGCGTCCTTGCCCGAAAATGCGCCGCCGCCGTGCGGAATCGCGCCGCCGTAGGTGTCGACGATGATTTTTCGGCCCGTAACGCCCGTATCGCCCTTGGGCCCGCCGACGACAAACCTACCCGTAGGATTTATCAATATTTCCGCGCCGTTCAGTAGTTTTGCCGGCACGACTTTTTTTATAACGCACTCGATTATGCCGTCTTTGAGCGTTTTGTCCGAAACGTTTTCCACATGCTGTGCGGACACGACCACCGTCTTGACTTTTTTGACAACGCCACCGTCGTAGTCGAGTGACACCATCGCCTTGCCGTCGGGGCGCAAGAAATCGAGCTCACCCGATTTGCGCACGTCGCTAAGCCGTTTTGTCAGACCGTGCGCGAGCGTGATGGGCATGGGCATCAACTGCTCTGTCTCCGAGCACGCATAGCCGAACATCATGCCTTGATCGCCGGCACCGATTTTGTCAAACGGGTCGGTCGAAATATCGACGGGATTGTCGACGCCCATTGCGATATCGGGCGACTGGCCGTTGATACAATTGAGCACCGCGCAGTTCGACGCGTCAAAGCCGAGCGAGGGATCGGTATAACCCACCTCCCTTATCGCCTCGCGCGCTATGTGCTGGACGTCTATAAAGTCAGACTTGGTCGTGAACTCTCCGAGCACGACGCAAAGCCCCGTAGCGCAACTCACCTCACAGGCTATGCGGCTGTCGGGATCGAGCGACAACGCCGCGTCGAGTATGGAGTCGGCGATATAATCGCAGACCTTGTCGGGATGTCCTTCCGTGACGCTTTCTGACGAAACTGTTCGTAACATAATCTATACCCTCTCAATCGTATACATTATAGAGTAATGCGCAACAAATGTCAATCGGCGAAATAACATATGCCTATAAATTTCTTACACCTCTTGACAAGCATACAAATCAATGGTATAATATTGCAAGTAATTATACACCTATACGGAGGAAACAATGAGTGAATTTGTAAACAACATCAACGAATGGGTTGTCGATACGCTCGGAACGTGGACTGTGGAATATTTCAGTCTGTGGCTGATTGTAGCCGCGGCGCTTCTTGTCATACTCATCATCACGTTCATAATCGCAGGCGTGGGACATTCCAAGAACAAGAAAAAGATAAAAGAACTTTCGGCCAAAGCCGACGACGGGTCAAAGTCCGAAGTTGACGAGGCGGCGCTTCGTGAAAAAATTCGCGCCGAAGTGATAGCCGAAGTCGGACAAGGCGACAATTCCGCCAAGCTCGACGAGGCACAGACAGCCGCGCGCGTATTGTCGGCACGCGTAGACGAGCAAAAGCACACAATAGAAGTGCTCGAGGACAGCAACAAGGAAAAGCAAAACCGCATTAACGCGCTTTCCTCCATGCTTGAACAGTCCAATGCGAGCGCAGGCACAATCAACAAAGATTTGTACCGCCAGATAAACGAGCTCAATCAAACGACGCGCGAGCAAGAAAACGAAATCAACAAGCTCAAAGCCGAAAACGCCCAAATCAAAGCGCAGGCTTTACAGCAAAAGCTCGCCGCAACCACCCCGACCGAGACCAAGTCGACCGCCAAGAAGAGCGCGGCGGCAGAAACCACCGCTACCAAGGCGGCAAAAGAAACAAAGCCCGTCAAAGAAGTCAAACCGGCACCCAAAGTCGTCGAAGAAGACGATGACGACGAATACGACGAGTATTACGACGATTACGGCGACGAGAACTCGGCAATCAAGGTTACGCTCAAGTTCGACCGCGCCAAGAACAATTGGATTGTCTTGCGCTCGGATACCGACAGAACGTACCGCCGCCTCGGCACCAAGCAAGAAGCATTGGTCATTGCAAAGGACCTTGCGCGCAGGCTCCACGCCCAGCTCGTCGTCCACAAGAAAGACGGCAAATTCCAAAAGATATGATATAGATTACATGACAAACAAACAGACCGTAGCTTTACACGCTACGGTCTGTTTTCAATTTTATTTGTTACGCCCTATCCTGTTTTATCTCAATATGCCCTTGCAAAGTAAATTCTGTGCTTGGCCTTCTTGCCGCAGCACACGCACTTATGCTTATCCGCGCCGGTTTGGTCGGCGTGGAACACGCGCGCCGTCGCCGCGTATTTTTGCTTGATCTCGACCTCGCAGTTCTCATCGCCGCACCAGTATGCGTCGCAGAAGTTGCCGCCGTCGAGCGCCGCGCTCATTTCGTCCATATTTTTCACCTCGACGACGTGCGCTTTGTTGAAGCTGTCGGCAGATGCGTACAGTCCGTTCATTATCTCGTCCATCAACTTTACTACGGTATCCGTAGCGCTATCCATAGCGACAGTCATTTTCTCGCCCGTATCTCTGCGGCACAAGGTGACTACCCCGGCCTCGAGGTCGCGGCCGCCGAGCTCTACGCGAACGGGTACGCCGCGAAGTTCCCAATGGTTGAACTTAAATCCGGGTGAAAGGTCGCGCTCGTCGAGCTCCGCGCGCACGCCCGCCGCTATGAGTTTGTCGTATATTTCGCGGGATGCTACGCCCACTTTTTCGTTCTTGGTCGCGCCGATAGGCACTACAACGGCTTGAACGGGGGCCACGACGGGCGGCAGTCTCAGACCGCGCGAGTCGCCGTGCGCCATGATTATAGCGCCGATTAGCCTTGTGGATATTCCCCAGCTCGCTTGATACGCGTACTTATGCGTGCCGTCTTTGTCCAAAAATTTAATGTCGAAGGCTTTGGCAAAGTTTTCGCCGAGGTAGTGAGTGGTACCCGCTTGAAGGCTCTTGCCGTCGCGCATCATCGCTTCCATGCCGTATGTTGCGACAGCGCCCGCAAACTTCTCGCGCTCCGTTTTCTTGCCGGTAAATACGGGAAGCGCAAGTACGTCGCGCGCAATCTCGCTGTACACGTCGAGCATTTCGAGCGCGTCGTTGTTCGCTTCTTCGGCAGTCGCAAACGCGGTGTGTCCCTCCTGCCACAGGAATTCGCTCGTACGCAAGAAAGGCCGCGTCGTTTTTTCCCATCTGACGACGTTAGCCCACTGATTTAGTTTAAGCGGCAGGTCGCGGTACGAGCCTATCCACTTGCTGTACATATTGCCTATCACCGTCTCCGACGTCGGGCGAAGCACCAGCTTTTCGCTAAGCTCCGTTTCGCCGACGTGCGTAACAGTCGCCACCTCGGGCGCAAACCCTTCGACGTGTTCTGCCTCGCGCATGAGGAATGACAGCGGTATCAGCATAGGAAAATACGCGTTTTTCACGCCGTGGGCTTTGAATCTCTTGTCCGCTTCGGCCTGTAAGTTTTCCCATATCGCGTAGCCGTACGGACGAAAAACCATCGTGCCCTTGACCGGGCCGTAATCGCACAGTTCGGCCTTGAGGCAAACGTCGGTGTACCACTGCGTATAGTCGGCGTCGATGTCCGCTATCTGATTTACAAACTTGTCTTTGTTATCCGCCATGATGTCCTCTTGTTTAGGCTTTTTCTATGCGCACATTCTACCACAAAACAAATATGCGGTCAAGTATTTTTAACTTGCCCGCATGTTCGCAAATATTAAGCGCGGCTTACAATAGAATCGCGGCGGCGGCCACCACCCCGGCGCCGGGCAAGCCGAGCACGCCGACCAATAGAACATTCAAGAGATTGAACGGAAGCACGATTATGTTGAGCGCGGACAGCCCTGCGATGAGTATGCCGCCCGACAATGTGTTAGCAATCAGTCTCGTCGCGCCGCGCATCTTCTGCCTCGTCACCCACACGACGACCACGGTGATAATCAGCGCGGCGACCACGGTCAAAATAATTTCCAACGACTTGTCCATACAATACAATATATGCGCTATCATCTCCGCGCATACTTGTATTTTGCGACAGTCTAATATAGTGTTATGGTAAACGTACTGCCCTCGCCGAGCTTGGACTTGAGCGTGATATTGCCGCCCATCATCTCGACGATGGATTTGCATATCGTCAGCCCCAGCCCGCTCGAACCGGACTCGCGGCCGCGCACCTTGTCACAGCGGTAGAACCGCTCGAACACGTGCGCCGCGTCCGCTTCCGATATACCTATTCCGTTGTCCGTTATGGACAGCTCGACGTGGCCGTCGACGCGCGCCACTCGTATATCGATTTTGCCTGTGGCGGCGGGCGTGTACTTGATAGCATTGTCTACAAGCGTGCGCACGGCTTCGGTCATCAGATTTTTGTCGGTGTTCAGCGTGATCGACGGATCGCCGTCGAGTGTGATTTCGTGCTTGATGTTGACAGTCTTGTAGCCGTCGACTATATCTTCCACCGTTTCGTAGAGGTTGAATATGGAATTGTTGAGCGCGAAGTCGCCCAGCTTGGCAAGCCACAACAGTTGATCGACTATGCGCTTCATGTTTTCGCTCTCGCGCGTAATCGCTTCCACACTCTCGTTGAGAATCTGCGGATCGTCCTTGCCCCACCGCCGCAAAAGATTGGCGTAGCCTGCGATGACGGACAGCGGAGTTTTCAGCTCGTGCGACGCGTCGGACACGAAGTTTTCCTGTCGCTCGAACGCGTCTTTCAGCGACTCGAGCATGGCGTTAATTCGGTCGGTAAGCTCCATCAGCTCGTCTTGAGAGTCGACGGGGTCGAGCTGTGCCGACGAGATATTCTCCTCGGTTATCTGCTTGATGCGCTCGGTCATCTTGCTTACCGGGCTTATCATATACCTGCTCGTCATGCCGCCGAGCACGCTTCCGAGCACGATAAACACTGCAACAAGCACCGACGAAGTAATTATCAGCCTTTTCATATAAGCGTCGGTTATGTTGCCGCCGCTTTTCAACAAATTTCCTATGCTCGCAAGCGTAAACGCCGCAAATCCGATTAGCATCAAGCCGAAAACGGCGGTAAAGACTATGGTCGTTTTCGCCGTGATTCCCACCTTGAAATGCTTGAAAAATTTCCTCACGCCCATTGCAATGAGCGTAACGGGAAAGAAAATTATCTTTACAATCAGAAATACCGTTTCGGACGGAGTGCGTTTAACCTTTTTCTCATGCACCGCCTCGCTCTTCAGCTCGTTGAGAGTGTCGCGCACCGCCTCTTTCTTTTCCTGATCGGAAGCTATAGCGGCGGTGGGTGCAACTTCGCCCGAAGCGTCCTTTTCCACTTCCTCGCTCATCTTATGACGTAGCCCGCGCCGCGCACAGTTTCTATCACAGTCACGCCGTAAACGTCGTCTATCTTGGAACGAAGATATCTAACATACACGTCGACGACGTTGGTACTGCCGTAAAAATCAAACCCCCACACCGCGTCCAAGAGTTTTTCTCTGCCGACGACGATGTTGCGGTTGCGCATAAGGTATTCCAGCAAGTCGAATTCTTTTTTGGTAAGGTCGATGGGGCGCCCGTCGTAAGTTGCGACGCGCGCTTCGGGATTGATAGACAGCTTGCCGCACGAAATGACGACGGCGGGGGTTGCCGCGCGCTTTGTGTGCAGGCGTATGCGCGCCAACAGCTCTTCTATCGCGAACGGCTTGGTCATATAGTCGTTGGCGCCTATGTCGAGCCCTGTCACCTTGTCGACGACCTGGTCGCGCGCAGTCAGAATAATGACCGGCGTCTGCTTGTCCTGTCTGAGCCGTCGCAAAACCTCTATGCCGTTTAGTGACGGGAGCATGACGTCGAGTATGATGAGGTCGAAATCACTGTCGAGCGCGACGGACAGGGCTTCCCTGCCGTCGGCGACAACCTTGCATTCATAGCCCTCGTGCTCAAGCTCAAGTTGCAGGAAGCGCGAAATCTGAGATTCGTCCTCGACTATTAGAATATTCTTTTTTTCGTTGTCCATAATGATAACCGATACGAGTATTGACTAAAACTTTTTGACGTACTCGATACGCATGGTGTTTGTGTTGCCGGACACACCCACGGGCACACCCGCCGCAATTATTACGAGATCGTCCTCTGACACAAGCCCGGTATTAAGCGCGCAGTTGATGGCGTGGCGGAACAATTCGTCGGACGACTCTTGCATCTTGCTGATTGTCGGCGCAACGCCCCAGTTCATGGCGAGCTGGTTGTACGCCTTTTCGGACGTTGTCGCCGCAATGATGGGCGCCGCCGGGCGGAATCGGGAAATCTTGCGCGCAGTGTATCCCGAGCGCGAAACGGCGATAATCGCTTTCGCGTCGAGGTCGAACGCCGCCGCGCAAGTGCTGTGCGACACGGCGTCGGTAATCGTCTTGATAGACGGATCGAGCGCGTTAAACCGCTTCTTGTAATTGATATCGCTCTCCGCATTCTCGGCAATCTTGGCCATGGTCGCGACCGCCTCGACGGGATACGCGCCGGCCGCCGTCTCGCCCGACAGCATGATTGCCGTCGTGCCGTCATAGATGGCGTTGGCCACGTCCGAAACCTCTGCGCGCGTGGGGCGCGGATTGGTAATCATTGACTCGAGCATTTGCGTCGCCGTGATGACCTTCTTGCCGCTGCGGTAGCACCGCGTGATCATGTCCTTTTGAATGCCGGGCAATTCCTCGAACGGAATTTCAACGCCCATATCACCGCGCGCCACCATTGCGCCGTCGCACTCGTCGATAATGGACGCGATATTGTCGACGCCAGAGCGGTTTTCTATCTTAGCTATGAGCTGAACTTCGTTCTTGTTGTGCTCGTTGAGCAGTCGCTTGATTATCCTGACGTCCTCTACCGACCGCACAAAGCTCATGGCGATATAATCGACGTCCTGCTCCAAGCCGAACTCTATATCCGCCCTGTCCGTATCGGATAGGTACGGCATATCGATGGGCGTGTCGGGCAGATTCATGCTCTTGCGGTTTGACAAAACGCCGTTGTTCTTGACGGTCGTCACGATATCGGTCGAATTGACGGACTCGACGATTAGCTCGATCAACCCGTCGTTGACGAGTATGCGCGCGCCTTTATGTACATACTTGGGCAAATCCTCGTACGTCACTGAGACGGCGTTTTCGTCGCCCTCTATCTCGCGCGTGGTAAACGTAAACTTATTGCCCTTTTTGAGATTGACCTTGCCGTCTTTGAACGTCTTGACGCGTATCTCGGGACCTTTGGTGTCGAGAAGAATGGCAATTGGCAGAGCCAATTCCTTTCTCACCCGCTTGACCATATCTATGCGCCGACGGTGTTCGTCGTAATTGCCGTGCGAGAAATTGAGCCGCGCAACGTTCATTCCTGCGCGCGCCATTGCCTTGAGCACGGTATAGTCGTCGGTCGACGGACCGAGCGTACAAACGATTTTAGTCCTTCTCATAATCTTCCTCCGAAGCGGTGCTTCGCACCTAAATGAATAATGAATAGATAAGAGATAATAATTTAGGAGCGCCTTCGGCGCTATTTTTAATCACCGCGTAGCGGTCAATAATTTTTATCTCTTATTTCTTATCTTTTATCTTAACGCCTTGCGGCGCTCCGTGCTGACGGCGTAGGTACGCGTCAGACGGGCAACAGGCGACGAGGCGCGACGGGAGTTTAGTCAAACCTACATGACCGACTGCCGAGGAGCACGTAGCCCGTATCACGCGATACATTCGCCGTCAAGCGCGCGATGAATACGGGTCAGATGACTTCTTTCACCCTCTGCACCAGCATAGCCTTCTCGTCTCCTTTGACTTTTTGCACTGTCGAAAGAAGTAGCGACGACTGTTTGGTGCTCAATTTGACCTTTCTTTGAGTGCTCTTTTTCATCATTTCGATAAAGAAGCGGTCGAGGAAATTGATCATATACTGCCCGAACGACGGTTTCATGGCCTCGTTCTTGGCTATCAGCTTGAATATTGCGTCGACAGTGTCCGTCTTACCCGAGACGAGAAGATTGACGGGCAAAGCGAACAGCTCTCCGTCTGTAATCGACGGCGAGAAGGAGAACACCGCGCGCATTACGACAGGACGGTCGACGACCGTCTTGAGCGCACGTTGCTCGGCCGCACCGTAGAACAGCTCGAATGCGCGGTCGACGTACAGCGCTGCGACGGCCGAGTTTTTGAGATCGGCGTCGTTACGAATGAGCATAAATTCCCAAAGATCTTCTGCGGAGGAATAGTCGTGCTTGAGCATAGCGCCGAAATACTTGTCTACCGCCGCTTTCTTGAGAATGTCGGACGCGAAAAACTCGCTCACTATCTCGTAAAATTTGACCGTCTTGGTATTCATAAAATCTCGTCCTTTACAATTTTTATTCTGTTAAATTATACTACACCGTTTCGCCGAATGCAAGCATATTCCAAAATTTTCGGCCCATAAACGACAAAAAGCGGCGATTATAGCGCAAATGAGAGCGCGTCGCATTAGTATGTCAGCCCGCCGGACCTTGCACGCTTAGGCGCCGAACTTACTCTCGTACACCGCGAAATACATTTTCTGCAACGCCGAGTACACGGGCTTTGGCTTTTGCGGCTCGCCCGTGTCGGGGTCGGGCAAAACCTCGCCGGTGTCGGGGTTGACGGGCGGCGGTATGACCTCCATCTGCTCGCCGTCGTCGTAACTGCCCGTGCCGTTGTCCGCGCCGTTAAACATCAGATACAGATTATTGAAAAACTCGCTTATCTCGCCCACAATGTCCGGCTGTGCCGTCCAGTACTCGTAATCGTAACGCTTTTCCACGCGCACAAGCGCGTCTATGTCGGCTACGAGCCGACGGTATTCGTCACCGTCGCCGGCAAGCTCGACCGCCGCCAACAGGTTGTTCATGGACGCAAAATATCCGCAGTAACGAAGATAGTCGTTGTCCGACGAAACGAGGATGTACTGCGCTATCAAATTGGCGTCGCCCTCGCGCTGAACGCCTTTCGCGTGCGCGAGCTCGTGCGCGAGCGTGAACGTGCCGTACGTTTTGGGCGCGGCGATGTTTATCGTCGATTCGCCGACGGGCAGGAATGTTATGCCCGTTATACTCAAAGCGGACAAAACATAGCTGTTTATTATGGGCTTGCCTTTTGGCGTGTATGAGAAGAAATAGTCGCCGCCGAGTCGGGCGTATTCTTGTTGCATTATTTTGGACAGCTCGCGGTAGCTGTAAGGCAAAACCACCTCGCCGTTGCCGTCGCGCTTGAGCGTTCGCGACAGATTGTTGTAATCGTCGAGGAAATACCGCGCAACCGTCGCCACACGCTCCGCCTCATAATCCGCGCCCGCCTGCGCTATCGGCATATCTGCGCGGAAATACCCAAAGCCCATCGACAGCATATACATATTTAATATATACATAGCGGCTGTGCCGAGTGACAGCGCGCCCAAAAGTATGCGTGTAAAGTTCGCGCGGCACAGATTGACGACCAGCCTTACGAGCAGGAATATTCCGCTTCCTATCATTATGCAAAAGAACAGCTCGAATACGGACACCGGTATCCAGGACGTAAGAACGCCGACTACGTGCTCGTATCCGCGCTCGATGTGCGCCGTCCAAAACTCTGCGGTCTTGGGATTTTGGCGGATTACGTTCATCATGAGAAATGTCGCGACAAGGCCGCAAATGACGGCGCCGAGTACGAAATACACTCGCGGCAGTGCGTATCTCACCGTGACGGAGGACTTCCGCCCGCGCTTTATCATGCGCGATATACTCTTCTTGCTCACCTGTTCCACAACATTATTATTATACCAAACATACATGTTTCTGTCAAACCGACCAAATCGGGACGAAAATTAAAAACTCATTAGGAAAATTAAAATCACATTAAATCGGGCGGCGGAGGCATTCCCGATATTGACAACGTCATCCGATTGGTGTATAATTTAGACATACTAACGGAGGTGTGGTACTATGTGGTGGAACTCGTTGTCGGTATTACAGCAAGTGACTTTCGTCATGGCGTGCGCCGTGACCGCAATCTTGGTTGTACAGATAATTCTCATGCTGATAGGCAATGTCGACAGCGGCTCCGACGGCGATTTCTCGGACGCAACCGTCGATACGTCGGGTGACATAAGTTTGGACGGCGACGTAGGCGGCGCGAGCGATATCGGCGGTCTGCCGGGCGACGGAGGTATTTCCGACATAGGCGGAGACTTCGACGTTGACGGTGCGGACGTTCCGCAACAATCGTACTCTTCGATACTGCCCTTCGGACTGAAATTGATTTCGCTGCGATCCATACTCGCCTTTCTCGCCATAGGGAGCTGGATGTGCTACACGTTCGCATTCTTCGTCGACTGGTACTTCGCGGTACTGATTGCCGTGGCGTTCGGGTTTGCGGCGTCGTGCGGTATGGCGGGCGCGCTCGTCGGCATGGAGAAACTACAGTCGAGCGGCAACATCAATCCCGGCAACGCCGTGGGTAAAGCCGGATCGGTTTACCTCACTATCCCGCCCTCGCGCTCCGGCAAAGGCAAGGTCAACGTTCTCGTGCAAGAACGGTACGCCGAATACGAAGCTATCACGGACTGCGACGAAGCAATCCCCACGGGCGCCGAAATAAAGATAAAAGCCCATGTCGGCGGCAACATCCTGCTCGTGGAGCGACTCAAAAAACCGAATATTACAATCACGGAAGAGTGAGAATATTAAAAAGTATATTAAGAGACTCGTCACAAGCGACGCGCCAAGTAGCGAAAGAAAATTTCTGCGATAGGCAGGATACGTAACGTGGTCGTACTCGTAGCGGTACGTCCGCGACACGTAGACGAACATAGCGCTGAAATTTACAGCAAGATTGGTGCACAAACTTGTATAAGAGCTCTATTAAGGAGGCAAGAACATGTCAGTACTATCTCTATCAAGCGGCGCAGTCGGCGGCATTGTCGGCGGGGTCATTGCGGGCGTCATACTTTTGATCATGCTCGTCGTGATACTCGCAACCAGGTACAAGAAATGCCCGTCGGACAAAGTCATGGTCATTTACGGTCGAGTCGGCAAGTCCTCGGACGGCACTACCAGATCCGCAAAATGTATACACGGCGGCGCGGCGTTTATCATTCCGTTCATACAGGGCTACAGCTTTCTCGACCTGGCGCCCATTTCCATCCAGATCGACTTGAAGAACGCGCTCTCGCGCCAAAACATTCGTATAGACGTGCCGTCGCGCTTCACCGTCGCTATCTCGACAGAGCCCGGCGTCATGCAAAACGCCGCGGAACGGCTTAGGAGTCTGCCCATCAATGAGATACAGCGCCTCGCCGAAGATATCATATTCGGTCAGTTGCGCTTGATTATCGCTACGATGGACATCGAGGAAATCAACACCAACCGCGACAAATTCCTCGACGCCGTATCGCTCAACGTCGAGGGCGAGCTCAAAAAGATCGGTCTTCGTCTTATAAACGTCAACGTTACGGATATCAACGACGAGTCGGGCTATATCGAAGCGCTCGGCAAAGAGGCGGCGGCAAAGGCGCGCAACGACGCGAAGATATCGGTTGCCGAGAAAGACCGCGAGGGTTCGATCGGCGAAGCGACCGCCAACACCGAAATGCGCATCAAGGTCGCCAATGCCAATTCCAAGGCAATCGAGGGAGAGAACGCGTCCAAGATACTGATCAGCCAATCCAACGCGAAACTGCGCGAGGCGGAAGCGGACGCAAACCGCGCCGCACAATCGGCGGAGTTCATCGCCGAAGCGCGCGCCAACGAGGAAGCGTACAAGGCCGAACAGCAAGCGGAAATCATGCGCGCAAAGCGCGAGCGCGCAACGCTCGAAGCGGACGTACTCGTCAACGCCGAGATTCAAAAGCAGAAAGCCGAAATCGAAGCGGAAGCGGAAGCCGAGCGCATCAGAAGGAAAGCGCAAGGCGAAGCGGACGCGGCGTACGCAATGCGCGTGGCGGAAGCTAAAGGTCAGCTGGAAATACTGTCCAAGCAAGCGGAAGGCTTCGGCAAGATAATAGCGGCGGCGGGCGGCAAGAGCGACGACGCTGTCAAGATGCTGATTGCCGACAAGATGACAGACCTCGTATCGATGCAGGTCGAGGCGATAAAAAACCTCAAGATCGACAAGGTCACCGTTTGGGACAGCATGCAAAACGGCAAGCCGACGACGGCAAACTTCCTGTCCGGCATGCTCGGCGCGGTGCCGCCGCTCAACGAGTTGTTCAAGATGAACGGCATGGAGCTTCCCCAATATCTCGGCAAGGTGGACGACAGCGCGCCCCCTGCCCCGACCGAGGCGGCAGACGCGGCAAAAAAGCCGGCTAAGAAAGCGTAATCAATAATCCATCAAAAATCCCGCGCGTAAACGCTCGGGATTTTTTCGTGCATAAAAGTATTTACACTACACATAATACAGTTGTAAAGAAAATTTCTTATACGCCGAAGAAATAAAGCTTTACGAAATTACTTCCGAAAGGTTAGTGCCGATCGGAAGTTTTTTTGAAAAAAATTACGATTATTTTGGATAGTTGCGAATAATCGGCCGACAATCGGCACACTATATAATATGTAAGGCAACCGAATGTTTCCGAGTCAAATATTTTACCGGACTAATTAGGAAAATTCAACAGCTTTACTATATTTATTCCCGACCGATAAGCTTTTACGGTCGGGAATTTTTTTGTCACATCGGTGATACAACGAAATTCGCCTTACGGCGAGCGTGCGGCGGCAAAGCCGCCTAGATTCTTCGGCCGTTGGCCTCAGAATGACACGGTTGGTTTAATGGTGTCATTCCGAGCAAAAGCGAAGAATCCGGGACGCAAGTGCGCCCGCATATAAATTAAATAGCGTTGCAGGCGCTCCCTAATTCTTATATTTTATCTTAATCACTTTAGTGGCTCATTCTTCTCCAGCCATTTGGCGACGGCGTCGTCGGTGTTCTTGCCGATGACGGCGGTTGCTATCTCTTTCAGCTCGGGCACGGCGTTTTCCACGGCGTAGCACTCGTCGGCGGCGAGGAACATGTCGATATCGTTCTTCCCGTCGCCGAACGCCACCAATCGGCAGTTCAGCTTAGCTTTCAGCTCTCTTATCGCATTTGCTTTCGTCGCCGCTCGCGGCATGATTTCCAGCCAATCGTTGTGTGTGTACGGTTCGACGGACAGCACGCAATGAAACTCGTCTTTATACATATCGTAGTACGGCAAGAGCTTAGCCTTATCGTCTATGCAGAGCAGATAGAATATATCGCCTTTGTACAGCGCGTCGGTAGAATCAACGGGATTGATGCGCACCGAGTTCAGCCGCGTGTCGATAAACATTCTGCCGCCCTTACTTAACAGCTTCGGCACGAACGAAAACTTTTCCGCACCGTTTGTGAGCGAATACACAATGGGCGGAAGTCCGCCCGACAAAAGCGTGTCGATCACGCCGTGCGCCGCGCCCTCGAATGTATGCGATATAAACGGCTTGTCGTCGGTGCCGAACACGAACGCGCCGTTATACACGACGCGCGGCGCGCCGAACTTTACGCCCTGTGTGACGACAGTCGCCGTCTCGAGACTGCGCGCGGTCGCGTAAGTAACAAGCGTCCCGCGCTCGTAGAGGGCGTTGAACACTCGCTTGGAATATTCGGTCACGGTCTGTTCTTTGGTCAAAATCGTGCCGTCGAGATCGGTAATATACAATGTTTTCATATCAGTCAGCCCCGCTACTGCGCTTGAGCAAGATATCGTACGCTTTCTTGTACTTCTCGACACGAGCGATATCTGCGTCGGTCACTGTCTTAAGCCTGCTCAAATCCATATTGTGCTTAAGGTCTGCGAGCTTGACTTTTGTTGCAATCGGGTTGTGCGAAATATTCTCGATATAATCGAAATAATCGACTTGCGCTTCGTGCGTCATTGCCTTTACGGCGCTCACAATCTCGTGCGAAAAGTTGTCTGCCAGAAGCTTTTCGTCGATATCGGTATCTTCCAAAACGTCGTGTAGAAACGCCACGCACTTTTCGGTTTTCCCGTCGAGCCGAGCGGCAACGGCGCGCAAATGCGCGATGTAAGGTTTGCCTGCCTTATCGGTCCGGTACATGTGATATTTCGCGCCGATATACTCCGCCCTGTCGAGAGGATCGGCAAGCGATTGCAGCTTAAACGCCTCGTTATTGATAACAAGCTCGTCGAATGTCGCGGGGGCCAGCCCGTTGATATCCACGCCTGCGTTTAGCGCGTGCGGCAGCTTGAGTATGGGCGTAAAGAAATCGTCGGTACGGTTGTGAATATGCCCGTGTATGCAAAACCCGAGTTTCTTGACAGATCCGAATTTGCGGCTGTTCTTCCACTCGTACATCGGGTAATGACAGAGCGTGACGACCGTGCCTCCTATCTTTCGCTCCATGTACTGCGCTATCTCGTCAAAGTATTCCGAGTAATTGCAAAAAGCGACCGTGCCGTCGGCGGAGACCTCCGCCATGCCGAGAGTTTTCAGCCACTTGACGTCGTGATTACCGACAATCAGTCTTTTTCGCCCGTTCAGCCGCGACAGGTACGACAAAGGCTCGCCGTTGTTCTCGAAGATCAAATCGCCGAGGATATAGACGGTATCGGCCTTGCCTACGCGCGCGTTCCAACGTTCGATGAGCGTTTCGTCCATTTGCCCGACCGACGAAAATCCGCGCAACCCGAAAACGTTATAATTCGCGTGCCCCAAATGCAAATCGGAAGTAAAGTATACCATACGTTTATTGTACAATAAATAAACGTTTTAGTCAAGAGAACTGCGAGATTGCCGCTTACCTACTCTCAAACACCGCATGGCGTTCAATATGGCGATTACCGCAACGCCGACGTCGCCGAATACGGCAAGCCACATCGAAGCTATTCCGCACGCCGCAAGCACGAGGATAACGGCCTTTACCGACAGCGCGAAAATTATGTTTTGAAGCGCGATGCGCACAGTCTTTTTCGCTATTCGCCTTGCTGTGACTATCTGGGACAGCTTGTCGTTCATCAGCACTATGTCCGCCGCCTCGATTGCCGCGTCACTGCCGAGCGCGCCCATGGCGATGCCTACGTCGCTTCTCGACAGCACGGGCGCGTCGTTGATGCCGTCGCCGACGAATGCGACTTTGCCCTTGCCGCCGTGCTCTTCGATAATGTTCTCTATACACGTTACTTTGTCGGCAGGCAACAGTTGTGCGCGGGAAGAGTCTATTCCCACTTCGCGCGCTATCCTGTCTGCGGTCTCCGCCCTGTCGCCGGTAAGCATGACCGTCTTTATCCCGTCCGCTTTGAGCGAAGCGATTGCTTCCGTCGAGTCCGGTTTAACACGGTCGGCAATATCGATTGCGCCTATACATTTGCCGTCGACGGCCACGTACACGACGGTACCTACAGGCACCGCGTCTATTACGTCTACGCCGTATTTTTCCATGAGCGCGCGGTTTCCGCACAGCACCTGGCCATTGTCCGTTTTCGCGACTATCCCCATTCCCGCAAGCTCGGTCGTATCGCAACGGTCGGATTGGAAGCCGAATTGCTCTCTTGCCGCACTTGTAATCGATTGCGCTATCGGATGCAGCGACCCGCACTCGGCCTTCGCCGCGACTGTCAGCACCTCGCGTCTGTCGCCGAACACATTGACTACGGCGAATTTCCCTTCCGTTATCGTGCCCGTCTTGTCGAATACAATGGTATCGGTCTTGCCCAAAAGCTCGAGATAGTTGCCGCCCTTGACCAATATTCCGCGCCGCGACGCCGCTCCTATTCCGCCGAAGAACGACATCGGTACTGAAATCACAAGCGCGCACGGGCAAGACACCACGAGGAAAGTAAGCGCGCGCGTCACCCACTCGCGCCACACACTGCCCGCGTTGTATCCGATTATCAGCGGCGGAAGTATGGCGAGGATGAGCGCGGAAAACACCACCGCCGGCGTATAGATTAATGCAAAACGCGTGATAAAGTTTTCGGTCTTTGCTTTTTTTGACGACGCGTTCTCGACGAGGTCGAGTATCTTAGCCACCGTCGAATCGGCGTACGGCTTAGTCGTGCGTACGTTGAGAACGGACGACGTACTTATTGCGCCCGACAGCGCTTCGTCGCCTGCCGCTACGGCGACGGGCTCGCTCTCTCCGGTCAACGCCGAACAGTCGAGATATCCCGATCCGCTTTCGATTATGCCGTCGATGGGCACCTTCTCTCCGGCCCTAACGACTATTAAGCTACCCACTTCCACCTCGTCGGGCGAAACAATTTCCTCGCCGCCGTCGGTGACGACACACGCACTCTCCGGGCAAATATTCATAAGCGCGGCAATCGACCGACGCGACTTACCGACTGCATAGCTTTGGAATAGCTCGCCCACCTGATAGAACAGCATGACGGCGACAGCTTCCGCATACTCGCCGAGAACAAACGCGCCTATTGTCGCCACTATCATCAGAAAGTGCTCGTCAAACACTCGGCCGTGAGCGATATTCCTGACGGCGCGAACAAATACGTCGTAGCCCGCCGCTATATAGACGGATAGGAAAACTATGAGCCACGCCCAAAACGGCGCACGCCCTCCAAGCAGTTTGAAGCAAATGAACGCAACAAAAAAACAAGCGAGCGAAACCGATATGCGTACGGTGTTTTTTTGTAATTTACTCATATCACCTTAACTATGTCCATCTCGGGCACGACTTTTTTGCACGTCTTTTTGACCGCATTCAAAACGTCGTCGACTTTATTATCGTCAACGTCGAGCGTAATCTTCTGCATGAGAAAGTTGACCGACGCGCTGTTAACGCCGTCAAGCTTGCCTATTGCCTTTTCCGCTTTTGCGGCGCAGTTGGCGCAGTCCAGATTGTTTACCTTGATAGTCTTTTTCATGTTTATCCCCTTGCAGTATTAAAACACCTAATAGAATATTAAAAGTTTTTCCGACGGGTTAGGCGCGCGGTGAGCAGACACCTAAGCGCCGACCGACGGGAATTTAGTCTGACCTAAATGACCGAGGGCGGCGCGAAGGCCGACGAACTATCGCGCGATGGATACGCCGTCAGAGTTCTTTTACGTGCTCAAGCGCGGTAGTAAATATCTCGCCTATATGCTCGTCGTCGAGAGCGTAATATATCTCTTTGCCCTCTCGCCTCGTCTTGACGAGCTTGGACTGTCGCAGGATGCGGAGCTGGTGCGACACCGCCGACACGCTCATGTTCAGCACCGACGACAGACAGCACACACAGCACTCCGATACGGACAGCGCCGCCAATATCTTGGTGCGAGTCGAGTCGCCGAACACCTTGAACAATTCGGCTATATCGACCAACATATCCTCGTCGGGCATTCCCGCCTTAACCTTATTTACGGTTTCGCCGTGCTCGCCTATTTCTTCAAGCATAGGCTCTTCCATACCGACCTCCGCACTCGAAAATTATTACAGTTGAACAATTATTCAATTGTTCAATAACAGTATATGCCGTATAACACCACATTGTCAAGCGTTTTACGGAAAAAACCGAAAAAAATTTGTATAGGCACTGCGGCGCTCGGCAAAAATTCGGTCACATTCCGATTTTGCCCCTATATTTAGTTGACCACTCAACAAATTTTATGTATAATAGTTGACAAATCAACAAAGAGGTGCAAAGGTCATCATGGAAAAGGTATTCGAAAATTTCACGATTACAGTAATGAAACTGAACAAGCTCGTCAATAGGATAAAGGTACACGAGATGAAGAGCTACGGGCTTAAGGCCATACACGTCATGTGTATTTACTATCTTAACGAGAATCCGCAAGGGCTTCGGGCGACTGAGCTTATCAAGCTGACGTTCGAGGACAAAGCGGCAATATCGCGCGGGTTGTCGTTGCTGAGGAGCAAAGGGTACGTATCGTACGATCTCAACACGTACAATGCCGTTATTCGCCTTACCGACGAAGGCAAGAAGGTCGCCGACTTTATCACCGACAAATCCGAAAAGGCGGTCAATGCCGGCAGCGCCGTGTTGTCAGACGAGGAGCGCGTACAATTTTACCAATCGCTCCACGCCATTGCCGACAACCTGACCAACTACTACAAACAAATATCGGCCAAATAATCTGCAAGGAAACAACTATGAACATTTTCAAAAAACTGTACTGCCGCGCTTTTCAATTGGTTTTCAAGTGCGCGCTGCCCATTCTCCCCTACAAAGACCCCCAGATAATCGACAAGACCGAGGACGTCGCGGCTACTCTCGCTTCCTGCGGGAAAACAAGACCGCTCATAGTCACCGACAAGACCGTGCGCTCTCTCGGCCTTACTCAAAAAGCGGAAGACGCGCTGAAAGAAAAAGGAATGAGCTACGCCGTATATGACAACGTCGTTGCCAACCCGACGACGGACAACGTGTCGGAAGCGTTAGAGATATACAAAAACGAAGGTTGCGACAGCATCATAGCCTTTGGCGGCGGCTCGCCCATAGACTGTGCAAAAGGCGTCGGTGCACTCGTCGCGCGGCCGAAAAAGACTCTCGGTAAATTGCGCGGAATACTCAAGGTCCGCAAGAAGATCCCCCTTCTCATAGCCGTGCCGACGACGGCCGGCACAGGCAGCGAAACGACGCTCGCCTGCGTCATAGTGGATTCGGTTACGCGGCACAAGTATGCTATCAACGATTTCCCGCTCATACCCAAGTACGCCGTGCTAGACGAGGAAATGATACTTTCTCTCCCTCCGCATGTGGCGTCCACCACGGGCATGGACGCTCTCACGCACGCTGTCGAAGCGTATATAGGTAAATCGGGCAACAAGTCAACGCGCGCCGACGCGCTAAACGCTATCAAGCTGATCTTCGAAAATCTTGAAAAGTTTTACACCTATCGTGACCGCGACGCGGCAAAGAACATGCTTATGGCGTCGCACCTTGCGGGGCGCGCCTTTTCCAAGAGCTACGTCGGCTATGTGCACGCCTTGGCGCACGCGCTCGGCGGTAAATACAACGTCGCGCACGGGCTTGCCAACGCAGTCATACTCCCCATTGTCTTGAGCGAGTACGGAAAGCACGCGCACAAGAAATTAAAGAAAATCGCAGTATTTTGCTCTCTTGCGGACAAGGACACGCCGGCAGACGTCGCCGCCGAGCGCATAATAGCCGAAATCGAACGGCTAAACGACAAGTTCGGCATACCCTCGCATATAGACGAAATCAAACAAGAGGACATACCCGCCCTCTCAGCCTACGCGGACAAGGAAGCAAATCCCTTATACCCCGTTCCCGTACTGTGGGACAAAAAGAAACTCGCTAAAATGTACGAAAAAATAGGAGCTTAAAATGTCTGAAAATCAACTTACTCAAATAGTCACTGAGCAAAAGGCGTTCTTCGCCGTCGGTAAGACGCTCGACGTCAAGTTCAGAAAGAAATATCTCTCATCGCTGTACAACGCTATCAAGGCTAACCTCGATGACATCCACAATGCACTTCACGCCGACCTCGGCAAGAGCGCTAGCGAAAGCTACATGTGCGAAACGGGGCTTGTAATGAGCGAAATATCGTTCATGCTAAAGCACGTAAAGAAATTTTCCAAAGCAAAGCGCGCAAAAACGCCGCTCGTGCATTTTGCGTCCAAGAGCTACCGTCTGCCCTCGCCGTACGGCACGGTTTTGGTGCTTAGCCCGTGGAACTATCCTTTCCTGCTCGCAATGGGCCCGCTCGTCGACGCATTGGCCGCGGGCAACACCGTCGTTCTCAAAACAAGTTCGTCGGCGCCCAACACGAGCGAGGTTATCAAGAAAATCATAGATGACGTATTCCCGCGCGAATACGTTGCCGCCGTCTACGGCAAGGAATATAACGAAGCGCTGTGGCAAGAAAAATACGACTACGTGTTCTTCACGGGCAGTAAGAATATAGGCAAATTCGTTTACGGCAAGGCCGCCGAAAACCTCACGCCCGTCACTCTCGAGCTGGGCGGCAAGAGCCCTTGCATAGTCGATAAATCTGCAAACGTTAAGCTCGCCGCCAAACGCATCGTTTGGGGAAAATACCTAAACTGCGGTCAGACGTGCGTAGCTCCCGACTATGTTTTTTGCGATGAAAGCGTTAAGGGCAAGCTGATCGAAGAACTCAAAACGCAGATACAAAAACAGTTCGGGTCTTCCCCGCTCGACAACTCCGCCTACGGCAAGATTGTCAATGCTAAGCATTTCGAGCGAATAAAAGGGTTAATCGACGAGAACAAAATCGTCTGCGGCGGCAAGTCAAATGTCGACACACTCAAGATCGAGCCCACCGTCCTCGACAACGTCACTTTTGACGATGCCGTCATGGGCGAAGAAATTTTCGGTCCGGTACTACCCATCGTCACGTATACAGACGAACGCGAGATAGTTTCGTACGTATCGTCGCACGACAGTCCGCTCGCGCTGTACGTATTCTCGACGGATAGAAAGTTTATCAAGCGCATTACGCGCAATCTCGGCTTCGGCGGAGGTTGCGTAAACGACGTCGTAATACACCTCGCCAATCCGCATGTACCGTTCGGCGGATTCGGCGCTAGCGGCATGGGCGCATATCACGGCAAGGTGGGCTTCGAAACGTTTACACACTACAAGAGCATAGTCGACAAGAAGAATTTTATCGACCTTCCCATGCGATACCAGCCGTACAAGAAGAGCAACGACAATCTCATCAAGTTCTTCCTAAAATAATTTTGCACATACAAAAAGCCGACAGAGCGTGAAAACCCCGTCGGCTTTTTATTTACAAATTATACCGTCAAGCGCCCTCACCGTCATCGTGGCAATGAGGGCAATTGCCGGGCGCATACTTTGCCTTGTCGTACTCTATGCCGTTTTTCTCATAATAGTCGACGATGGCGTTTTTAATCGCTTCCTCGGCGAGCACCGAGCAGTGCAGTTTGTACGCAGGCAACCCGTCGAGCGCTTCGGCGACAGCCTTGTTGGTAAGCTCCAACGCTTGGGAAATGGGCTTGCCCTTTATGAGCTCGGTAGCCATCGAACTGCTCGCAATTGCGCTAGCGCAACCGAAAGTCTCGAACTTGACGTCCTCGATTATATCGTTGCGTATGCGCAGATAGATTTTCATTATATCGCCGCACTTGGCGTTACCCACCTCGCCCACGCCGTCGGCGTCCTCTATTATGCCGACGTTGCGCGGATTCTTGAAATGGTCCATAACCTTTTCGCTGTACAAAGCCATAATTAACCATGACCTCCTTAAAAACTTTTTTGAAAGTGCCCGACACTTCATTTGCCGGAACTGACGGCTTAGGCGCGGCGTAGGCGGACAACCGGCGCAGCGGCGGCGAAGGAGTTTAGACCCTCCTAAATGACTGAGCCGCCGCAAGCACGTAGTTCGTCTACGTCCGATGCATAAGACGTCAGAGAATATATTGACGTTTACCGTTAACCAAATCGCGCCAAACCGGAGATATGCCGCGAAGATACGCGACGACTTCGGGGATTTTTTCGAGCATATAGTCTACTTCTTCGTCGGTGTTGTCCTCGGAGAGAGTGAGACGGAGCGAGCCGTGCGCCACGTCGTGCACTCTGCCTATAGCGAGCAGAACGTGACTCGGATCGAGTGAGCCCGACGTGCAAGCCGACCCCGACGACGCGCATATCCCCGCCTCGTCAAGCCATAACAGGAGCGACTCGCCCTCTATGCCCTCGAAGCAAAAGCTGACGTTGCCGCTCAAGCGTTTTGTTTGATCGCCGTTTAGCGCGCAGTGCGGTATTTTCTTCAAACCGTCAATCAGCCTGTCGCGCATGGCGGAAATTTTAGTATTAGCCGACTTCATGTTTTTGACCGCCTCGTCGAGTGCGACCGCCATGGCTGCGATTGCCGGCAGGTTTTCGGTGCCGGCGCGCTTGTTGCGCTCCTGCGCCCCGCCCTCCACGAATGTTGCGACGTAAGCGCCGCGTCTAGCGTACAGAGCGCCTATCCCGCGCGGTCCGCCGAACTTATGCGCCGACAACGACAGATAGTCGACCTTCATCTTGGACAAATCTATGGGAAGGTGACCAACCGCCTGCACAGCGTCGGTGTGGAAGAGCACGCCCTTTTCGCGGCAAACCTCGCCTATCTCCGCAATCGGCTGAATAGTGCCTATCTCGTTGTTGGCGTACATTACTGTTACAAGACAGGTATCGGGACGAATGGCCTTAGCAACCTGCTCGGCCGTGACCAACCCCTTTTCCCCTACGTCGAGGAGAGTAATTTCATATCCCTCTTTCTCAAGCTTTTCGAGCGGGTGCAGTACGGCATGGTGCTCGAATGCAGTCGAAACGATGTGCTTTTTGCCCTTATTCTTGGGCGCGTGCACTGCCGAATAAATAGCTTGGTTGTCTGCCTCGCTTCCGCCGGAAGTAAAATAAATCTCGTTTGCATTAGCGCCCAAAAGATTCGCTATGCTCTGACGCGCGTCCTCGAGCACCTCTTTCGCGCGCTGTCCCATACTGTGCAGCGACGACGGATTTCCGTAATACTCCTCCGTCGTCTTTAACATTGTATCGATTGCGGCGGGGCGCATCTTTCGCGTCGCCGCATTGTCCGCATAAACCTTCATATAATTCCTACCTATTTACAAGGTATTAACAGTATATCACCCACGATATAAGTTTGTCAAATGTTTATATCAATAATTCACGACGAAAATAGTTGCTTTGGGACTTGATTTTATTTCGGTGTATGTTATACTGTAATTGAAAACTACAGAAGAGGTAATCCCATTGGGCGCGACGCGCGATACGATATACGAATACGCCGACAATCAGTACGGCACGTCCCCCGAACATCTTTGGGCGGCGTTTCCGCTGTACTCGGTACTTAGGCGTGCGGACAACAAGAAGTGGTACGCAATAATAATGAACGTGCCGATGAATAAGCTCGGGCTGAACAGCGACGAGTACGTAGACGTTTTGGATATAAAGTGCGATCCGCTTTTGCGCGACGAGCTGTTGACTAAACCGGGAATACTTCCCGCCTACCACCTAAACCGCAAACATTGGATAAGCGTACTTCTTGACGGCACTGTCGACGAAGACACGGCGCTCAAGCTTCTCGCCGACAGCTACGAAATAGCGGGTGGCAAAAGCAAAAGGCCGACCATAGCCGTGCAAAAGAGCTGGCTCGTCCCCGCCAACCCAAAATACTACGATATCGAGCGGGCTTTTGCAGAAAACGATATAATACTGTGGAAGCAAAGCAGTCGCATAAACGTCGGCGACACCGTGTATCTGTATATCGCATCGCCGTACTCGTGCATAATGTACAAATGCGAAGCCGTGGAGGTAGACATTCCGTACGAGTACAGCGACGAGAACGTGCGCATGGACAAGGTGATGCGAATAAAACGCCTCCACACCTACGATAAAGGCGCGTTCGGCGTCGAAGCGCTTAAAAAGCACGGCGTAGTGTCGGTGCGCGGTCCGCGCAGCGTGCCTTTCGGCTTGCGCGCACAATTAGAGGAAAGCGGCGATGGAACGTAAATTCAAAGGCCACAGCCTGTTCGCTTTTCCGTCCGACTATACCGTCGTCGACATAGAGACAAACGGCCTTGTGTCCGGAGTATGCGAAATATTGGAAGTTTCCGCGCTCAAAGTCCGAAACGACAGCATAGTCGGCGCCTTCTCCACCCTGATCAAGCCGTCGAAACCGATAGACCAGTTTATAACAAACCTGACGGGAATAACCGATGAAATGGCGAAGAACGCACCCGACATACGGCTTGTGATGACGGCGTTTTACGGGTTTATCGGCAAAGACATTTTGATAGGGCACAACGTCCACTTCGACGTAAACTTTCTGTACGACAACCTTTGGCTGCATAACGGGCTCGTGCTCGACAACAACTTTGTCGACACGCTTAGACTCGCAAGACGTGCCCTACCCTTTCTTACAAACCACAAACAAATCACCGTCGCCGAATACTACGGGATAAACACGGCAGGTTCCCACCGCGCCCTCCGCGACTGCGAAATATGCAACGCCTGCTACCAAAACCTCAAAAAAGGCTCTGTCGTAACTTTATCATAAAACGCAAAAACCGAGGCTACAAACCTCGGTTTTTGCGTGATAATTGTTCATATTGTAAAGTTAAAAATCAATTTCGCGCAAGGCCGTCGACGCTCAAGACGACGCCCGTGATATAGCTCGCCTTGTCGCTCGCGAGGAATACGAACGCGTTAGCTACCTCTTCCGGCTCGCCTATGTTGCCGCCGCCAATAGAGCCGTTAAATTATTCATATTTACCTCAAAGATTATATTTTATGATAACCTTCAATATCGCTCTCGTCGGTGTAGTAAAATAAACCGCCTTCGTGTTTTTCACTTAAATCTATTAAATCGTCGTAGGATAATATTCCGCTATCGTATGCCTCTTGCAACCGCATGATATTTCCGTCACTATAAACGAGCATAGGCATTCCACAACTATACGTAAATATAAGACCGTCGACTACTTCACAACTGACAACAGCCGCAGAAGCGGCATCTGTAGCGTAAAATGCATAAGCACCGTTGTATTCGCCGTAAATCTCCAAGCCCCATTTCGACGATGTGTAATAATCGCTATCCTCTCCGTAAAAGGCAGTTTTTATCTCGTTGACCGTATCGGCGTCGACCGTTATATGCTCGAATTCTACCATTTGCGGCTCGTCGTTACCGACGGCTTCTGTTCCGCAAGCGAATAAACCGAAAGCGCAGAAAAGTGCCGCTATCAATACTATTATTTTTTTTGTTATTTTCATTCGCCCCTATATCTCCTTTTTGATAAGTTTATCATATTATATGACGGATTGCAAGAGCTTCGCAATATAATTAAAATAACATCATTTTACGATTTGCAACAAGCCGTAATTTTCATCTAACACATAAAAACTGAAATCGCAACATAATTTTCAATTTCGCGCAAGGCCGTCGACGCTCAAAACGACGCCCGTGATATAGCTCGCCTTATCGCTTGCGAGGAATACGAACGCGTTAGCTACCTCTTCCGGCTCGCCTATGCGCCTTAGCGGTATGCTGTTGACGAGCGGCTCGATATACTGTTTGGGCACCGCCTTCATCATGTCGGTATTGGTTACGCCGGGCGCGACGGCGTTTACGCGAATGCCGTACGGGCCGAGCTCGCGCGCAAGCGACAGCGTAAAGCCGTTGACGGCAAACTTGCTCGTCGGGTACGCTATGCCCGACGGCTGGCCGTAAATACTCACCATACTGCTCGTATTGAGTATGCACCCACTTCGGCGGGCCTGCATTCCGTCCGTGACGGCGCGGCAGCAGTTGTAAACGGCCTTGAGGTTAAGGTCCATGACCGAATCGAACATAGCCTCGGTGTACGTGTTGAACGGTTCTTTTGCAGACATGCCCGCATTATTGACAAGCACGTCTATTCTTCCGAACTGCTTTTCCACGCCGTCGAACGCCGCTTTGACCGAAGCGTAATCGGTAAGGTCGGGCGAAATCCCGCTTACGCTCCAATCGTCGTTTTCCGCTTTAAGTGCTTTCACCGCTTTGTCGGCGGTTTCGGGACGAGAGCCGCACAGCACGACAATCGCGCCCTCGCGCAAAAATTCTTTTACTATGGCGTAGCCTATTCCGCGCGTCCCGCCCGTAACTATTGCAACCTTATCTTTCAAAAGCATAATATATCCCTCCCTGGTGATTTACAGTATTTTATCACAAAAAACAATAAATGCAACCTCGTTGTATTGTCTCGTTGCCGACTGTAATTCCGCTTTATTCCCAACGGGAAATATGCTTGCGCCTGCCGTAGAGTTCGTTGTAGTTGTATGTAATATACGAATGCTTGCGGCAAGTGAGAATGAGCTTGCGCCCTTGCTCCGTGCGCGTGTACACGGTCTCGATATTACCCATAGATTTTTGCAGGTGTTTTGCAAGGCATTTGGCGTATTCGTTTTTCGAACCGAGCGCCTCGGGACAAGCGAGCGCATAACGGTAGCGGTAGCGCCCGAACTTCCCTCGCGGAATCAACAAGTACCGCGGATTTTCAATTGGCGAAAACAGCTCTTTGATTGCTTGATGGAAAAGGTTTTGGTCGTGGACTGAGGCGTTCAAAAGCTCCGTTAGAAAGTAAAGCCCCTCATCGTCCGCTATAACGTTGACGCGCGCGCCATCGGCCACAAGCCCCACTTCCTGCATGGCTTTCAACACGCAATTGGCAAGCGTGCGCACCGATCGCACAGGGTTTAAGTGCGTCAAAATCCTTTCCGCCAGCAACAAACGCAAGAAGCCCAAGGCAATCACGCTACCCGTTAAAGCGACGATTGCAATGAGAAGCCGCAAACCGCTTGCGGCAAAAAGGAAACGTATAAAAGTAAAGAGAAAAATCACAAGCCCTCCGCTAAAGAGCGCGAGTAGCAATGTTGCAAATGCAATATTTTCAAACAAGAACGGGGGCATCCTTTTCTCATCGGGCATGAAGCTAACTTCATTGAGCCGCGTGGAATCGTTTACCGCAGTGCGCCAAACTTCTCTTAATTTATCTCTCTTGCGGGAGCGGTCAATCATTTCGCGGTTTATGCGCGCGACACCTCTTTCGTCGTACGGCGGCTTCATAACAGTAACTCGAGATATTCCGCTTTCGATTTCGCCCGTTTCGTAGTTGGGCGCGACAAAACAGTCAAACCTGCGTGATACCGTTACGAGATCGAAGGATTCGAGCTCATTTTTGTTTTCGTTCGCAAGACGGGATAATTTATCGCTGATGCTGTCGGCGTAAAGGTACGGGCGCTCGACGGTGACAAGGTGCCAGATATTTGCCGTTTTGTTCGGTTGGTTCTTGTCCGTGCGAATAGCCCGTCCGCGCATTTGATTGGAGAGCATGAAGCTTCCCACGAAGCTTGCGAGAATGAGAGAATTGACGCACGGCGCGTCCCACCCCTCGCCCAGCAATGATTTAGTTCCCACAAGCACGTTGATAATACCTTTCTCGAACAGCTCTCCTACTACACGCACCTTTTCACGGTTGTTTGCGCGAAAATCATAAGCCGAATACCCTGTGTCGCCGAGAGCCGTCAAAGCAAAGTCGGATTTTTCGGCGCGGAGCATATCGGCGCAGGCGGATGGCAAAATCACAAGACTGCCCGACAGTGCGCCGACATTAGCGCCCGTACGGCGAACCGTTTCAAAAACGCTAACGATACTCACACTGTCCGGTTTTGCATCGGTGCCGATAACGGAGAGGTTTTCTTTTCTGATATAATCGGTAAGAATGAGTAGTCGCAACTCTTCTTTTTTGTCTTCTTGTTCGCTCTTTACGATTTCTTCGATGCTTTTAAGCTTTCCGACGGAAGAAACGAGTCGTTTTCTCAGTTTTTCGCTTAGTCCCAAACTGACTTCTCCGCGTTCCGTCACGCCGTGCCGCTTGAAAATTTCGGCGCATATTTCACGCTCGTCTTCGGTCAAGAGCGTGCATTTCAGCAGGAAATTTACGGCACGCTCCGTCAGCTCGGGATTGATTGAAGGCAACGTTTTGCCCGAAGTCAGCGCACTAATGAATTTTTTATCGACAGTTATTCCGACGCTCGTGCACAAAGCGAGAAACGCTATTATTTCCTTGGTATTCGTGTAGAGAAAATCATAGTCGTCGGCAAGTCCGAGCATACGCTCGTACGCCGTCTTTACAATGTCTGACGACAGCAGCTCGTCGGTAGCGGCGGTCGCCCGCTCGTGATAGGCTTGAAAATCTGCGGTTTCCGCGGCAGTCGGAAAATTAAAATACAAATAGTCTTGATGAGGACACAGCGTTCCTTGTTTCACAAGCTCGGGGACGAATATTTCCTCATCGATTTCTCCGCACACCCCGACGTAGCGTTTCCATTCGCTTGGCTTCGCGTCATAAGGCGGCGTCGCAGTCAGAGCGATAATTTTGATTTCGCCTTCCAGCGCCGATAGAAAACTTTCAAGGGCTTTCTGCCATTCGTTTTGCAGATGATGCGCCTCGTCCAAGCAGACGGTTTTTACGCCGTAGCGTTTAACCTCCGCTATTAAATCAAGCGAGGTATAATCGAAGCCTTCTTCTGCGTCTCGCGTGCGTTTCATCGCCGCGTGCAAAGCTTGATAAGTAACGGACGTCAAAGGCGACAGACGGTTGAGAGCATAGGAAATGTATTCGTCCGGATCTTGACCGTCTAAGAAATTTTCCGTGAAGCGCTCGCCCCACTGATTGCGAATTGTCGTTGTAGGCGACAGGATAATACAAGGCGCTCGCAGCCTACGGATAAGCTCCAAACCGAGAATGGTCTTTCCGCTACCGGGGGCGGCGACTATGTTAATCCGTCCGTCTTGCAAATATTCGTCCGCACTGTCGAGAATGCTCTGCTGATAGGTGCGGAATTGTCCGTGAAAATAAATGTTTTCGAACATATTATAATTACAATATCACAATCACACAATCACAGATTGATTTTTCGATTTCGTAACAATAGTTTAACGGCTATTATCTTCCCGTAATTGTGATTTATTATATTGTACCATAAAAAAATAATAAACGCAACGGCAAATTTAATTGCGCCCAAAGAGAATATCCATAAAGTCCGAGCCGTTTTATCTTCCACCCAAAGAGAATATCCGCGGAATCGCGGATGTGCTTTGCGCTAAAGCGCAAGCGCAACGAACAGTGCTGCAAAATATCTTTTTGCATATTTGAAATAAACTCGTTTCTTTGAAGATTGCAAGTGTTTGTACTCTCAACGCCGCACTACTCGTGCTACGAATGCGCCACGCAAAAAGGATATGCCGTAAAGCATATCCTTTTTGCGTGGCGCACCCAAAGAGACTCGAACTCCCAACCTTCTGGTCCGTAGCCAGACGCTCTATC
>JAFLVF010000119.1 GCA_022508425.1 Clostridiales bacterium | reverse complement strand
CCTTGTAGTCGCCCTTTATCGTCTTGCCCCAGACGTCAAGGGTCAGGCCGTCCGCAGAATCCGCAAAGCGATCGTTTTCGAGCGGCATGGGCACGCTTTCTATAAGCTCGTTCCCATACCTGTCGTAAAAGTAGTCTATAAAGGTATAGTCGTCGTCGATGAATGCCGATTTGGTAACAGACGTCGGAGTGCCGTCGGGATTGCGCGTCACTTCCCTGGTCTTTGTCAGTGCGTAATTCTCGCCGTAGTGCAGGACCAATTGGTAGTTCTCCCACCACTCGGCAATTAGCGTTATGTCGCCCTTGGGAATGTCGTTGTCAAAATCCCAAGCCCTTTCGGGGATAAGATTGCCGTCCTCGTCGCGCAGCAGGTTGCCGTCCGCGTCCGCTTTGGCCAGCGAATAGCGTCTGAACGAATATCCGGCACGACCGGGCAGCACCAAGTCCTTATCCATCGTCGAGGGATTGGGGACCTTGCTCCCCTCTTTCAAGCGAATCCTTACCTGCGTTTTGTCGTTGGATTTGCCGCCGCCGTAATCAAATACCACGGCGATTGTATAGCCTTTGGCTATAACGTCGTCCTCGGTAAACTGATCGTCACCGCACGCGATAAGTCCCGGCACCATAAGCACCGAAAGGACTGCAAGTATTGTCAGTAGAACTTTTCTACGAATAAAAGAGGGTTTTTTGTTCATTTGCTTACCTATATAGCTTCAAACTTGTCTGCAAGAGTACCGAAGTCAAGGTCGCTGTATTCGGTGCGATAGAAGTCCAGCGACGCCGAATGAACCTTGATTTTTACTTTGTCGAGGCCGTTAAACGTGCTTATGCCGTTTTCGTCCTCTATTGTTGCGGGGATAGTGCTTCTTATCGTAACCAGCTCAAGCGCCTTGCAGTTTTCAAACGCATGGGTGCCTATCGTATCGAGCCGAGCGGACAAAAATTCCACATTTTTCAGTGCCGTGCAGCCGCTGAACAGATAGTCGGGAACGGTCTGAATGGCGGAGGGTATGACCATGCTCGTAATGGTTGCGCAGTCCGTAAAGGCGTAATCGCCGAGATATTCGAGCGACGTGGACAGCGTAAGATTGCCCAGCACCTTGCAGCCGATAAACGCGGCGTCGCCTATCTCTATCACCGACGAAATATCGCCTACCGTCTTTAGGCGGTAGTTTTTGTAAAATGCGTTGTCGCCGATGGAAATGACGCCTTCTGTAAGCCCTACGCCCACAAGATATTGACAATCGTAGAACGCGCCCTCCGCAACTACCGCGATCGTAGACGGAAGCGAAACGGAGGTTATGTTAGTCGCCTCGCCCGTACGATAAAACGCATATGCGCCTATCTCGGTCACCGTTGTGCCGTCGTACTTGTTGGGCACGATTACGTTAGCGCTGTTCCCGTAATATCCCGTTACAACGCCGTTTTTAATCTGCAACCCGTCGGTATAGTATGTGGTGTACAGCGAAATATCGCCCGAGATAACGTCGCCAAACGTATAACTGTCGGTCATGTCCTCGTCGGTGTACCATCCGGCGGTTATAATGTCGCTGCCGAACATATCGGGCTCCGACAGCACCGTGTTCTTTAATACCGGCATCTCGGACAACAACAAGCCGTTGCCGTAATATGAGACGTAGGCATAGGCGGCATCCTTTACCCAGGACGCGTACAACGTGAGGTTGTCCACAGGATACACGGTAAACGTGTAGCTTTCGGTACATTCGGAATCGGTATACCAACCGCCGAAGGCATAGCCGCTTTTGGTCGGCTTGACGGACGGCATCGCAAACGAAGCGCCGACGTCGCCGTAAAGCTTGTACTCGGCGCCGCCGCCGGCAAACTCTCCGCCGTTGGCGTCAAGCGTGATCTCCACGCTTGCCTCGCCTATCCAACCGGCGTAAATGGTAATGTTGTTTTTGGGCATCTTGGTGCCGAACGTAAATTTTTCTGTAAAGTTAGTATCGGTAAACCAGTCGTAAAAGACAAACATTTCCTTTTTGGGCGTTACGGACGGACGGTTTATCCTTTCGCCGGCCTCCAGCTTGTACGAGGCAACAGACGATCCTCCGCGCGTATCAAAGGTGACGGTGTACTTTGTGTTGCCCCGGCAGGAAAGTATTACGCTGACAAGAATTACCGCAACTGCTATAAGCACTGCCAAAATACCGATAACCGATATCTTAAGCTTGGACGCGGGCTTAGCCTTGGAGGCAGTTGCCGCCGCGGCAACATGCTCGACTTCTTCGGTTTTGCTTTCCGCTGCTTTTTCGGACTTCGGCTGCGGCTCTTGCTCGGCGGTTTCGCTCTCTTGACTTTCGGCTGCGGCTACTTCCTCTGCCGCAGGTTCGGATTCGGGCGCTTCGCTCATATCCGCGGTTTCGACTGCGACCTCTTCTTTTACTTCGGGCGTTTCCGTCACGGTCGCGGTTTCCGCTGCGACCTCTTCTTTTGCTTCGACGGAATTCTCCCCGGCTGCGGCTTCGGCCTTGGGCTTATCCGCAGTTTTGGATTTGGTTGCAGACGATTTGGGTTTGGCCGTAGAAGCAGACTTTTTAGCTGTAGACGAAGACTTTGTTCCGGTCGCGGACTTTGTTCCGGTCGCAGACTTGGACTTTGTTCCGGTCGTAGACTTTGTTCCGGTCGCAGACTTGGACTTTACACCGGTCGCGGACTTTGTTCCGGTCGTAGACTTGGACTTTGCACCTGTCGCAGGCTTGGACTTAGCCGTAGCCTTAGGCTCGGTGTCGCTTACAATATCGGTCTTATTGTCGATTTTGTTTTCGTTTTCGTTTTCCATTATTTACGACCCCTCCTCTTGTTGATTTTTGCCGCAAACACGGCTGCTGCCGCAATCGCCGCAAGTCCGAACAGCACAATCACAACACTGTGCATTGAGTCGGTTTTAGCGGTGGCGGCCGTTCCGTACAGTTCCGCGTTCATGGCGGAAACCACCGCGTCGGGCAGGCTGTTTTGTGCCGCCGTCAGTATGCTGTAATAGTTCTTTCCTTCAAGCAGCACTCGGTAGTAGCCCTCGTCTATCGTGACGCCGTTGTCGTTATAGTCGCCGTACCTGCCGAGAACAATGTATGACTGCACGGGGTTAAACATATTGTAGATGCGGAGCAGCGCCGCAATCTCCTCCGCGTCCGCCGCGGTGGGACTTGCAGGCAGTGCCTTGACGCGGTCGATAAAGTTGAGCGTGGCCAAGGTGGCGTGGGCTTTATTTGACACTTCAATGTATTTGCCCACGTACAGCTTCCAAATCCTGCCGGTAAGGTAGC
>JAFLVF010000118.1 GCA_022508425.1 Clostridiales bacterium | reverse complement strand
CTGTATTTGTTGATGCGAATGCTTCCTGCCGATTACGTGGATAAGGTAGTGGCGGCACAATCGGGCGCAAAAACGTTGTCCGACGAGCAGATTCAGCATATTAAGGAGCTGTACGGGCTTGCCGACAGCTCCTTCGGCGGAATTATCAAGGGGTATTTTTCCTGGCTCGGCGGCGCGTTGCAGGGCGATTTCGGCGTGTCTTTTGTCTACGGACAACCCGTAGGCACGGTTATTTTCGACCACATGTGGATTTCGTTCTCGGTGGCTATAATCGCGTACATACTCCAATTTATTATAGCGATACCGCTCGGAATTAAAGCCGCTACAAAGCAGTACGGCGCCATCGACTATACCACGTCCATTTTCTCTATGATAGGTATATCGTTGCCCGGATTCTTCCTTGCCATATTGCTCATACGCGTTTTTGCGATAGAGCTCGGTTGGTTCCCTATGCAGGGCTTGAACGACGCCATGACAGATTGGACGGGCAACGGATTCGGCAAGCTGATGGACAGCTTGTGGCATATGATATTGCCTATGGTCGCAATAGTTATCGGATCGATAGGCGGGCTTATGCGGCATACGCGTACCAATACGCTCGAAGTGCTTAACCAGGATTACATTCGCACCGCGCGCGCAAAGGGGCTTTCCGAACACAAGGTCGTATATAAGCACGTGTTCCGCAACACGATGGTCCCTATCGTAACCATGACCGCGGGCATCATTCCCAGTCTGTTCGGCGGTATGATGATACTCGAACAGGTTTTCGCGCTTGACGGAATAGGGCAAATAGCATACCGTGCGCTCAGTCAAGGCGATATACCCTTCGTTATGGGTTACAATATGTTTATAGCTGTACTTACCGTTATTGGTACTTTGCTGTCGGATATAACGTATATGTTGGTCGATCCGCGCATCAAGATTACTAAGTAGGGAAGATTTCTAATGGCAAACAATAAGCAAAACAATTTAAAGGAGTCGACGGAGCTCGAACAGACGGCAGTGTCCGACGCGCTTGCGGAAGATAGCGCACCCATTGCCGACGATGCGACTTTGCCGACGGAAAAGGACGAGGTTGCGCAAGCCGTATTGCAAGAGCAAACGGCTGCCGCGGCGGAAAGTGTCGCGCTCGATTCCGACCCCGTCGCAAAACCTGCGGAGGCAAAAGGCGAGGAAGCGCTTGCCGATCGTGTTCGCATTGTGTCTCCGTTTAAGCTTGTTATAAAGCGCTTTTTCAGGTCGCGTTTGTCCGTCGTGGGGCTTTCCGTATTTATTGCCGTACTGGTGTTTTCGTTCTTAGGTCCTCTGTTTGTGCCGTGGGGCGGCGAGGAAGTAGACCGTTCGGAAGCTCAGCGCGAAGAGTTCAGCTTTATCCGCGATACCGAAATCATAGGCAACGACGACAGCTCCAAAGAAGGTATGGAAAGCGGCGAGGACGACGACTATATCTACTATTTGATAGGATACTCCAAACCCGTTGAGTGTAACAGTCATGCCGCCGCAGGTTCGTACGGCATAAACAGCAAGGGCGAGCGTGCACTGCACGTGCTCGGAACGGATAACCAAGGCTACGATATTTTTGTAAGGCTTATGTACGGCGGCAGATTGTCGTTACTACTCAGCTTCTTTGTAGTGTTGGTTTATACTGTGCTCGGCGTTATACTCGGCGGACTTGCCGGGTACTTCGGAGGCTGGGTCGACATGGTTATAATGCGCTTGGTCGATATTCTCAACTGTATTCCGTCGCTGCCTATATTGTTGATAGTGGGTGCAATTCTCGCCGGTAACAACGTCGACCCCAATCTGCGAATATACTTCCTTATGGGCGCGTTGACGTTAATGAGCTGGCCGGGCATTGCTCGACTTGTAAGAGGTCAAATACTTTTCTTGCGCGAGCAAGAGTATATGGTGGCGGCAGACGCGCTTGGATTCAGTTCGGCGCGAAAGATTTTCAAGCATCTTGTTCCAAACGTCATGCCGCAGCTTATAGTTTCCATGACGCTCGGCTTGGGTAGTACGATTCTTACCGAAGCGTCGCTCAGCTTCTTAGGTCTCGGCGTGCCTATGGAGGTTGCGTCGCTCGGACAAATGGTAAGTCTTGCGACCAAGAGTTTGACTATTATGGAAATTTATATTGCCGACTGGTTGCCCGCAGGAATTATTATTATTCTTGCCGTTGTTGCGTTTAACTTTATCGGCGACGGGTTGCGCGATGCGCTCGACCCCAAGATGAAGAGGTAGGTGACTTATGGCAGAAAATAAATCGTTTAAACAACGCGTTAAAGATTGGTATAATCATATCACTCATAAAGACGACCCTCATTATATTTCGGGCAAAGAGGCGAGAAAGATTTCGCGCGATAATCGTAGAACTACGCGCATGTACGAAAAGCAAAAGCGGCGCAAGGTAGTCGAAAGCGAATATCTTACCACAATGAGAGATCCTTCCAACATTTTGGAAATAGACAACCTGTGCACTTATTTCTTTACCGACGCGGGTGTGTCCAAAGCGGTGGACGGCGTTTCGTTCGAAATCCCCAAAAGCTCGGTAGTCGGCGTAGTCGGCGAGAGCGGTTGCGGAAAATCGGTCACTTCGCTATCCGTAATGCAGCTCGTACAGGCCCCGCAAGGTCAGATAGTAAACGGCTCGATCAAGTTTAATACTCAGGACTACAAGTTGGGTGAGGACGGCAAACCCATACCAATTTGGGAGTATGAGGAAGTGAACGGCGAAAAGGTCATTAAAACCGCGCCCAAGCTCGATAAAAAAGGTAACCCCGTTCTCGATAAGAACGGAAGTCCTATTATGGTAAACGTTCAAGCTCGCGACGGCAACGGGTTCCCCGCATTTGAGCTCGAAGATAAAGTCTTTGACATTACGAAAATGCCTACTAACGCAATGAGGCGTATTCGCGGTAAGGAAATCGCCATGATTTTCCAGGAGCCCATGACCAGCCTTAATCCGTTGTTTACGATAGGCAATCAGTTGGACGAAGTAGTATTGTTGCATACTCCCGGCGCTGATAAAACTCTTGCAAAAAATCGCACGATGGAAATGCTCGGGCTTGTCGGAATCGCTATGCCGGACATTGTTTACAAGAGCTACCCGCACGAGCTTTCGGGCGGTATGCGTCAGCGCGTAATGATAGCCATGGCGCTGGCATGCAATCCCAAACTGATTGTTGCGGACGAGCCCACCACGGCGCTGGACGTGACGATTCAGGCCCAGGTATTGGATCTGATAAAGGAAATTAAGGATAAGATAAACGGCTCCATTATGCTTATT
>JAFLVF010000117.1 GCA_022508425.1 Clostridiales bacterium | reverse complement strand
ACAAGAAGAACGATCCCGACAGGATCGAGCTCAAAAAGTATTGCCGTTTTTGCAAGAAGCACACCGTTCATAAGGAAGCCAAATAATGGCAGACGAGAAAGTCAAGGACAATAAGAAAGAGAAGAAGAGAAAGGAGCCCGGCAAAGTTCGCCGCTGGTTCAAGGACTTTTTCTCCGAGCTAAAGAAGGTTACCTGGCCGTCGTTCGGCAAGGTGGTCAAGCAGACCGGCGTGGTGTTGCTCGTCACGGTCATCTTTTTGCTCGTGTTGATGGCGTTTGACTCGTTGCTCGGTCTACTGTACAACGAGCTGATCAGCGGGCTTCCCACCGCCAACGCGGTGTCGACTGTGGCTGCGCTTTTGTCTAAGGGCGGAGGAGGTTTGTTATGACCGATATAGCAGAGCTTCCCGAAGCGCAGTGGTTTATACTTCACACATATTCGGGGTATGAAAACCTCGTCAAGGTCAACCTCGAAACGGCTTTCCAAAAGAACAATATCGAAGACAGACTCATCGACGTGCGCATTCCCATGGAGGACGTTGTCGAAGAGAAGAACGGCAAGCGCAAGGTCGTGCACCGTCGCATGTTCCCGTCATACGTGCTTGTCAAGATGATTTATACGCGTGATATGTGGCACCTGATCACCGGTACGCGCGGCGTTACAGGTTTTGTCGGGCCGCAGGGCAAACCGACCCCTCTTACAGAGGACGAAATCAGGCGCATGCAACTCGAGAAAGTCACCGTCAAGACGGAGTTTGCAGTGGGCGACACCATTCGCGTAGTCAACGGCCCGCTCACCGATATGACGGGCGAGATCAAGAGCATAAACGTAGCTACGGGCAAGTGCTCGGTCGATATCAACATGTTCGGCCGCCTTACACCCGCCGAGCTCGATACCTATCAGCTCGAGAAAATCGACATTTGATGGCGTATGCATCGGACGGATGCGGGCTACGTGTCCGCGGTCGGCTCGGTCATGTAGGTGGGTCTACACTCCATTCGCCGACCACGTACCTGTTGCCCGCCTGTGCCGCGCCTCCGCCGTCAAGATAGTTATTCTTATCATCAATTCGACATTCCGGGAGAAGAGAATTTCTTCGTTAGTACCGCGATTGTAATAAATTTACAAGGAGAAAGAAAATGGCAAAGAAACTTAATGCCGTCGTCAAGCTTCAGCTTCCCGCCGGCAAAGCAACCCCCGGCCCGCCCGTCGGTTCCAGCTTAGGCCCGCACGGTATCAACATCGCTGGCTTCGTCAAGGAATTCAACGAGCGCACAAGGGACAAAGAGGGACTCATCATCCCCGTGGTCATGAGCATCTACTCTGACCGTTCGTTTACCTTCGTGCTCAAGAGCCCGCCCGCCGCAGTCCTTATCAAGAAGGCTACCGGCGTCGAACACGGCTCGGCAAAACCCAACCGCGACAAGGTCGCAAAGATAACCAGGGCGCAGATCGAGGAAATCGCCAAAATCAAGATGGAAGACCTCAACGCCGGCAGTCTTGAAACGGCAATGTCTATGGTTGCTGGCACGGCGCGCTCTATGGGCGTTACGGTAGTGGAGGACTGACATGAAACACGGAAAGAGATATAATGCAGCCGCCGCCGCCGTCGAGCGCGGCAAGGCTTACGAAGTTGCGGATGCTTTCAACAAGATAGGCGAGATAGCTACGGCTAAGTTCGACGAAACAATAGAAGCTCACGTAAAGCTCGGCGTCGATCCCCGTCAGGCCGATCAACAGGTGCGTGGCACCGTCGTTCTGCCCAACGGAACGGGTAAAAATGTCAGAGTGCTCGTTATCGCCAAGGGCGAGAAGGCGGACGTTGCGACAAATGCAGGCGCGGACATAGTCGGCGCGGAAGAGATTATCGCAAAGATTCAGAACGAAAACTACCTCGACTTCGACGTGGTCATCACCACGCCCGACATGATGGGTCAGCTCGGACGCGTAGCGCGTATCCTCGGTCCCCGCGGCCTCATGCCCAGCCCTAAGTCGGGCACGATCACCCAGGACATTGCAAAGGCTATCGCCGATACCAAGGCCGGTAAAGTAGAGTACCGCGTCGACAAGACGGCTATCGTGCACTGCATCATCGGCAAGAAGAGCTTCGGTGCGGACAAGCTTAAGGAAAACTTCGACACGCTTATGGACGCCATTGTCCGTGCGAAGCCCGCGGCCGCAAAAGGCACCTATCTTAAGAGCGTTTACGTCACTCCGGCCATGGGCCCCGGCATCAAGGTCAACGTACGTTCCTAATCAACCAACCTTAACACAACTTAATAACTTTCGCCTAAGACACAAGCGGAAACTTAAACGCTCTGAATAGAGCGACTTGTCGAGGCGCAGCTAACCGATATTTCTCTTTACGGAGTATATTATCGATTTTTATGCGGCGTTCTCGACGGACGCCGCTTTTTGTTGCGGCTTTCAATATTCAAGGAGGTAAGAAATGTCAAAGAACAATATCGAACAGCGCAAGGCATATGTTGCTGACGTCACGCAGGACATCAACAATTCCGCGTCGATAGTGCTCGTCGATTACCGCGGCATAACCGTCGCGCAGGACACGGCGATGCGTAAAGCACTCCGCGAAGCGGGCGTCAAGTACCGCGTCGTCAAGAACAGCGCGCTGTCCCGCGCGTTCGAAGCTACCGGCAACACCGGCTACGACGATCAGTTCGTCGGCCCGACTGCAGCCGCGTTCGGTCCCGCGGACGATCCCGTCGCACCCTGCCGCGTGCTCTCCGAGTACGCCGACAAAACGTCGCTCAACATCAAGTGCGGCGTAGTAGAGGGCAAGAAGTTCGACGCGGCAGGCGTCAAGGCACTTGCCAGCATTCCCGAAAAGCCCGTGCTTCTCGCACAGCTCCTCGGCTTGCTCCAAAGCCCCATGCGTTCGCTCGCCGTCGCTATCAGCGAAATCGCGAAGAAAAAGAGCGCATAACAAAATCATGGAAAGCAGGTTAGAGCTTTTCACAACAAACACAAAAAACGCGTGGCTGCATAAACGCCAAAAAACAAATTTCAAAAAAATTTTCAAGGAGAAATAAACAATCATGGCAGATTTGGACAAGATGATCGAAGAGATCGAAAAAATGACAGTGCTTGAGCTTAACGACCTCGTAAAGAAGATCGAGGAGAAGTTCGGCGTATCGGCGGCGGCTATGGCCGTTGCGGCACCTGCGGCGGGCGGCGCGGCTGCTCCGGCTGCGGAAGAGCAGACCGAGTTCACCGTCGTCCTCAAGGAAGTCGGTCCCAACAAGATTCCCGTTATCAAGGTCGTTCGCGAGCTTACCTCGCTCGGCCTCG
>JAFLVF010000116.1 GCA_022508425.1 Clostridiales bacterium | reverse complement strand
ATTCCATACTTATACAGGTATATGTTAACATATTGTTCATATTTTGTCAATACTTTTATGTTAAATAGCCGAAAATGGGTAAAATTAGCTATTCCGATTATTCGCAATAAAAAGCGGTACTGCCGTAATAGCAGTACCGCATAAATGGTACGTAATCATATTATCGCTGAAACGGCAAAAAGTCCTCTGCGTCGCTCTTGTCGTACAAAAAGTCCTTGCCCAACAGGTTGGCTCGGTGAACAATATTTCCGTATTTGTTATTCAATTTATCGAGTGTTTCGTCGAGCTTTTCGAGCTTATCATTGCGCACAGAGTCGTCGAAAAAAGAAAGTTGTTTAGGCTCGTCGGTATCCTCGAACTTGGAAACGGCTACCGTAACCGTGCGCATGGGATCGCCGTTCCAATTGTCCAAGAACAGCGAGAGCGCGCTCTTGGCTATCTCGTCGGACGAATATGTCGGTACGGGCATGGAGCGCTGGCGCACAATCGAGAAAAGCTTGCTGTCGCGCATGCCGACCGAAACAAGCGAGCCGCGCACGCCGTTCTTTCGCATACGCGCCGCTACCCTCTCGCTTAAGTAGAAAATAAGGTCACGGGCCTCCTCTTCGGTCTCGATATCGCGAATCGTCGTCATACCGTGCCCGATAGACTTCATTTCGCGGTGTTTTACGGCCTCGCGTACCGGCTCGTCGTCGTCGCCGCATGCATAGCGCTTCATCTTGACGCCGTTTATGCCGAACGTGTCTTTGAGCACCTTTTCGTCGGCGACGGCAAGATCGCCTATAGTCACGATATTTAGCTTGACAAGTTTCTCGTATGTGCGCCGACCTATCATGAGCATCTCATCCGCTTTCAAGCACCAAATTCTTTGCTTGAAGTTGTCGCGCGAAATGACGGTCGTAGCGTCGGGCTTTTTGAGATCGGAGCCGAGCTTGGCAAAAACCTTGTTAAAGCTGACCCCCACCGAACAAGTCAGCCCGCTCTCCTTCTTTACGCGCTCACGTATGGCGTCGGCTATTTGTTCTCCGTCGCCGAACAAATTGCGAGAGCCCGTCACGTCCAGCCAGCATTCGTCCGCGCCGAACGGCTCCACACGGTCGGTATAATCGTTGTACAACGCAAACATCTGCTTGGAATAGCTCATGTACAAATCGAAATGCGGCGGCACAACGACAAGACCGGGAGCTTTTAACCTCGCCTGCCAAATCGTTTCGCCCGTTTTAATTCCCGCCTTTTTCGCTATCTCGTTTTTTGCCAGCACGACGCCGTGTCGCGCGTTGGGATCGCCGCACACGGCAAGCGGAACGCCCTTCCATTCCTCATGTGAAACGCATTCCGCCGACGCATAAAAATTATTCAAATCGCAGTGCAGTATTACCCTATCTTTCATCAAAAGTTATACGACGAGAAAACCTCTTCAACCTGCTCCTCCGTCGAGAAACCGCGCGCACCTCCGTCATGGCGGATTTTGAGCGCGGCGAAAACTTCAGCACGTTTAAGCGCTTCGACGGCGCTGCATTTGCCGTAGTAATGGATAAACGAAGCAAATAGCGCGTCGCCGGCGCCGACTGTGTTTACCACCCCGCCGATCTTGACGGCGGGAAGGCGCACTATGCTGTCAGTTTCGCGTTCGTACATGACTACGCCCTCTCTGCCCAAGCCGATGACTATGATCTTCGCGCCGTACTCCGATTTGAGCACGTGCAAAAATTGCTCGGGAGCGTCGGGCAAATCCTCGTCGCTGAGGAAAAGTATGTCAGCATGGCGCATGAAATCGCGGTTGAACGGATCGAATTTGTCGCTGATAACGTGAACGTCCGTCGCAATGATTTTGCCCGCTTCTTTTGCAACTGGAAGCAACGGACGGTTGAAGTTGGTATTGCAAAGAACGCAAACGTCACTGGCTTTCATGGCATCAATCACGCCGGCGGAATCGATATTCTTTTCCTGAATATCTTTCAGATCGCAATACACCTGTCGCCTGCCGCCGTCGCCCGGCTCGTGAAGCACTATCGAAACGGGCGTTGTATCGAGCGCGTCGAAAACGTAATCTTTTTTTATGCCCGCTTTGTCGAGCGCGTCGATAATGCGGCTCGCCTCATAATCCTTTCCGATCAGAGAGCACATAGTCACATCATCGCCGAGCTTCATAGCCGCCCTCGATATATTATATCCTACGCCGGAGACATTTGACTTGATCCCGAAGAACGGATAATCTATGGGATAATATGTCACCGGAAATGAGCGTATTCTCAGATTGGTTTCGACGTTTACAAGTCCCGATACAAACAGTTTCATTGGTTACCTCGTTACATTACGCATAACTTAACTGCATTATACAACTTTTCTGAGATTATGTCAATAGCAAAAAAGCCTACTGATTCCACTTAATTGCCGTCATTACGAAAGATAAATTACGCTATAATTGATTGACAAACATCAATATTTGCTGTATAATTTGTAAAAGTAGAATTTTCGGAGGAAAATCATGGAAAAAATCGAGCTTACCAAGCTTTTCAAAGACGGTCCTATGCAGGTCACGCTCCGCCGTGCTACATTTGACAAACTTCAACTAAAACCCGCAGTCAACTACCGTGGCAAGACGCAGGACGAAGTGTTCTTCCAAAAACAAGAGGGCGCTAACGTCGAATTCGAAGTAGTGCGCAGAATGGACTTCGATCCCGAAGGCGTATTTGAAATCACCGTCGTCTACACCGTTCGCAGGACGCTCGCCGACGAATACGTCAACGCGGACGTAGACTTCCGCGAAGTGTTGCACAAATGCGAGCTGAAAGATTTCAACTTCCTTTGCGGCAACGCATTCTCGCTGATGTCGCTTATCATTTCGCAGTTTACGCAAGCGTCAAACGGCATTCCCATGGTTTCCCCGCCCGTATATTGCGGCATCGCGGCCAAGCCCGCGCCTGTAGAAGAAAATAAATAATTTTTGTGTAAAATAACTACACCCTCGAGCACGTTAAATGCGTTCGAGGGATTTTTTTGTCGAATTTTCGCAGTTTATTCGCATATCGCCGGAAATACAGTGCAAACTAACGGTATAAACCTACCCCTACGAGGAAACAATCAATGCAGTACACTATCGAGGTAAACGAGCATTTGAACGACGTTCTCACATCCAACGCCGCAAAAGCAGGCATGACTACCGAAGCGCTCATAACCTATCTTTTGAACAGGTTTGTCATCGACGCGCATATAATGGAGAAAGTCGAGCTGTGGGAGCGCGGCATAAACGAGTGTGCCGATATCAATCTCGATTGGGCTAATCTATAACCGTTCCCGCCGCAAGACCGTTACGAAATTACGTCACTTTTGCGGCGTAA
>JAFLVF010000115.1 GCA_022508425.1 Clostridiales bacterium | reverse complement strand
CGTGCCGCTCGTCTTTGTGGTTGCCGAACCCTTGGCAATATCCTTGTACGGGTCTCTAACCGTTTTGTTGGAATAGCGCGCCGAGCCGGAACCCACTCTGCCCTGAGTTACGAACCAGTGCGCATAGGTTTTGCCGCCCACAGTGCGGGTAATCTTGTCTATCGTAAGCTCGACGTTGCCGCCGTCGTTTGCCCAGAAGCCTGCGCCCGTGCGCGTGCGTATCTGGAACAGCTGCATGCCGATTACTTCCGCGTCTTTGTAATTAACGGTATGGGTCAACGGCCTTTTGTTTGTGCCGTCCCAGCCCGCGTCGTTGTAGTTGTTATCGAGCAAAACGTCGTAAACGGCGCCGCTGGTATCTACCCAAGCCGCGTTGAACAATCTGCCGTTGTCGTTTTTGGGCCACAGCCAAAGACCCCAGTCCCTATACGTCTGGGAGGCGGAGGCGGTGTTGTAATTGGGTTTATCCGTGTTTTTCGCAACGGCCTCGTCGGCGGCGTTGTGGTCGTAGCGCTTGTAGTGTATGTACAAGTGACCGTTCTCGCTCCAACTGTCAAGCTTAGCCTCGTACTCCGCCGCGGCGCCCGCTTCTGCATCGGACAGCCAATCCGCGGTAACGGTATACGAACCGATTACGACGGTATTCGCCGTGAATTCGGTAGAGCCGACATACCAACACATAAACGTATATCCGGGATATTCGGTAGGTCTGGGATATTTATCGCCCACCGTTTCACCCGATTTGACTGTTACGGTCGCAGGGGTAACGGTTACGCCCGCCGCACGCGCCGCGGCACCCACGTCAAACGTTATGGTGCAATCAACGGGAGTGTTCGGATCATTCGGATTATTCGGATCATTCGGATTGTTCGGATTATTCGGATCGTTCGGATTATCCGGATTGTTGGGGTCGCTTGGCCCGGACGGCGGATTAAGATCGCCGATCTCGCCCGCGTCTTTGCTACATGCAAACAGCGGGAAAGCCAAAACCACGCACAGTGCAAATGCTATGATTTTTTTAAGCTTCATCATTTCCTCCAATTTAAAGCTTTTATGTCTTTGTATTATATACCACCTATATATATAATGTCAACACTTTTGTGTAAAAAATTGAAATTTAATGGGCCGACGTCAGCCGAAAACGGGCAAATTTACACTACGAAAAGCGCAGCTAAACGCTACTACACCTCGCGGATTAGGCATACTCGTCACCGAAAAATAATACGCAGTATCGAAAGGGGGGAAACGATACTGCGTATTACCAAAGGAAGAAAAAGATTGCAAAGATGTTACTCTTTACGCCTATGAATATAACAAGAGTTTTTGTGTGGCAGGTGCCGAAAATATGTTATATGTGTGAAATTTCAGCGAACTACCGCAGTTCCGTACGCGGGAACGGTATTGCTGCCGAAAACGGTCGTGCCGCTCACCTGCTTTTGCGTATTCGAAAAATTGTGGTACACGGTAAGCGAGCCGCCGCTGCCCTGCACGGATATTTTGAGCATGCCGTCCTGCGTAGAGCAGGTTGCCGTGCCGTTTACGAGCACAGGATAATCGTTTCTGAGCTTGGCAAGACTCTTTACGTAATTGAGTAGCGACGAGCTGTCGGAGAGCTGATCCGCCACGCTCACCGTCGAGCCGTTGAGGTCCTTTCTCGAAATGTCGTTGTGGCATTCGTATTGCCAATTAGCCGTCCACTTCATCGACTGGCGATAGTTGCTGTCGTTGCCCTTCGCGCCGTTCAAGCCTATTTCGTCGCCGTAGTATATCCAAGCGAGGCCGGGCATGGTCATGGTGACCGCAAAGTACAGCTTGGCCTTTTGCGCGTCCAGCATGGACGATAAGCGCGGAATGTCGTGGTTGGAGCTTATCATCGAGTTTATCGGTCTGTCGCCGCGATGGTTTTTGTACATTGCGGCATTGTTGTTAAACGCCGTCGCCGCAGACCCTGCGTTGCCGCCGTTTATGTTTGTGGGCAGGTCGTAATAGGTGTTAAAGTCGAACAGCGAGTCCATGCCTGCGTAGAACGGCGAAACGTTGCTCACGTCGCCCGAAAGCTGTTCGCCGAGCAGGAAGCAATACGGCGCTTTACGTTTGAGCTTGTAATTGAATTCCTTGAAGAATTCGACGTTTTTGGTGAGGTTGTAGTTGTACGGCCTGTCGTTTGCTCCGCCCTCTACGTCGCCGCCTGCGTTATTGCTCTCGTCCCACATGAACACGTGCTTTATAGCGTCCATTCTGAACCCGTCCAAACCGTATTCCAGCCAATACGCCGCGACGTCCGCCATCGCGTTGCGCACCGCCTGACAGTCGTAGTTGAGCTCGGGCATATTGTCCCCGAACGACGAATAGAAATACCATCCGTCGCCCGCCGAACACTTTCTGTTTCCGCCCGATCGGCTCCACCTGTAAAAATCGCGGTACTTCACGGTAGCCGTCGTGCCGTCGCGGTAAGTAACCGTTTCCACCACGCCCTGCTTGGACTTTATGAACCACTCGTTCTGAGGCGAGGTATGATTTACTACAAGGTCCATTATGACCTTTATGCCGCGTTGGTGCGACTTGTAAACGAGCTCGCGGTAGTCCGCGTTTGTTCCGAACTTGGGATCTATCGAATAATAATCGTAACAGTCGTAGCCGTGATACGAGTTACTGCTCTGCACAGGCGTAAGCCACAAAACGTCCACATTGAGACCTTCGAGATAGTCGAGCTTGTTTATTATTCCGCGAATGTCGCCCACTCCGTCGCCGTCGCTGTCACAGAAGGACGCGACGAATATTTGATACCCCACGCCCATTTCGTCGCAGGTTGTAGCCGTAGCGGCCGTCGGAAGATTTGCGGCATACGAGCGGTTTACGTCGCCCGCGCTTTCGCGGAGCGGTTCGGTCGTAGAGCCGTTCCCGCCCTGAGAAACCTGCACAAGATACGCCGTGCCGTTAGACGTTTCGTTCTCGCGCACAAACCAATGGTAGCTACTGCCCGCGCGCATGGCGTCCGAAAGCCTGATCTTGTTGTCGCCGCCGTCCGATTGTTCCCAATTACCGCCTTCGTTAATTATACCCATCTTAAAATTGATTTCGGAGGGATTGCCGTACTCGGAAAGGTTTGCGGCTATTACGGTGCCCGACTTATCCACGGTCACACTCGTTTTGCGCTTGCCGTTTTCGCCCGTTTTCCACACCCACGCGCACCAGCCGTTGTAATTTCCGTCCGTACGCAAATAGTGTATGTACAGCGTGTTCGCGTCCGTCATGGTGGGCGTATAGTCCACTCTGCTGCCGCTTCCCAACTCCCACTTGGCAAAAAGCGTCATGGTCTTCGTAACGGTGTCGCTCGCGAAATT
>JAFLVF010000114.1 GCA_022508425.1 Clostridiales bacterium | reverse complement strand
ACCGAGATCAACGACGTGTCGCCCATACCGCACAACGGTTGCAGACCGCCTAAACGCAGGAGAGTATAAGGAGCGAAATCATGGCAAGAAACATTTGTGCAGCTTGCAGACAGTGCCGCCGCGAGGGTCAGAAATTGATGCTCAAAGGCGAGCGTTGCATATCCAAAAAGTGCGCTATGGAGCGCAGACCCGTTCCCCCCGGACCGCATGCCAACATGCGCCGCAAGAACAGCGAATACAACACCCAGCTTCGTGAGAAGCAGAAGGTCAAGCGCATTTACGGCGTGCTCGAAAAGCAATTCCATATGTATTACGAGAGAGCGGAAGCGCAAAAGGGCGTTACCGGCGAGAACATGCTCGCCATGCTCGAGAAGCGTCTTGACAATGTCGTGTACCGCATGGGCATCGGCGCGTCGCGCAAGATGTCGCGCCAGGTAGTCAACCACGGCCACATCCTTGTCAACGGCAAGCGCGTAGACATTCCGTCGTACCAGGTCAAGCTCGGCGACGAGATTTCGGTACGTGAGACCAGCCGCGACAACGAACTGTTCAAGGAGCTTCGCGGCGCGAAGGTCACTATGCCCAAGTGGTTGACGTTCGACACCGAAAACTTTGTCGGCAAGATAGTAGACAATCCCAAGCGCGACGATATCGATCTCAACATTAACGAGCAGCTCATCGTCGAGTTGTACTCTAAGTAATAAGGAGAGAGCGTTCTATGATGCAAATCGAAATGCCGAAAATCACGATGGAGGAGAACGACAGCTACCGTACGGGCAAGTTTGTTGTAGAGCCGTTGGAGCGCGGCTACGGGCATACGCTCGGCAATGCGCTCAGGCGCGTAATGCTTTCCAATCTTCCCGGTGCGGCGGTCATAGGTATTATGATCGAGGGCGTCGACCACGAATTTTCGACTATCAAGGGCGTCAAAGAAGACGTCACCGAGATTATTCTCAATCTCAAATCACTCAATCTCAAAGCCAATTATTCGGACGATAACCTCGTCAAAGAACTGCATATTCAGCGCAGTACCGCCGGCGTTGTCACTGCCGCGGACATCGATATCGATCCCGAAATAGACATTCTCAATCCCGATCTGTATCTTTGCACGCTCGACAACGGCGCAAAGCTCGACATGACGCTTTTCGTCGGCAAGGGCAGAGGGTATGTGGTAGCGGACGATCTCAAAGACCCGTCCCGCCCGATCGGGTACATTCCCATCGACGCGATATTCACGCCCGTCAAGTTCGCATCGTACGCGGTCGAGCCGACGCGCGTCGGGCAATCTATGGACTACGACAAGCTCACTATCAACGTCAAGACCGACGGCTCGCTGTCGGCTAAGGACGTGCTCAGCCTTTCGGCCAAAGCGCTCGAGGACCACATCCGCCTCTTCGTCGCGCTGTCCGACACCATTTCGGGCATGGATATACTCGTCTCGCGCTCGGAGGACCGTCAGCAGAAAGTGCTCGAAATGAACATCGAGGAAATGGACCTTTCGGTCAGAAGCTACAACTGCTTAAAGCGCGCGGGCATCCACACCGTTGCCGACCTTACGCGCAAGACCGAAGAGGACATGCTCAAGGTCCGCAACCTCGGCAGAAAATCTCTCGACGAGGTCATTGCAAAGCTTCGCACATTCGGGCTCGACCTCAAGACCTCGGAAGATTAAAGGAGAAACGACATGGAACAGAGAAAACTTTCCCTTCCCACCGATCAGCGCGACGCACTGCTTCGCAGTCAGGTCACTGCGCTGTTGTGGAACGGCAAAATCAAAACGACTTATGCGCGCGCAAAGGAAGTTCAGCGCATAGCCGACGGGCTCATCCAGCTCGCGGTAGACACCGTGCTTGACGTGAAGCGCGCGACCAAGCCGGGCGTCGACAAGAAAGGCAAGTCCATCGAGGTCGAGACCATTCTCGACGGCGAGAAGCGTCTTGCCGCACGCCGCAAGATTATGGCGTACGTCTACGATCCGCCCGAAGTGCGCAAAGCCGACGAGACGGCACCCGCTTTCAGAGAGCGCACGAAGGACATCCAGCACCCGATTGTCGAGAAGATGTTCAACGTGTACGCGATTCGCTATTCCCAGCGCAACCGCGACAACAACTGCAGCGGCGGCTATACGCGCGTGCTCAAGCTCGGCCCCCGTCGCGGCGACGGCGCCGAAGAAGCGTTGATCGAGTTGGTTTAATAATTTGGTATTGCAAAGCAAATCCCCGACGGATACTCGGGGATTTTTATTTTGTGCGCGTGTTGACAAGTAATGCGCGTAGGCGTATAATGGATACGAACTTCGACGCGCGAGGACCGTTTATGAACAACAAGAAATTCGGAAAATTCGGTAAAATTGTATGCGTAGTGATTTCCGTCGTATTGATGACGGTGCTTCTCGTAGGCTGTGTGAAATACGACTGCAATACGTGTAAGGACGCGCATGAGATAACATGTATCGATTGTCGCGGCAAGGGCAAATATACCTGCACGATTTGCGGCGGCGGCGGAATGCGAACATGCGCCGCGTGCGCCGGCCTTGGCAGAAGCATGTGCATATCGTGCGGTGGTACGGGCATGGTATACAACTTCGGCGGCGGAATCGGTGGTATCGGCGGCATAGGCGGTTATACGACATGTTATATGTGCGGCGGGCTCGGGCAAAGATCGTGTATGTCGTGTGCGGGGCTGGGCAGAACGTCTTGCGTCAGCTGTATAGGCGGCAAACAAGCTTGCTCGACCTGTGGCGGCGACGGCAAGCGCGATTGCCCGGATTGTGCAAAATAACGAAAACAAAAAGGCTTGTGCGTAAAGTACGCTGCCCATAGGGAATTGAAAAACGCAATACTTTATTGAATAGTGATTATTCCATATAAGGCGGCGTCTTTTTTCGTGCACTTTTTCTATATACAACATTTAACTTAATATTTTCTCACAAAATATTAATCAAACGATTGACAACGGCAAATATTTATATTAACCTCCTTTGATATCAAATTGATATCAAAGGAGGTTAATATGAACGAAGTAAAAGAGAAAGAGCTGAAGGGTGTAAACGGTTGGCTTATGCTCGCTTTGGAAATCGTTGTGGTAGTTGCTGCGATAGTGCTTATTGCCTTAGGCGCGGTAATAGAAGAAATGGGGTTTATCGCAATAGCCGGTGGTGTTCTTATAGTAATTGCAAGCATTTGCGTTGCGGGCTTTAAAATCGTTGCCCCCAACGAGGCGCTCGTTTTGACGCTGTTCGGCAAGTATCACGGCACTATCAAAAGGGACGGATTCTTTTTCGTCAACCCCTTCTGCGCCGCCGTCAACCCCGCAGGGTTCGGCAGAAGCGGAAAGAAGTTGAGCTTAAAAGCTATGACTTTAAATAACGAAAAGCAGAAGGTAAACGACGAGGAGGGCAACCCCATTGAAATAAGCGTCGTCGTCATCTGGCGCATCAACGATACCGCAAAGGCGGTGTTTGCGGTGGAAAA
>JAFLVF010000113.1 GCA_022508425.1 Clostridiales bacterium | reverse complement strand
CCATCACCACAAGTACGCACTCTATACCCGGCGTTATCGTACCCTCCAAAGAGTTTGTTCTTATCAGCAAGCAACAAAAGGTTGTTGCCGCAACGGGCTATAATGTAGGCTACACCACCGGTCAAACCGTAAGCGACGCCGCATTTACCACGACCGCAACAGGCTCTACTGACACAGGGTTTAACGCCGCTATTGCGTACAACGGCACATCGCCGGTTTCGGGCACATCGCCGGAACAGGCGTTTATGAGCTTTACCTACTCGGGTATTACGCTTAGCGTTACCGGGCGGCGCGCAAGCTTTTCGCAGTATTTATCAACAAGGGCGGGTGCGATAGGGCATTTCTACTTGTTGATGCACATACAGGACAACCGCGAGGTTGAAGACAAGGGCATATGGCTGCCGCTGGCGTTTACCGTCGGCAATGCTTCGTCGCATGCGCCGGTTGCCACCGTCACCGCGCCCAACTCGCTCACGTCGCAAACGGCTGTTTCTACGTTCCCCACGGCGGACGGCGCGCCCGGCGACAGCTTTTACTTTGCGCCCATGGCAATCAACTACAGCGGTTCGCACGTTGTGGGCAAGTACAGGACGGCCGACTCGTCCGGTAACAATACAGGCGAATTAACCAACGTGGGCTTGCAGCCGCTCGCCATAGACGGCGATAACTTTGCCACCGTAAACGGTCTTAAAACCTGGAACGGCGGCTATCTTAACGAGTTTTTAACGCTTTCAGCCACGCCAGAGCAGATTGTAAAGAGCATTACCGGCACAGGCGTGACGGGTTACGGCAGCGCTTGGGAAAATCAGTATATCAAGGCGGAGACCATTCCTATTTATATAGAAAAGAGCATGTTCCCCACCGCTACGTACAGCGGCGGCCGCATTGTCGTGGGCAGCGGATCCAACGTCAACGGCTATGTGTTTACAAGCCTGACCCAGGCGAGCGACGACTCCAATTACTACACGATAAACGGACTTAAAATAACGCTTAAGTCCGCAACAATGAACAGATACATCTACGCTCAGGCGAGCGTAACCGACGTCACCAACAAGAGCGTCGGCGGCATCAAAATTGCAATCCGCGTAAAAAATACGGCTTTGGGCGTGTACGGCGCGGACAGCGGCGATGTCGTTACGTTTGGCAACACCACGCGCGACAGCGTTTACAGCACATACGAATACCCGGAAAACGGTACCCCGACGATTACCTATAAGATCCCGCTTGACGGCGCGGTTGTTATCACGCCGTACGACTTTGCATACGACTATGATATGCGCACTGCGGGCGCTTCTTCGGCAGGCGGCTTCACGCTAAACGGCTATTCGGGATGGTACGATTCCGCAACTGGCACGCTCAATGCCGGCACGACGGGCTCGGGTGTTACGTTTAACGGATTGATAAGGGGCGGCTCGTACAACTCCAATGCGCTTAACTTCTTAAATTCAATTCAAAGCACCACCACGGTCGCAAAAGTCAGCAATACCACCGCAGGCACGGCGTCCAACAGCGCAACTACGGATAATGCCGCGGTGTACCGCGACAAGCTGTTCTTTGAGCGGACTTCAAGCGGTTCGGACGCGTACACCTACAATCCCACCACGTTTAACGATATAAGCGTGGGCATGTCCAACACCACCAACTTTGTCAATGTGTATCGCGGCTCCAACGTCAGGATTGGCGACGCCGCTTATCCCATTGACTTTGTAATGATTGCGGCGCTCAGCCGTACCACTCAACCGTCCGTTATCGACCTGGTCATTCGCGACCGTTACGGTAGCGGCTCGTCGGACGGCGAGAGCAGCGCGGCGGTGCGCATTATTATAGAGGTGGTTAACACCAAGCCCGCAATCAAAGACGAATACCGTTTCGAGGAGATTTCGGTAAAACCCATTTCTTCCGGCAATACCGTCGTAACGCCCGACACCAGGCTGCTTTACGCCAACGGCAACGGAACAATGGACGGACTAATGACCGACCTTGACAACGATGATTCGGAATTCATTGTGCAAAACGGCGTTTTAATCGTAAACAAGCTGTTTATCAACAATTACAACAGCAATAGTTTAGTCGATGCAGACGATGAAGCAATAGATAATCTTTATTTTGACTCCTTTGAAGGCTTGCATAGCAAGTATACCGTTCACAACGGATTGCTTCTTACAAGCTATCTGACGGCGGAACTGATAAGCCGAAGTGAGCTTATGGTTTCGGCCCTCAGCTCCACTAAGGCAATAGAAGGCGGCGTGTACGTTGCATTCTTTGTCACCGACAAAAACGGCGGCACCTCGCTCGGCTATGTCAGAATAGAGGTTGTCAACACCGCGCCCGTGCTTAACGAGTCGGACGAGGACGGCTTTGACGGGGAAAATCCGTTGTGGCGCATAGAGTCGACCAGCGACGGCGATATAATGCGTAGTAGGTATATTGTCGGTTCCGAGCTTGCCAAGGATAAATTAAAGATCGAAAAGGGCGCGCTTGATATAGATATCAAGCTGATCGCCCTTGACGAGGACGGACTGCACAGCAAGGTAATGCTCTCCCAGGTCACAAGCGCGACAAGCGGAACGGGCGAAATAGTGTATACGTATATCAACCTCAACAGAACGCAGGATCTTCGGACGGCGCTTAATGTAGCCGTTCCGAGTATAGGCACCGACGCGTCCAACTTCAACGAAAATGCTTCCGCGGTAAAGGTGTTTGACACCTTACCCAATCAAGCCGGCGCGCCTTTCGGTTACAATACGGAAATCCACTTCTGGCTTGGCGATGCGGAAAGCGGTACTTGGTACGAGCGCGACGATCTTATCGACGCCATAGTCGGCGGCACTGTTCAGCTTGACGACTGCTTCGACAGCGACGGCAGGTTTATTATAGCCGACTGGGCGCTGCTGCTGCACGCCACGAGGGGCTTCCAGGACAACGAGGACGCCGGTATACTCTTCTCGCTGCGCGACCAAGCGGAGCTGGGCGGCGACACTGCCGGACTGAAAACCGCATACCACAGCGACAGAAACAACAAGAACGCCGCAGGCGAGCTTGATAACCGCGCGGCCGTAAACGGTCGGCTTATAGTCACTGTTTATCAGCATATTTCCCAGACCGGTATTCGTTCCATCAACGAGTATCTCGGACAAAACAACAACTATTACACGGTGGAGTACACTCCTGCCGGCACGGAAACTCCGGTAAGATTTATCTCCACTTACGACGGCAATACCGCAAGCACGTACGACACTGCTCAGTCCAGTCTGTACTTTACCGAAACGAGCGATGACAACGACAACAAAAAGACGGTTCTGTCCACCCAAGACGGCACACTTATCAAGTCGCGTGAAGCCGGTACCGCAGACAACACGCTTGCGGGCACCAACTCCGGCGCGGTGTATGAAGGCACGGGCGAGGTTGAAGGCGCATTCCGTTACAGCGACACAATAGAGATTCCTGCGGCATTGGATACAGGCAGCGCGGCCATT
>JAFLVF010000112.1 GCA_022508425.1 Clostridiales bacterium | reverse complement strand
CCTACCGCGGCATGGGCAGTCTCGGCGCAATGCCGCTCGGCAGCAAGGACAGATATTTTCAGGAAGGCAGTAAGAAGTTCGTTCCCGAGGGCGTGGAGGGCAGAGTGCCTTTCCGCGGCGCGCTGTCCGACATAGTGTATCAGCTGATCGGTGGCTTGAGGGCAGGCATGGGCTATACCGGCATGCCGACGATAGCCAAGCTCAGAAAAGACGCGAATTTTGTTAAGATAACGAGCGCGTCACTCGCCGAGTCACATCCGCATGATATTTCGATAACCAAAGAGGCGCCCAACTACTCGCCTAAGAGCTGAGCTCTGACGGCTTATGCATCGGACGGATGCGGGCTACGAGCTTGTGGCGGTTCAGTCATTTAGGTCTGACTAAACTCTTCGCCACCTTCGCCGCGCCTAAGCCGTCTATTCAAGCAAAAGCGCACCTATTAACTATTATTTTTATTACCTGCCCCCGAAGCTCCGCTTCGCGGGGCTTCGGGGGCCATATGGCAATAAACTACGTTATACCAATGGACTATACACGGCGTAAGACGCGCGTCACCGTTGTCGGTTGCGGCAGGTGGGGGTCTTTCCTCGCGTGGTACGCCGATCAGCTCGGCCACAAAGTGACGGTGTACGGCAAGCAGGGCGAGATATCTTACGAACAGCTCGCGATGTCGCGCAAGAACGAGTACGTCACTTTCTCAAAAAACATCGAGCTTACGACGGATCTCGGCGCAGCTATTCGCAGTGCGGAAATTGTGCTTGTCAGCGTTCCGTCGCAGGCGTTCCGTGACGTGCTCGGCGATATTCGGGCAAAAGCGGACATGAAAGGCAAGTACATGGTCACGTGCATGAAAGGCATCGAGATCAGCACGGGGAAACGCCTTACCGAGGTCGCTATCGAGCTCGGTATCGATGCGCAAAAGCTTGCCGTGTGGGCTGGGCCCGGGCACGTACAGGAATTTACGCAGGGCAATCCCAACTGCATGCTAATCGACGGTTACGACCGCACGACGGTGGAGCATATCATCGACACGTTCAAGAGCCCGCTTATCAGATTTTACTACGGCAGCGACGTTATCGGTACGGAGATAGGCGCGGCGGCAAAGAACGTCATGGGTATTGTCGCGGGCGTGCTCGACGGCATGAACTTGACAACGCTCAAGGGCGCGCTAATGGCGCGCGGCAGTAGGGAAGTGGCGCGGCTCATCGAGCGATTGGGCGGCAATCCGCTTTCCGCTTACGGTCTTTGCCATATAGGCGATTACGAAACGACGCTGTTCTCGACGCACAGCCATAACAGGGCGTGGGGCGAAAATTACGCGCTTGGCAAGAAGTTCGACAGATTGGCCGAGGGCGTTCACACCGCAAGAGCTATGGCTATACTCGCCGATGAATGCGACGTCGACATGCCCATAACCAAAGCCGTCAACACCATGATCCTCGACAAAATGGCCCCGCGCGCGGTCATGGAACAGCTCTTTGACAGAAGTCTCAAAGAGGACCTAAGATAATCGCGGGAAAATTATGACAGATTACGAGCTTATGAGGCTGTCGGAAACGGTCGACGAGGACGCTTTCGAGCCCGATGATTTTCCCGAGAAGAAAAAATCGGATAAACAGTTGTATTCCGAGTTCTACGACGACGTCAAACAGCCGTCGAAATATATAAAAGAAGATTGGTAAAAATCGGCGAGGATAGTAGACTCCTCGCTGATTTCACTTTTTTCTCTTATTGCCCGCTTCGTCGCCCGTTCGTGTCATTCTGAGGTACCAACCCGAAGAATCCGGGGCACGAAGAGCCTCTTTGCGCCGCAGGCGCACTTTTTCACTTTTCACTTTTCACTCTTCACTTTTCACTCACATTGCCTTCCCATAAAGGGGTGGGGAGGCAATGCGTCGCCGCCCAGCGCCGTTTATGCTATTTTTCCCAAAAAAAATTCCCAATACATATTGACAAACCGTAAAAAAGCGTATATAATGTAGAAAATCGGTGAATATCGGGCAATGATGAGTGTTTAAGTGCATTTATGCGACTTATGGGTTTAGCGCTCTCGGCCCGTAGCCGCTTTTTGTGTATTAAATATCCAAAGTGGAGGATTTATAAAAAAATGAAGAAAGCTATTTTGGCAACTTTAGCGGCAGCGTTGTTTGCCACAACCGCACTCGGCCTTGCCGCGTGCTCCAAGGGCGATACCGGCGAAGGTGATGTACCCCCTGCCGGCGACGAGTCCACAGCGCCTTACACCATTACGTTCGACGCCAACGGCGGCACGTACACCGGCCCTGCGACGTTGGAGACGGGCGACGACGGCAAGCTCGCGGCGCTTCCCACTACCAATCCTACGAGAGAGAACTATACGTTTGACGGCTGGTACACGACGGCGACTGCCGGCACCAAGATTTCGGTGTCATATGTCTTTACCGATGACACGACGGTATACGCGCATTGGACCGCAGAAGGCGGCGGTGGCGGCGGCCAAGAGAACCAGGCCCCGTATACCATTACGCTCCATGCCAACGGCGGAACGCTCGCAGGCGGAGTTTCGTCCGTCACTACGGGCGCAGACGGCAAGCTCGCGGCTATGCCCTCCGATCCGACCCCGCCCGAAAATCAAAAGTTTGACGGCTGGTATACCTCTAATATAGGCGGCACCAAGGTCGATACCACCTATACATTTACGAGCAACACCACCATCTATGCACAGTATGTTGACGACGTCCAAGATTCCGGCACAGGCGTTTATGTCAACGGCGCGATTGTAGCGGTGCTTGCCGAAAACCCTGCTTATGATCCGGCCGTTATGACAAAAGAGTATATGGCGCAGGGCGTTATGCTCAGCCCCGGTGACGTCGTTACCATTAAAATCAACAATTCTACTCTTACGCATGCTCCGGGGTCTTTGGAATTGTGGTCGGCCGATCTTCACGGCGTTACATTCAGTCAGTCTGCCGGTACGTTCACGGTTAAGCCCGGCGAGCGCCGCGCGTTCGACATTTATGCGCAATACTATGTAGAGTCGCAACGTATGCCCGGCGATTCAGGTGATTGCTGGACGATTGTTATGGACGACGGTAGCAGAGAAGTGCTCGAAGAGAACGAGTATTACCTTATCGGCAGCATGACCAATTGGTCTCTTAGTGCCGATATGAAAATAGGCTCCGGCTTAACTTATCACTTCACAACAGACATGGAGTTCAAGGCCAGACAGTATAAGGCCGGCCAGGGCGGCAGTGACAACTGGGTCGATAGGGCTACTCAGGCGACTAATGACTCCGGACTTATTAGCTGGACGAATGGCGGCAATGCTTACGTCAATGAGGAAGGTGATTACATTATCACCATTGTCAACGGCGAATTCCACTTAGAGAAGGCCTAATATCAATCAATTTACAATAAAGCAGACTAAAGCTCTATCCTGCGATAGGGCTTTTTTCGTTCTCTGACGGCGTATATATCGCGCGAATAGTTCGTCAGGCTTCGCGCCGCCCTTGG
>JAFLVF010000111.1 GCA_022508425.1 Clostridiales bacterium | reverse complement strand
CCCACGATATACCCGTAACGACGTGAGTGTTTATACCCACCATTTCGGCGACGTACTCGTTGGACGCCGTGCAACGCACCGAAAGTCCCCATTTGCTGTAACGGAGCAGTACGAAGATAGCAACCACTATAACTACGGTTATCGCCATACATACAAGCGCGTTATTATTGACGTTAACCGTACTGTCGCCTATCGAGAACGAAGAGTTCCCTTCCGCAAACCTTACAAAACCGGGCGCGTCGGCGCCGAATATAAGCGGTACCGCACCGACTATAATCGAAATCAAGCCCATCGTAATGATCTGCTTGCCCAATCCCGTTACGTACCGTCCTCTTCTGAATATCAATACATCCACGCATACCGCAATAGTCATTGCCGCAAGCGCGCCGAGCGGCACGGCCAACCAAATGGACAGGCCCGCCGAATTGAGTGCGCTCGCCGCCACATATGCGCCGAATGCCGAAATAACGCCCTGTGCGAAGTTTGTCGTATACGAAGTCTTAAAGATTATCGTAATCGCGAGGGTGACTATAACGGTGATGCAAATAGGCAGTATTACACTGAATAAATTGTTTAAAAAATACGCCATAAAGGATTAACCCCATTTAATAATGTTGGCAGACCAAACGTAGCCGATGCCCGCGGCGACCATGCTGACGACCGATCCGTCCTTAACTTTGCCCTGTTTAAGCGCGAGTTCGAGCGAAAGAATCTGGTCGCATTGTCCTACGTGACCGTAATCTTCGAGGTAGATAGCTTGATCTTCGGTAAGCCCGAGGTCTTTGAGCATTCCGAGGTGTCCGCTGCGCTTCATGTGCAGAATGGACAAGTAATCGAGGTCTGCGCGCGTCATACCCGCTTGCGCAAGGCTGTCGTCTATGCACTTGTACCAGTTGGGAACGCTGACTTCGTTAAGCCTGTTCTTCATCCTTACGGGGTCGATCAAGCGCAACGACTTATACCCTTCTTCGATATTGTCGGGGGTAAACGGGTGGGCAATGCCGCCGATTTCCACGCCCGCCGTGCGAGCGATAGAGCCGTCGCTTATGATCTTGCTGCCCAAAAGCAGGTTTTTGCCGTAGTTCTTTCTGAGTATGATAGCCGCGCCGCCCGCCGACAGGTTGTACATCATGGACATGTTCTTGTCGGTATAGTCGACGAAATCGCCGTTACGGTAGCCGCCGCAGACCATTATGGTATTTATGCTGTCGTCGGCGACGAGCATATCTTTCGCAATCTTCATAGCGGAAACGCAGGTACAGCAACGGTTTTGAACGTCGATACCCCAAGCGTTTGTCGCGCCGATAGCGTCCTGAATATAGCACGCGGAGGTAGTGAGCGGATATTCCTTCCACTCCTCGCCCATGCACAAAATGACGTCAATGTCTTTCGCGTCGACGCCCGTATTTTTTAAGCAGTTTAAAGAGGCCTTGACGCCCATTTCCTGAGTGCCGTCGTCCGGTCCGGGCAAGAACTTTTTCTTAATGCCCAGCTTTTGAATAACGGCATCCTCCGTCCAAACGCCCTTTGTCGCCTCGCTGATTTCCTTAGCGGTCATAATTCTATCGGGAAGATAAGTGCCTACGCCGACGATACCAACGTTTACTTCTGCCATGATCAATCTCCTTATAAAGTTTTAAAAGTTACCGTGCGACAGCCACTCGATAGCGAGGGCCGCCGCACGGTCGAATTCTTACAGCCGCATACCGCCGTTTACAGCGATTGTCTGGCCTGTGATATAGCTTGCGTCGTCGCTGGCGAGGAAGAGCGCCGCTTTGGCGATTTCTTCGGGCTGGCCGAGTCTGCCGAGCATGGTCTGCTTGGCGAACTTTTCAAGCAAGTCCTGCGGAACGGTTTTCATCATGTCGGTCATGATATAGCCGGGCGCGATAGCGTTGACGCGAACGGGCACGCCCTTCCTCGCGAACTCCTTCGCCCAGGTCATCGTAAGCCCGATAACGCCCGCTTTTGTAGCCGAATAGTTGGCCTGACCGATATTGCCGAACTGACCGACGACCGACGAAATATTGATAATGCTGCCGCCGCCTATTTCTTCCATCTGCGGTCCGATATAACGCGTAAGATTGAAAATACCCGTCAGGTTGACCGAGATAACGGCGTTCCACATATCGTCCGTCATTTTGCGAGTCATAGCGTCGCGCGTAATTCCGGCGTTATTGACCAAAATATCGATCTTGCCGTACTTTTCGATAACCTTGTCGAAAAACTCCTTGCAAGCCGCGCTGTCGGTAACATTGAGCTGATAATACTCGACGTTCTTATCCTCGTATGTGAGCGGCATCATGTCGACCGCCACAACCTTAGCGCCGTTCTTGGCAAAAAGCTGAGCCATTTCGCCACCCAAGCCTTTTGCTCCACCGGTAACAACCGCTACTTTACCTTTAAGTGTCATCATATTCTCCTTGAAATTATTATATTTGCAAGCCTATTTATAAGGCTTAAATTTAAATTAGTAAAGCGTACGCAAAAGCTTATATTAAGTTTGCGAACCTACCCGTAAAAGCTTAAACTTTCTTCAAAACGACCGCAGTTCCCATGCCGCCGCCAATGCACAACGACGCCAAGCCGAGCTTCTTGTTGTTGTGCAGCATTTCGTAAATGAGGCTGACGATTATCCTGTTGCCGCTCGCGCCTACGGGATGACCGAGCGCGATTGCGCCGCCGTTTACGTTTGTCTTGGCAAGAATAGCCTTCTTGTCAACCTTGTAGTATTCGGACAGCTCGTGAACAACGCCCAAGGACTGCGCCGCAAACGCCTCGTTAAGTTCGAGCACGTCGAGCTTGTCGAGCGTAAGATTAGCCGCGCTAAGCGCGTTTTTAATCGCGGGCACGGGACCCAAGCCCATAACCTGCGGATCTACGCCGCCCTGCCCGACGCCGATAAGCTCGACCATCGGTTTAAGGTTGTACTTTTTAACCGCTTCCTCGCTTGCGAGCATGACAAAGCTAGCACCGTCGTTTATGCCGGAAGCATTGCCGGCCGTAACCGTACCGTCCTTCTTAAACGCGGGGCGAAGGGTTCCGAGCTTTTCCAAGCTCGTCGTTCTGTTGGGATATTCGTCGCGAGCAAACACAACGTCGCCCTTTTTGCCTTTTATGGTAATAGGAACGATTTCTTCGTCGAACACGCCTTCGTCCACGGCCTTAATGGCCTTTTGTTGCGAAGCGATTGCAAACTCGTCCTGCATCTCACGGGTAATGCCGTACTTTTCGGAAACGTTTTCCGCGGTAATGCCCATGTGCACGCCGCTGTACGCGTCGGTCAGCGAGTCGTATATCATATGGTCGATAACCGTCATATTGCCCATCTTGTGCCCCGATCTTGCCGTCGCGGGAATAAGCATAGGCGCGCGCGACATGGATTCTATGCCGCCAGCAATAATAACGTTAGCCATGCCGGCTTTGATTGAAGTATAGGCGTTAATAACGCTCTTCATACCGCTTCCGCAAACCATATTAAGCGAGTACGCAGGCACTTCCTGCGGTATCCCCGCCTTAATTGCGACCTGACGTCC
>JAFLVF010000110.1 GCA_022508425.1 Clostridiales bacterium | reverse complement strand
CTCACCGCTTCGCGGAGCTCCCCTTGACTCAAGAGGAGCCAAATAATGTTTCGCCAAACAAAAATGACAGGCTGTTACACCTGTCATTCTGCATTCTGCATTCTTAATTCTTAATTCTTAATTGATTAAGCTCCACGCCGTCGTTGCGCTTTATTCTTGTTACGTCAAACCTGTCGGGATGGGTGACGGCGAGCGCGGCGACGTAATCGTACACGCTGACTATAGCGCCCCTTTCTTTACACATATCCCTATACTTGTTTATCAGGCTGTCCGCAAGCGAATCGTCCATGGAAAACGTGTCAAATCCAAACCTTTTGTCGTGACAGCTGTCCAGCGTGGCAACCGCCGTCGCCTTGTACGCCAGCGCATTAAACGCCGCCACGTCGCAGCCCTCGTTAAACTCGTAATCGCCGTAGTTGGGAGGCTCGTTTACGGTTCCGCCCATAAGCACGGTGCAAAACGGCACATAGCCAAGCATATTCGGCACAGTACAAGGGCCAACGGACAGCACGCAGTCGTGCGCAGGGTCCGCCCTTTCCTTAAGCTCGGCCCTAAACTCGTCAAAGTCAATCACCGTGATATCGCTTTTTTCGGGAGTAAGTATATCCCCTATCCCGTCCTTGCCGTGAATGTCGGGAATGTCCGCCGCACACTGCGCTATCATGCGCGTGTCTACAATGCGCACTCTTTTTTTGTCGGCATGTGCATAGTGCATCAGAGTGTGCGCATTGCGGAATGCCGTATCCACGCTTACGTTTCCGCCTATCGGCACAACGTCGATGCTTCCGAACATATCTGCGTTTTTCAGTATGTGAAGCGTAGCGATAGCGTCGTCCAGACCGTAATCGCAAAACATTATAATCCTGTTATACTTCATAATCGCTCCGATATGCTATGCGTTGTATGTCGGCTTGCTTATGGTAATCTTGCCCATGCCCTCTTCGCCGCCGTCGACTTTAGCGAATGTGATTTCGGTTTTCAGCTTGATTGTTCCGCCGCCGGGGATACTTGCCTCGTATTCCACCATGCCGTTGAGCACTTCGGCGCCCTTTTTGGCGATCGACTTTATGTTAACCTTGTCGTCGTCGTTTGCGCCGGTGTCGTCGGGATTGGCGCCCATCAGTCTTACCATTATAGCATACGACGTAGCGTCCATGTTGTTGAACACAATCGTGGGAGCAACAGCGCCTATTCCGCCTACAACCGAGAATCTGTTGCCTTCCGCAGTCGAATCGTACGCGTACTTGTATACTACGGTGGAGTAAATCTTTTCGGGGAACAGCCTGTTGTCCGATTCGCCACCACCCACGTAGTTAGCCATACTCATGGAGAACGTGATGGCAAGATAATCGCTGTTTTCGTCTATACTCTCAGCCGTATCGGTTAAACCGAGTTTGTCGTTGAGCCACAAACGAACGGCGCTTGCGGCGTCGCCGTCGTCGCCCTCCGCCAATATAATCGTTTGCTCTACATTGATCTCGCCGTCTTTTGCCATGCGCTCAACGCCCTGCTTGATAAAGCCGTTAAAGTCAACGTCAAGGTGCGTGCTGCCGTACAAATCCTTAACCTCGTCGGTCTCCCACCTTCTGCTGCCCTTGCTGCCGGGCTGCGGCGCGTTGCGTATGATATCCGCCACACGGTAATTCCTTTCGTTTTCCGTTGAGTCAAGCTCGTACAAGCCCTGAATGGTGTTGCGAATATCCTCGTTGGTGTAGCCGTCGTCAAGCAATGTCGGATCCAGCTTGAGCGCTAGGAAGGTGTAAAAGTCGGTAAGCTCCATGCCCGCCGCAGTAAAGGTTATAAAGCGATGCTCCGCCGTGCCGCCCATACTTTCGTTTAGGTTTTCCATCTGCTTGTACAGGATTACGCCAAAGTCATCCACCTGCTTTTCTATATCGAAGTTCTTTGCAAACAGCCGCACAAGGCTGAACATTGCATCTTTGGTGTCGTCTTCCATAACGTCGTTGTCGGTCTTTTCTCTGTTGCGAACGTCTATCTGCAATGCGGACTTGTAGCCGTGCGGATCCTCGTCTGTACCCGCGCCTATAATTTCCTCGGTGTCAAACGTGACAGTCACGTACATTGTGTCCGCGCTTATCATCTCGCGTATCTTGCCGGCGCCGGACAACAGATTGTCAAGCGCGATTGACAGCGTAACGGAAAGCAAGCCGTGCCGCGTCTGCTCGTCCTCGGCGGTAGTCACGCTTACTATGCTGTAAGACGATATGTTATCGTTGCCGCCCATGTTGTCTTGAAGCAGCGAGAACAATTCGTCGTCGCCCATGACGGGCTTCAGCTGCGACATATCGGTTTTGTCGTGCGCCAAACCGTCCGCTTCCGTCACGCGCAGCTTGCTTGTGCTAAAGCCTGTCATATAGGTGGTAAGCTGAGCGAAGTTGGTCACCTTGTCCTCGCCATCGCCCGGTTCTTTCAGATAGTACTTTTTAAATACGTCGGAAATAAAATCGTCGTATCCGCCCGCCTGCTTCGGCGTGATATCCGCAGGATTGTTTAGGTCGCGGATTACGTTGCGGAGCTGATTGGACGTAACAACAGGCTTGTTCTCGTCGTCCAAAAGCACCGTGTCGGAAATTACCGTAAAAATGTCGGGCAGCACTATGGACGCGCTGTCGCCCAGCCACACGTTTTGATCGGGATTAAGCACATACGAGGCCGGAACAACCTCGGCGCCCAGTGAGTTTTCCAACTGGTCGAGCATCTCTGTAAGAACCTTGCCTATGTCGTCGGCAATGCTATCGAGATTGAGGTCGGGAACTAATTTTTCCAGCGTCGCAAGCGCGCGGTCGGTGTTGTAGCACGAATTGATTATATATTCCGGCGCGTCGCGCGTTATGCTTCTGTCCCGAGTGACGTCAACCGTAATGGTGAGTAATACGGATTCCGGCATAAGCCCTGTAACCAGCTTGCCGATCATACTCTCCTTGTCGTCCGCCAGGCTTCCGAGAAGTCCGCTCAAATCCACCTGAATCGCAAGCATAGCGTAAATGTGATCGTCTACGCCCGCCTTTTCGACAAACGTCAATGCCTCCAGAGTTAAGCTGAGGTCTTGCATGCCGCTGTCGTCGGTGAGCTTGCCCATCTGCTTGGAAAGCGCCGCGCCCAGCATTCTGTCGGTTATGTACAGCTTGACGTCGTCGGAAGTGTCCTCCGCCAAAGCGTTGAACTTGGCGCTGTCTATCTTATCAAGCAAATCTTTGGAGCCTTTATTTGCTTCGTTGGAGCCGTCAAGCGAAATGCCGAGCATCTCAAGTACCGCGGTCAGATTTTTGTCCGCGCCAAAGTTGATAGCGTACGCCCTTTCTATTTCCTCTATAAGTTGCGTCTCGTAGTCTATGCGGTCACTCTCTTTGCCGCCCGTCGCCAAATATGTGGGCTTGCCGTTTACCATATACCACTTGTCATAGCGGTACGGAGTGAGCCTTGCAAGCTGCTCGGTCCTATCGGACAAAAGCGCCTGAAGAACAAACAGGAAGTCGTCCTTGCTGAGCTTTTCGCCCTCCGGCATGTCTTCGCTTGCCATCTTTGCCACAGTGTCCAGC
>JAFLVF010000011.1 GCA_022508425.1 Clostridiales bacterium | reverse complement strand
ATAGAAAACGGCATAGATATTCCCAACGCCAACACCATGATAGTGTACGGCGCGGAGAATATGGGCTTGAGCCAAATGTATCAGCTAAAGGGGCGCGTAGGCCGTTCCGACCGCGTCGCGCAGGTGTATTTTACGTACGGCGACGAAACACGCCTTACCCCTCAAGCACTCGAGAGATTGGAATCGATTGCGCGGTACACCGACCTCGGCAGCGGCGTCAAGATCGCCGAGCAGGATATGCGCATAAGGGGCGTGGGCAACGTTTTCGGCGCCGAGCAGCACGGGCATATAGTCAGCGTCGGTTATGCGATGTACTGCAAATTGCTAAAAGAAGCGGTCGCCGAGATAAAGGGCGCCGCCGAGAAAGCGCATAAAGACCCGACGATGAAGGTGGACTTTACCGCCGTCATTCCGAGCGGGTATTGCGACGCGGCGGTAAGAATAGAACTGTACCGTCGTATCAGCACGATGTCCACCGTCAAAGAGCGCGACGCACTGCTAAAAGAACTTGCCGACGCATACGAGACCGTGCCTACCGAGATTAAGAATTTGTGCAATGTCGGACTTATTAAAAACCTCGCCGCAAAGCACAACGCTACGGCCGTAACCTTACTGCGCTCGGGCGCGAAGATAGAATTTGCGGACGTCAAGGACATCCCGCCCGACTTCGAGAAATTCGGCGGTTGCTTCAATGCCGTCAAAACGCCGTTAATAATATTTGAGAATATTAAGTCGCTCGCGGGGTATCTGGTAAGCGCGAATTGACCGCTTCGCGGTGATTGAATGTGCGGGCGTAAGCGCCCCTGATTCTTCGGTCGTCGGACTCAGAATGACACAGTTGGCGAAAGGTGTCATTCTGAGCGATAGCGAGGAATTCGGGAGGCTACGCCGCCGCACAACAATACAAAATCCGTCACTAAACGAAATGATTAGTGACGGATTTGTTTTGGCTATTTAGGCGCGTAGCACCGCTTACACCACCGTGCCGTTGTTGAGCTTCTTGACGGTGAGATAGCCGTTTACATTGTTGAGCGGGGTAAGCGTGGTGGTCGCGGTGCCTTCGACGGTGACGGTGACTACGTCGCCCGAGTTGAGGTTGATTATCGTACTGCCGTTCATCGACCGCGCCGTGCCGGTGATAAAGTCCTGAGTAATCGTCCCCGATACTTCGGGCGTGCCGTTGACGTTTACGCTTATCGTAATCGTCGAAGCGGGATTTACGCTTCCGAGCAAGCCGTAGTTGATCTCGTAGTCGCCGTCTTGATCTACGGTGATGCTGTTGGTTCCGTACGTCTCGTTGAGTACGGGCATCTGCGAGCCGAGCGTCAACGTGACGGGCGTTCCCGCAGTCAGCGGTATGGTGGTCGTGTCCGTCGAGTACAGACCGCCGTAAGCCGCCAAACCGTCCGTCGCAGGTCCCGCTTCGCCCTGAGGTCCTGTCGCGCCGGTCGCGCCGACCTCGCCTTGAGGTCCGGTAGCACCCGTTGCGCCGGTTACACCTTGGATACCCTGTATGCCTTGTGCACCCGTTGCCCCGGTAACCCCTGTAGCGCCGGTAGCGCCGACTTCGCCTTGAGGCCCTGTAGCGCCGGTAGCGCCGACCTCACCTTGAGGTCCGGTAGCGCCTGTAGCGCCGGTTACACCTTGGATGCCCTGTATGCCTTGTGCACCCGTCGCGCCCGTCGCGCCTGTTGCGCCTGTTGCGCCTTGAACACCTTGGATACCCTGTATGCCTTGTGCACCCGTTGCCCCGGTAACCCCTGTCGCGCCGGTAGCGCCGACTTCGCCTTGAGGTCCGGTAGCACCCGTTGCGCCGACTTCACCTTGGGGTCCCGTAGCGCCGGTAGCGCCGGTTACACCTTGGATGCCCTGTAAGCCTTGTACACCCGTCGCACCCGTCGCGCCCGTTGCGCCTGTTGCGCCCGTCGCGCCTTGAACACCTTGGATACCCTGTATGCCTTGTAAGCCTTGCACGCCCTGCGAGCCGGTCGCGCCGCGCGGACCGGTAGCGCCTTTTGCGCCCGTCGCACCCGTTGCTCCGCGCGCGCCTATTGCACCGGTCGCACCCGTCACGCCGCGAGGTCCCTGCATGCCGGGCATACCGGTTGCGCCCGTAGGTCCGGTCGGACCGGTCGGGCCGACTATGCACTCGGGTGGCGGGCAGTTCGGGCGGCGCTCACAGCGCTCGTCCTCGCGGTCGTCGCGGTCGTCGTCGCAGTTTCTGCCGAAAAAGTTGAAGAACATATTTTTACCTCCTTAGGTTTTGAGACTCTTTCGCAAGTTTATCGCGTCACTTGTGGCGAGTTTCTTGTCGTTTAGTTTGCTTTTTTGTGCTTGTCGTTTGTGCGGAGTTCATTCAGTGATTCGAAGTATTTCCTGTTTGCGATTATGCTGGGGTGGTTGGGGCGCAAGCGCTCTGCGCGGCGGTGAGCTCGGTACGCTCGTTTGATATCGCCGAGGCGGTCGTAGCACACGGTCAGCCACACGTTGGGCAAGAATCCGTAGTAGTTTATATCGACGAACGCCCCCGATTCCATATCGGGTTTTGCGGACGCCGCGACTTCAAACCAGTACGCCGCGCGCTTATAGTCCGATTTTGAGAAATACGTCAAGCCTATCTCGGTCGCCGCTTCGCCCGTCGGCAGGCCGTAAACGAAGCTGTGAAAGAGCGCGTCGAGCGCCTCTTCTGTGAGGTTTTGTCTTGAATAACAGCGCGAAAGCATTATGCACGCGTCTATCTTGTTGGGGACGAAGCCGTCCTTACCCGACAAAAATTCGATAAACATTTTCGCGGCGTCGTCGTGCCGACCGTGATAGAACAGCTCGCGCGCGTAGTAGTACTTTTCGCGCGGATCCAGCTTTTCCCCGGATAGGATCATCTTCGTGTATATATCGAGGTTGCGAGTGCCGGCGCTCCTTTCACGCGGTTTTTCGTGGCGAATGGGAAGTTGAAGTTTGATTACGTTGCCACTGACAGGCACCGCCTCGTGCACGCGCCCTCGAAAATAAAACTCGGGGCGGTTTTTCATTATGCGCTCGCGGTAGTACGAGTATGTCGGGTTGCCGTCCTCGTCGGTATCGATTACATAGGGCAACATTACCATGTCGACGGAGCTATCAAGGCGGTTGAGCACGGAACGGAGTTTTTTCGCGGTGGCGGCCGGAACGACGTCGTCTGCGTCCAACCACATGTAGTAGTCGCCCGAAGCTTTGCCAATCGCATAGTTCCGCGCGGCGGCAAAGTCGTCTTTCCACTCGTACTCATAAACATTGTCTGTAAACGCCCGCGCAATATTTACCGTCCCGTCCGTCGAGCCTGTGTCTACGATTACTATCTCGTCGGCAAAGACGCTTGCATTGGACAGTACGCGCGGAAGCGTCCTCTCTTCGTTTTTGACTATAAGGCAAAGGCTGAGTTTCATGGTATCTCCGTTCACTCTCATGTTATGACGGCGGAAGCTAATGCGTGAAACGAATTGACAAACAGTGCGTTTTATTGTATAATCGTGACATGAGCGAAGAGAAGAAAGCGGCGGTAACAAAATATCACAGAAAGACGATGTTGGCCGCCGCCGACAGATTGCTCGTCGAGCACGGCTACGACGGCATGAATATGAACATGCTCTGCAAAGAAGCGGGCTATTCCAAAGCGACGGTTTACGTTTATTTTAAGAGCAAGGACGAGATAGTGGAGTGCCTCGCATTCGACAGGCTACAGCTGTTTGAAAGAGAGGTCGCGCTCGTCGCCAAAAACGATTTTACGGCGGCGGAGAAGCTGTCCGAGATCAAAAAACTGCTCGACGAGTTTGTGCGAGAGGACGGCGTGTATTTCGACTTTGTCTGCAATCATGCGCGAAGCGGTCGGTTGTTCGACACGGTCAACCGCATCGTCGACAGTCTCGAGAAGGTAGCGCCGCGCGACGAGATACTCAAAGCGTGGTACGTCTATTACGGCGAGCTCAAAACAAAAGAGATGTTCTCGGATTAAAAGCATAAGCAAAAGGGTGAAAAAAATGAGCCTGATAGAATTTAAGAACGTATGCAAGATTTACCGCCTCGGCGAGGTGGAGATACCGGCGCTCGACGGCGTTGATTTTACCATCGACGAGGGCGAGTTTGTCGTCGTGCTCGGCGCTTCGGGCGCGGGCAAGTCGACCATACTCAACATATTGGGCGGCATGGACAGCGCGTCGTTTGGTTCCGTGCTTGTCTCTGGCGAGGATATCACCAAGTACAATCAAAAACAACTGACAATGTACCGCCGCGAGAAGGTGGGGTTTGTATTCCAATTCTACAATTTGATTACAAATCTCAATGCGCTCGAAAACGTCGAGTTCGCGGCGTCCGTCGCGCCCAATCACCTCGATCCAAAGGAGACTCTTGCCGCGGTCGGATTGGAAGAGCGCGCGGCCAACTTCCCGTCGCAGTTGTCGGGCGGCGAACAGCAGCGCGTGGCGATAGCGCGCGCCGTCGCCAAGAATCCGCTGCTATTGTTGTGCGACGAGCCGACGGGTGCGCTCGACTACAAGACGGGCAAGATGGTGTTGAAGCTTCTCGAAAACGTCAACGCTAAGTACGGTAAGACGGTAGTGCTTATCACGCACAACAGCGCGATTGCGCCCATGGCGGACAAGGTTATACACGTCAAGAGCGGTAAGGTTGAGAAGGTCGATCTCAACGAAACGCGCGTGCCAATCGACAGTATAGAGTGGTAAAAGAGGCGTATCATTAAATACTTAATGCTAAAAACGTTCCGCGATATACGCGAAACCATAGGCAGCTTTATATCGATACTTATAATAATATTTATCGGCTGCTTTTTCTTTGCGGGCGTTGCCGAGGGATCCAATGCAATGACCGAGCTGGTCGACGATTACTACGCCGCACAGCACATAGCTTCCGCGCGCGCCGAGTATATGTACGTCAATTCGACCGCCGTGGACGAGATTGCCGCCGACGAGAACATACAAAAGGCGGCGGGCTACGACACCTTCAACGCGAAGATGCGGTATAACGACGTTCGTTACGATATTACGCTTACCACGCTCACCGACGGTATAGACGAGCCTCATATACTGTCGGGGCGGCTTCCCGAAAATGGACATAAAGAGCTGATGATAGACACCGTCTTTGCCGACGCGCACAACGTGCATATCGGCGACGTTATTTCGGTCGACATCAACGTGCTCAAGAGTATTGACGTCAATATTTCGGAAAACGAGAACGTACAATACAATCCGGATTACGATCAAGTATCGCATGACTTTACGGTGTGCGGCATATATCATTCGACGGACGTTATATACAAGGTAAATACGCTGAACACCGCGGCACAGCCCGAGGAATTTGCAACGGCGCTCGTCAACTACGGAGTGATACATTCGTATACCGACACCACAGCGGTGTGCTTCAATGGAATGATTGAGCCCGTTTTCACTTATGATAAAATTCCCGACGGCATAAGCATTTACAGCGGAATCAAAGTTATAGGCGACGTGAAAAGAGCCGAGGAATTGTTCAAGGCGTACAATATGGCGAGCGAGGAAACGCTGAAGTACGTGTTTCAAAATCCGTCCAAGAGCGCGGGCATGTATATGTATATGCTCGAGCGCGAAAACTTTCCGGCGGTCGCGGCGTACGACAACCTCAACGGCACGATCGCCGCGCTCGCCGCGGTTTTGCCGCTCATTTTCTTTATAGTCGCGGCGGCTATTACGATAATCTCGCTGTCAAAGACGGTGGAAAACCAGCGCATGCAGATAGGCATTATGCAGGCACTCGGCATCTCCAAGGGCGGGGTGTATTTCTCGTATATATTCTACGCGCTGTTTGCATGCGTGGTCGGCGGAATAGCGGGTGGCGTTGTCGGCACGTTCTTTGTCCCGTACCTTCTCGACATACTGTACAAGCGGCAGTTCAGCATGCCGCCTACGCCTTGGCACGTGAGCGGATTGTTCTTGGTGCTCGGCGTGGTGATTAGCGCCGCGCTCGCGTGTCTGTCCGCGTTTGCCTCGTGCTATAAGACGTTGCGCGTAAAGCCTGCGCACGCCATGCGTCCCAAGCCGCCCAAGAAGACCAAACGCATACTCGCGGAGCGTTGGACGGGGCTGTGGAAGCGGTTGGGCTTCGGCGCGAAGATGAACCTTAGAAACATGTTCTTGCACAAGACGCGCATGCTGTTGTCCTCCGTCGGTATAATCGGATGCGTTGCTCTGCTTATCGGGCTTATCGGACTAAAGGACAACATGCAGTTCTCGTTTACGCGGTATGACGCGATGACGGGCTACGACATGACGATAGTGACTTCTGTTGCCGTCGACATAACGGACAGAAGCATATACGAGGATATTCGCGGCGCGGAGGGCGCGGAATACATGCGCAATCTGACGTTTGTGCCCGACTTTTCGGGACGGTTTACATTCGGCGGCAAAACCGCGGATTTGACCGTCATGGCTATACCCACGTACGGCGACGAGACTAAATATTACTTCGCCGACGCCGATTGCGTCAAGCTCTATACCGACGTAAAAGGCAAGAACAGACTGATCTTGACGTCGAGTTCGTTCGTATTGCCCAAAACGCTCGCGGACGAGCTCGGGTGCAAAGCGGGCGATATCGTGAACGTCAGCGGATATTCGCTTGACAACCGTGCCGTCGAGTTCGATATAGAGGTGACGGCAGTCGTTCAGCAGTATTTCGATCAAAAGGTTTACTGTGCCTATGACGTTTTTGCAAATAAAGGAGTAGGGTTATTGGCCGACACGTCGTATGCGACCGTTCGACCTGACGTGGACATCAACGAAGCGCTCGACGCACTCAAGCAAAACGATGTGGTGCGCGACGTCAAGGTTTTCCAAGAAGAAACCTTCAAGTCGATGCAGAAGAAGATGTCGCTCCTTGACTACGCAGTGATTATATTCGTGGTCGGCGCGGCGGCGCTCGCCATAGCCGTCATATACAACATCACGGCGACAAACCTCAAAGAGCGTACGCGCGAAATGGCGACGTTGATGGTCCTCGGCTACAAATCGCACGAAACGGCGGGCATGATAATCGTCGAAAACATGGTGATAACTCTTATCGGCTGTATATTGGGTCTGCCGCTCGGGTACGGGCTTATGTATTGGCTGGTCGATATAACCTCGTCTTTTAACGTGTTTATATCGGGATTCTTGACTTGGTACGTCGCGATCGGCTGTGTGAGCATGACCTTCGCCTTCAGTCTGATAGCCACGCTGTTGCTGAACAGAAAGATAAAACGTATTTCCATGGTGGAAGCGTTAAAGAGTGTAGAATAGGCGCGGTGGTATTAAAGAGGAGCACAAATGGACATCAAAATTTCAAAACATAAATACATACAGTTTTGTCTATTGGCATTGTTGACAAGCTTACTGATTATAGTAACCGGTATAATATTTATATTTGCCATGGCATCAGTTGATTATGTTTTTAATCTTCGATATACGATAGTTTTCATTTCCGCGCTAGCCGGAGATATAATCGTACCGATTATCGTATTTATTATTTTAAGAGCCGTAAACAAAAGTTATTATCTTATTAAGCAAAACGGCATTACGCTATTTAAGGACGATCAAGAGGTTTTCTTTATTCCCGCTTCGAGAATAAGGAATTTGATTTATGTGAAATTCAGATATGCGTTTATACTTCGAATGGGCGCAGGACGTTTGCATGTTCCGTTTACAGAGGCGCGGGGTAATATTAAACCTACAATGATTTTTCCCGATTCGAGCATGCTGCTCTTCATAGATATGTCAGGAAAGCAAGCCGAGCAAGTTGCGCGTATTTTGGAAAGAGATTTGCAAAAATAAGTTAAAATTAAAACGCCGTCCTTTAATACTCTGACGGCGTTTTGTTTTTTTCGGGAGATTTAGATAATCTCGAAATGGCTTCCGGCGTGTTGCGTAGGGGGCATTCTGTCGCCCTTCTTGACGCGAACGGTGCCGACGACTTTGCCCTTTGACGAGATAACGTTGTACTCGCCGGTCTTGGGCGCAATCGCACCCGAAGTCAACTTGCTGTTCATTGTCTTTACCTCCTCTCATGTATTATGTGTCGAATTTGCGCGAAAAATACACCTCCGCAACTCCGATTGACAGAAAGCCCGTTATATGCTATTATAAAAACGGGAATGGATTACTTTTTCGAGCAAATGCGCGAGATATTGGGCGAGCGCTATAACGATTTTGTATCGGCGTACGAGACCAAACCGCGCCATAAGGCACTGCGCGTAAACACAATCAAGATAAGCGTCGACGACTTCCGCGCGCTTGCGGCTTCAAGTGAATATTCGCTAAAAGCAAATCCGTTGTGCGCGCAGTCCTTTTACACTTCGGTCAAGCCGTCGCTCGATCCGCTCTATCACGCGGGCTTATACTACATGCAAGAGCCGTCCGCGTCGGCGGCGGTAGAGGCGTTGTCGCCGTTTATCGGAGAGCGCGTGCTCGACTTGTGCGCCGCGCCCGGGGGCAAGAGTACGCAAGCGGCCGCCAAGATGAAAGGCGGGGTTATATTTTGTAACGACGTGGACGTTAAGCGCGTCGGTGCTCTCGAAGAGAATATCGCACGGCTGGGGATAAAAAACGCCGTCACCACGTGCGCGAGCGCACTCGATTACCGCCGCGCAGGCTTTGACGGATATTTCGATACGCTCATTGTGGACGCGCCGTGTAGCGGCGGCGGAATGATGCGGTACGAGAATGTTCCGTACAGCGCGGAGATAGTAGCGGGCTGCGCCGCGAGACAGCGCGACATCATCGACGACGCGGTAGAATTGCTTTCAAGCGGCGGCTATATGCTGTACAGCACGTGTACGTTCGCGCCCGAAGAGGACGAACGAAACGTCGAATATATTATCGAAAAAGGCTTTGAGCCCATTGATATTCCGCTTGTCGGCGGTGCCGAGCGCGGCATGGGTATACCGCAGGCAAGGCGGCTATATCCGCACAACTTCGACGGCGAGGGGCATTTCTTCTGCGTGCTCAAAAAGACGGGAAGGAGTGTCGAGTGCGCACTCCAAAACGCCAAGCTCAAGACCAAGAAGATAAATGTTTTGGGCAACGGAGTAGAGGTGCGGCAGGTGGGCGAAAATCCCGCAATAGTCGATTTCGATTTGCCGGCTTCGGGCTTGCGGTATAGGACGGTCGGCGTAAATATATTCGAGCGCGGAGACAAGAACAAAATTTCTTACGCTTACTCGCATGTCGTCGATCTGTCGACGGTACCTACAGTCGAGCTCGACAAGGACAATGCGGTTAGGTACTTGCAGGGCGAACAGATAGCACTATCCGCACCGCGCGGCGACGTCGTCGTCACGCATTCGGGCTTTGCTATCGGCATGGGCAAGTGCGCACCCGACGGCGCGGGAAATATTGTAATCAAAAATTTATATCCCAAATCCTTACGGATTTGATCAAGACGGCGTATGCATCGCGCAATAGTTCGTCAAACTTCGCGCCGCCCTCGGTCATTTAGGTTTTTCCAAACTCCCTCGGTCGGCGCTCGTGTTTCCTGCTCTTGCATGCGCCTAAGCCGTCTAATTCGACAGGGGGTGTGTCGGTTCTCACGCACCTAAGCCGTCAATTCCGGCAAGGGGTGTGTCGGTGTCCACCTAACGCGCGCCTGTGCTTTCAAAATATTCTTTGTAATAGGAGGTTACATAATGGACGAACAAAGATTGATAACTGTGACGGGAACGGCGACCGAGAAGCTCCCCGCCAACTTCGTAGTGATATCGGTGTCGGCGGTGGGCGAGTCGGGCGTTTACGAGCAGGCGGTGACTGCCGCCGAACAGTTGTCCGACGGCGCGGTGGCCGAGCTGAAATCGGCGGGAGTCGACGTGCGCGCCGCGGGCGTCAGCGTAAACGTCGTGAGCGAGGACAAGAAGATTGTCGGCTATAGGGCGGTAAAGAAGTTTTCGGCGGAGTTTATTTACGACAAGGCGGTACTGTCAAAGGCGCTGGACGCTCTTTCAAAGAGTAAGTGCGAGTGGCGCGTGTCCTTCTCGCTCAAAAACGCCGATATGCAAGAAAAGCTGATAACGCGTGCGGTTAAAGAGGCGAAGGCGAGTGCGCAAACAATAGCGGCGGCGGCCGGTGTCAAGCTGGGCGCGCTCGTCAAAGCGGACTACGCCTCGTCGGGCGGGCATATGCCTATGCGTATGAGCCTAAGCGCAGCCAACGTCACCGAGCCGGAGGAAATAACGCTGTCCGAAACGGTGACATGCTCTTGGGAAATTAAATAACAATATTCGCGCAACAAAAAACCCGTTTGGCATACACCGAACGGGTTTTGTCGTAAGTCGAACGTCAATTACATCGCAGGCCCTGTCTTGGAAGGGGCATAGGTGCGCGAGGCGAGCTCTTGATTGAGTGCATACAGGCCTTTGGAATCTTTGCCGAACACCTCCATTTTCTTGAGCAGGTCCTCGGCGTTCTTTTCCTCTTCGCCTTGCTCTTTGATAAACCAATCGAGGAATTGCATTGTTTTGAAATCCTTGAGGTTGAACGCTTCCATATAGATGTTGTTGATAAGGCTCGTCACGTACTGCTCGTGCTCGAGTCCCGCTTTGAGCGGAGCCACGTTGTCGGCAAACTTCTTGTCGGGTTTTGCAATCTGGCCGAACACCACCTTGACGCCGTTGTCGATGAGGTAACGGCGCATCATGAGCGCGTGGTCGCACTCCTCGCGAGCCTGCGCCTCGTACCAATTCGCGAATCCGTCAAGCCCCGCGTCGGCGTAGTAGTTAGCGAAATCCATGTACAGATAGCCGGAGTACAGCTCCTTGTTTACCTGTTCGTTGATGAGCTTTGCGATTTTTTCGTTTAACATGTTAAACTCCCGTAAATTTTTTCTTAATTATACTGCGCGTGAAAGATTAAGTCAATCGAATGCGTGTCCGAGAGAAAATTTTTAAGCATTGACGGCGGCCGACGGCAATGAAGTAATGCCTCAATCAACGAAAAATGCCTGTGCGCGCGGCGGCGGAGCGGGTCCGAATGGGCTTATAATTGCGCGGCGGCACATTTTCCGAGAATAAAATATGCGCAAATGGGCAAAAACACGGTTAAAATGTTTGATTTTCCGTTTCGGATTTGATAAAATATAGAATAGCATATTATCGGTACAGGTATAAACAGTGAACAAAAAACGCGTTTTAACAGGAATACTCTCGACCGTAGTAGCCGGCACCACGCTGACCGGCTGTGCGTTTTTCGAGCACGACACCGAGCGCGACTATCAACAGGTCGCCGCGCATATCGAGTCGTACGTTGTAGAAACGCCCGTCAAGGTTGACGACGGTTTGGACGAGGCCGGATTTCCGCTTTCGCATATCGAGACCAAGAAGTATACGACGGAAGCCATCGATATTTACAAGTACGATATCGTTCAGTACGTGAACAACAACATAAGCTCGCTGCAGCAGAGCTACGGCTCCGACTATAGGTCGCTTTTCCGCTATGCTGTGGAAATGCTTGTCGATATCGAGCTTGTAGAGAACGCGGTGGACGCGCTCATCGACGCGGGCGAGATCAAGTGGAATTACCATGTCGACGAGGACGGCAATACCGTTCCCGATTACACAGAGACCAACGCAATCAACCGTCAAATCTATTCGGTCATCGACAGCTCGCTTGTCAATCTCAAGAACGAAATACTCGACGAGCGCGACAAACCGCAGATTACGACGAGCGGCGACAGCAACGTCTCGACCGACACGACTTACCCCACCAAGCCCGAGGAGGAAAACGACGAGGACGTCCGCGAGTATGAGAAGTGGGAGCCCAGCATTTCGCGCTATCCCGGCTTGAGCGGCGATGCGGAAAACCGTTCGCTCGACCGCGAGGCTGTCAGACGGCTCATCAACCTTTTGAAAAACCGCGTCGCCGACGACTTCCGCGTTACGGCGGAGGACAAGCGTTTGTTCGAAGAGGACGAGAACAATATCAACAAGATTATCAACGAGAAGGGAATAGAGTATGTCTATCCCGCGCTCGGTCAAACGCATTGGATTTACTATATCACCGGAAAGTCGGTGGAGCGGTCGCAAAAGATATCGTCTTTACAGGCCTATCTCAACGATACCGGGTCTGTCGAAACGAGCGAGGTGGTCAAGACCTATACTTCGACGCTCAACGAGCAGCGCAGTGCGTACACCGCCGACGTGTCCGAGTTTGAAAGCGCTGTTACCGGCGGATCGACAGTTCTCTTCTATCCCAACAACAATTATTTCTACGTCAAGCACATACTTCTTCCTTTCTCCGACGAGCAAAAGGGATGGCTGACCAATTACAAATCCAAGCATACCGAGGACGAGGTCGAGGAATACAGAAAGCGCCTTGTCGACAACATAGTGTGCTACCCGCACTTGTACGGCGAAGACGACAAGACTCGGCCCATGACCGTGTCCGACGTCATGGAGATTGTCAGGTCGAAGATGCTTCCGCTTTCAAGCAACGTTGCGGCGGCGGATGCGGCATTCGACGACCTTATATATTTGTACAACACAGACCCCGGCGCGTTTAACAACAACAAGGGCTATGTGGTCAAGTACAAGCTTAACGACGGCGAAAACGAGACGTACATGCAAGAGTTTGCCGACGGCGCGCGCTACATGTACGACAACCTCAACGTCGGCGAGGTTTACTACGAACCGGTAATCACCGATTACGGCGTGCACATCATGTACTTCGCGTCGACGACCAAGGTCGGCGAGGTTGCGCTTAGCGATTATACCACGCCCGGTCGGCTTGAAACATACTACGATATTTTCGAAAAGCAAATCAAATCGCAAAGAGAGTCCGAGGCTTATACGAAGTGGGAGAATGAGGTACTGACGTACAACTTCAACAAACACGTGACTTTGTATGAGAAAAGGTACAAGGATCTTTGGGAAGACAGATCCTGACGGCGTATGTCTCGCGTGATGCTGCGTCAAGCTTCACGCCCACTTCGAGTCATTTAGGATTTACTAAACTTCTCTCGTGGGCGCTCGCTTTTCTTGCCTGACGCGGACCTAAGCCGTCAGCACAGTTCTTTGAAACAAGACGGCACGGACCGACGTCAGGACGGTGTTTTATAATATAAGCTGTAAATAAGTTTGCGATAGAGGCGATTGCCGAGTAAGCGTTGCCTCTACAACTATATTTTAGGAGAGTGAATTATGGGTAAGTTCGGCGGCTACGGCGGTGGCGGCGGCATGAATATGCAGCAAATGATGAGAGAGGCGCAAAAGCTTCAGCAACAGATGGCGGAGGCTCAAGAGCAACTCGAGAAGGCGCGTGTTACCGGCAGTGCCGGCGGCGGCGCAGTCACGGTTACCGTTTCGGGCAGCAAGCGGTTTATTTCCGTTTCCATCAAACCGGAGGTCGTCGACCCCGACGACGTCGAGATGCTCGAAGACCTCATTACGGCAGCGGCTAACGAAGCGTACGTCGAGGCGGAGGAGTTGGTTAAGAACTCGCCGCTCGCCAAGCTTAACGGCGCGTTTTAATGAAAGAGATCAGGAGCATAGCGACGCTTGCGGGGCGGTTTTCGCAACTGCCCGGCGTGGGCAAGAAGACGGCGCTTCGCTATGCGTATGCCGTAATCGACATGTCAGACGGCGATGTCGACGCATTCTGCGCAGCGCTGAAAGACGTGAAAAACAGCGTCAGGCTGTGCGATAAGTGCGGTAACTTTACCGAGGACGAAACGTGCGCTATCTGCTCGTCGCGCAAGCACGACAAGATTTGCGTCGTCGCGTATCCCAAGGACGTCGCCGCTATCGAGAATGCCGGCGTGTTCGACGGGGTGTACCACGTGTTGCACGGCACGCTGTCGCCTATGGACAATCGCACACCCGACGACCTCAATATCAAGAGCTTGATAGGACGGCTTAACGGCGTAAGCGAGGTCATAGTTGCGACCAATCCCGATGTTGAGGGAGAAGCGACTGCGGTGTACTTATCAAGACTGATAAAACCTCTCGGGCCAAAGGTGACGCGCATCGCCCAAGGTATATCGATGGGCTCCGAGCTCGAATATGCCGACGCGGTGACTATATCGCAGGCGATGGGTCGGCGCACCGAGTTGTAAGGAGACTCTTACACAAGTTTGTGCGCCACTCGTGACGAGGCTCTAAGCTGTCAACAAGGTATCGGATTAACGGGTTTGACGGATAAGAGCCGACACAACATTCAGGCGGAAAAATTATTGGGTAAAATCTTCGGATATTTCAAGATACGTGAGTGGTTGCTCGTTGCGGGCTGTGCGATATTCGTATTTGCCGGAGTTTTTGCCGAGCTCAAAATGCCCGAGTACGTCGGCATAATCACGTCGTGCATTGAGAGCGGCGCGCCTATAAGAGATATTTGGATGAACGGATTGTACATGCTGCTGTGCGCAATAGGCGCGGCGGCGTGTTTGCTTGTTGTCGGATTTTTCGCGGCGATGCTGGGCGCGGGACTCGCGCGGCGCCTAAGGGACGAGATGTACGACAAGGTGATGAGCTTCTCTCTCGCCGACATCAACAAGTTCTCGATGGCGACGCTTATTACGCGCGCAACAAACGACGTAACGCAGGTGCAGATTCTGTTTGCGATAGGCGCGCAGTTTATGTTCCGCGCGCCCGTCATGGCGATATGGGCGGTGGTCAAGGTCGCGCAGAAGAGCTGGCAGTGGTCTGCGATGACGGCCGGCGCCGTCGTCGGCATGCTGATATTCGCCGGCGTAGTCATGATAGTGGCAATGCCGAAGTTCAAGAAGATTCAGATGATGACGGACAACATCAACCGCGTCATGCGCGAGCAATTGATAGGCGTTCGCGTAGTGCGCGCGTACAATGCGGAATCTTTTGCCGAGGGCAAGTTCGGTGTGGCAAACGACGAGCTCACGCGCACAAACCTCTCGGTCAACCGCGCGCTCATCACGATAAATCCGATAATAAACATAGTCCTAGCCGGCGCGACTATCGGCGTGGTGATGATAGGCGCGATGTTGGTAAACTCGGCCGGCATCAATCTAAAAGGTGTGTATCAGGCGGATACGATGAGCATGGTGCAGTACGTCACGCAGGTGTTGAGCGGATTCTTGATGCTGGCCATGTGTTTTATAATGGCACCGCGCGCTCTCATCGCCGCGCGCCGTATTACCGAGATATTGGAGGTCACTCCGTCCATACTCGATCCCGAGCATCCCGCAGAAATCCCCGCCGACGTAAAAGGCGAGGTGGAATTCCGCGACGTCACATTCCGCTATCCCGACATGTCGGGCGACGTCATTCGCAACATCAGTTTCAAGGCCGAGCGCGGGCAGACTGTGGCGTTTATCGGGTCGACGGGTAGCGGCAAGTCGTCGCTTATCAATCTCATACCGCGTTTTTACGACGTGTCGGAGGGACAGGTGTTGGTTGACGGTGTGGATGTACGCGATTATGCACAAAAGGATTTGCGGCGGAAGATAGGCTACGTGCCGCAGCAGGGCGTGCTCTTCTCGGGCACGGTCAGAGAGAATGTCAATTACGGCGACGGAGCCGAGAATTTCTCGGACGAGGATATCCGCAAAGCCCTCGAGATAGCGCAGGCCGATTTCGTGGATAACATGGAGCAGGGGCTTGACAGCACAATCGCGCAGGGCGGGACAAACGTTTCGGGTGGACAGAGACAACGGCTTGCAATAGCGCGCGCCATATGCCGCAAACCCGAAATATACATATTCGACGACAGCTTCTCGGCGCTCGACTTCAAGACGGACAAGGTGTTGCGCCGCAGGCTGAACGAGGCTACGGCCGACGCCACCAAGCTGATAGTCGCTCAACGTGTGGGAACAATACTCGACGCGGACAAGATAATAGTGCTCGACGGCGGCGAGCAGGTGGGCGCGGGCACGCACAAAGAGCTTATGGCGTCGTGCGAGGTTTACCGCGAGATCGCGCTCTCGCAATTGTCGGAGGAGGAGCTGGCATGTTAGGTCGCAAGAAGAAAAGCGAAAATACAGTCAGCGCCGGAGCGACGCTCGGTAAGCTCGTGCGCTATATGCGGCCGCACCTCGCGCTCATAGTCGTCGCGCTGTTGGCGGCGGTGTTTAGCGCGGTGCTAAACCTCGTCGGGCCGAGCTATGCCGCGAAGGCGGCTAACATACTCGAAGCCGGCTTGACCGGGGCGGTCGACTTCGACGCACTCATTGTGGTTGCGCTCGTCGAGGTGGGAGTGTACGGCGGCGCGGCGGCGCTTGGTTGGCTTCAGGGCTATCTGATGACGACCGTGACGCAAAAGCTTACCAACAGAATGCGCCGCGACATTTCGTGCAAGATAAACAAACTGCCACTCAAATATTTCGACGACACGGCGCACGGCGACACGTTGAGTCGCGTGACCAACGACGTCGACACTGTCGGCCAGTCTATCAATCAGTCCGTAATCACGCTAATTACGTCGACGATTATGCTCGTGGGCTCGGTAATCATAATGTTTATCACCAGTCCCATACTCGCCGGCAGTGCAATCGGCACGACGGTGATAGGCTTCTTGCTGATGGCGTTCGTCATGGCCAAATCGCAAAAATACTTCACCGCGCAGCAGGCCGCGCTCGGCGAGGTCGACGGGCATATCGAAGAGGTTTTTTCCGGACAGCTCGTCGTCAAGGCGTTTGGCGCGGAAAGAGCTACGGGCAAGAAATTCGGGCAGATAAACGGCTCGCTGTACAACAGCGCGTACAAAGCGCAGTTCATGTCGTCGGTGCTAGGCCCGATAATGACCTTTGTCGGCAATCTCGGCTACGTCACGGTGTGGGTGATAGGCGGCGTGCTCGTAGTGAGTAATGGCATGGAGATAGGTATTATTCTTGCGTTTACCCTGTATGTGCGGTTGTTCTCGCAGCCGCTCAGCCAGCTCGCGCAGGTTATGACGCAATTACAGCCCGCGACGGCCGCGGCGGCGCGGGTGTTCGAATTCCTCGACGGCGAGGAGCTCACCCCCGAGAGCGATACGGCGCGAGACAAGCTTGCCGGCGGCAAAGTCAAGGGCGACGTCGAGTTCAAGCACGTGCGCTTTGCATACGACGGCGGCAGGAATGTTATCCGTGATTTTTCGGCGTCCGTCAAGGCGGGGCAAAAGGTTGCAATCGTCGGCCCGACAGGCGCCGGCAAGACGACGCTCGTCAATCTGTTGATGCGCTTCTACGAGCTTGACAGCGGCGAAATAACAATCGACGGCGTGCCGATAACCGAACTGACAAGAGAGGCGGTGCATTCCATGTTCGGCATGGTGCTCCAAGACACCTGGTTGTTTAAGGGCACGCTCAAAGAAAACGTTGTATATTCCATGCAAAACGTCTCCGACGAGCAGGTGGAGCGTGCATGCAAGCGCGCCGGGCTCAACAGATATATTTCGTCGCTACCCGACGGATACGACACGGTAATCGACGAGAACATGAGCGTATCTGCCGGACAAAAACAGCTGATTACAATTGCGCGGGCAATGGTCGAGGACGCGCCCATGCTCATACTCGACGAGGCGACGAGCTCCGTCGACACGCGCACCGAATTGGATATCCAAAAAGCTATGGACAAGCTGACCAAAGGCAGGACGAGCTTTGTAATAGCGCACAGATTGTCCACCGTCAGAAACGCCGATCTGATTTTCGTCATGGACGAGGGCGACATAGTCGAGAGCGGAACGCACGACGAGCTGCTCGAGAATAAAGGATTGTACTACGATATTTACACGTCGCAGTTTTCAGTCGCGGCGTAACAAATTTCCGGAAAGTGTTTACTTTCGACAACAAATGTTGTATAATGCTATAAATTTATGAGCGTCGGTATTCCGGCCAAAGAGGAAAAAGTGAAAGATCACGAATCAGAAGAGATGTATCTCGAGACGATACTGTTGCTCAAATCCGAAAAGGCGGCGGTGCGGTCTATTGACGTCGCGGAGCGGCTGGGCTACGCCAAGTCCAGCGTGTCGCGTGCGGTCAATCTGCTTCAAGACCGCGGCTATATAGTGATAGACGACGACGGCTTTATCGGCTTTACTCAATCGGGCGAGAGCAAGGCGAAAAACATCTACGACAGGCATCGGGTTTTGACCAAACTGTTTGTGTCGTTGGGCGCGGATATCGCACTCGCCGAAGAGAACGCTTGCCGCATCGAGCACGTCATAGACGACAAAATTTTCGACCTCATAAAAGCAAAAGTCGGGGAATAAACAACAGAACGTACGACAAAATTACAAAACGACCGATTGCCGTAATTGGCAACTCGGTCGTTTTGTTGTCGGGCTGTTTTTTAGCCCGTAGCGGAAAAGGCTTAATAGTTGTTGTCGTAATTGTCGTTTTTTCCGCAACCGCAATGGTGATGGTGGCAGCTCATGCCGCACAGGCAGCGGCATATCGAGCAGCACTTGCGATTCGTATTGCAAATCGGCTTGACCTTACAGCATACGCACTGTTTTTGACATCGACACTTGTTGCATTGATTACACTGATTGAAAAATATCATACTACACCTCCTATGTAAACACACCGACGATCCGCTTTGTCGGCCTATATTATCAGCGTATGCGCTTGTGCGGGAACGTGTTACCGTTTTCGGCGGTGTGAGAAAAAGTTTTGATTGTTGCTTGAATTAAAGCGGCAAGTGTGGTAAAATAAGTGTATGAATCAACCTACGTTTTTTGAAGACCGCACGGCAGTGCCGCTTGCGTCGCGCCTAAGACCGCAATCACTCGAGGAGTTTTGCGGCCAGAAGCACTTGCTCGGCGATGGCAAGGTTTTGCGCAAGCTCATCGAGGGCGATAAAATCGGCTCGATGATTTTTTGGGGCCCGCCGGGCGTAGGCAAGACCACGCTTGCGCGAATTATCGCCAATCGCACGCAGGCTAAGTTTATCGATTTTTCGGCGGTAACAAGCGGGATAAAAGAGATCAAGCAGGTCATGGCCGAGGCGGAAAACAACCGTCGCTTCGGCGAGAAGACGATATTGTTCGTTGACGAGATACACAGATTTAACAAGGCGCAACAGGATGCGTTCCTTCCATTTGTCGAAAAGGGCAGCATTATACTAATCGGCGCGACGACAGAAAATCCGTCGTTCGAGGTCAACGGCGCGTTGCTGTCGCGGTGCAAGGTTTTCGTCTTGCAGGCGCTGTCCGTCGCCGATCTTACCGAATTGCTAAGCCGCGCGCTTACCGATCCGAGAGGCTTCGGCGAGGAGAAGGTGGATATCGACCGATCTCTTATCGAGACAATCGCCGCGTTTGCCAACGGCGACGCGAGGAGCGCTTTGTCCACGCTCGAAATGGTTGTGCTGAACGGCGACATCGACGGCGACACCGTGCACGTCACGGCCGAGACCGTCGAAAACTGCACGTCCAAAAAATCGCTGTTGTACGACAAGAACGGCGAGGAACATTACAATCTGATATCGGCGTTACACAAGTCTATGCGCAACTCCGACCCGGACGCGGCGGTATATTGGCTGGCGCGCATGCTCGAGGCGGGCGAGGATCCGCTGTATATCGCGCGGCGCGTAACAAGATTTGCAAGCGAGGACATCGGGCTTGCCGACCCGCGCGCAATCGAACTTGCGGTTGCGGCGTATCAGGCGTGTCACTTTATCGGTATGCCCGAATGTTCGGTGCATCTTACGCAGGCGGTGGTGTATATGTCGCTCGCGCCCAAGTCGAACGCCATGGACGTAGCGTACATGCTGGCAAAAAAAGACGCGCTGGGAACGCTCGCCGAGCCCGTTCCTCTCGTTATACGCAACGCGCCGACCAAGCTGATGAAAGAGCTCGACTACGGCAAAGGCTATCAGTACGCCCACGATTACGCCGACAAGTTGACCAGCATGCAATGCCTGCCCGACAACCTCGTCGGCACCGAGTATTACAAGCCTACCGAAGAGGGATTGGAAACGCGCTTCAAAGAACGATTGAAGCAAATCAAAGAATGGAAGAAGCGGCACTAAAGCCCCTAAATGAATGATTACAGATAAGAAATAAAAGATAAAAATTATTGACCGCTATGCGGTGATTAAAACAAAGAAGCGGCGCCTCGGCGCCGCTTCATTGTTTCTCATTATTAATTCAGCCGCTTTAGCGGCGCTTAGCTATTCCTTCGTACACGATATTCAATCGGTTGTCTATTGCATAGGCGTATAACTCTTTGTCGAAATGATCGCACAAATCGACGGGGGTGTGCGCGTCTGCGGATATGACGACGGGCGCGTCGTGTTTTTTGCACAGTTCGATGAGAATGTCCGTCGGGTAGCGGAAGCGGTGGTTGCGAATACCGTTGGCGTTTAGCTCGAGCGGTACGTCGCCCTCTTTGGCGGCGATCACCACGCTCTCCAAGCCGTCGACCACGCGATTTGTGATTTTGGGATGATTATAAAAAATCAAGTCGGGATGAGCGAGGAGAGCGAAAAAGCCCGACTTAAGCCCCAGCTTGACGTTGTCGAAATAGGCGAGGATATTCTCGTCGTCGACGCCGTCGAAAAAGGTGTTGCACCTGACGCGTCCGCGCATGTATTCGTGCTGACCGAGCACAAGATAGTCGAGCTTTTTAAGCAACGCCTTGTAATAATCGTCATGGCCTTCGAAATACTCTATTTCAACGCCCGAGTAAATCTTGAGTTTGTCGGAATATTTCTTTCGCGCCGCGTCAAACTGCGGCAGATATTTCTCGTCGATTGTCGACAATGAAACGTACGGCTCGTACGACGCCACGGGCGGTATGCAGTGATCGGATATGCCGAGCTCGGTCATTCCGTGATTAATAGCCTCTTGCGCGTAGTCGGACACCGTTCCGCCCGCATGCCCGCACAGATAGTTGTGCGTATGGTAATTGCTCTTGACGGTTATTGCCTCCGTCGACTTTTGCTTGTATCTGTAATTATTGTCGTAGCCTTTGAGCATGACACACCTCGACAATATTCTAACACTGTTTGCGCCGCTTGTCAACCGTCGCCGCAAATGTACACAAATACTTGATTTTGTGACACTTTGATGATAGAATAATGATAATAGTTAAGAAAAGGCTAACGGGATTAAGGGCATGAATACATTTGTTTTTGATTTTTACAATACGCTTGTAGACATTCGCACCGACGAGGGTAGGGAGAGCACGTGGGCGCCCGTCGCGTCGTTTTTCGGCGCGCACGGAATGAAAAACGTTGCGCCCATGAAGCTCAAAGACCTTTACGACAAATATTGGAAGCTGTTCTACGAGCGCGCCGTCGCGGAAAAGGTTTTTCGCTATCCCGAGTGCGACGCGGTAAGCGTATTCGAGAGCATGGCGCGCGCGGTAGGCGGGCGGCTCAATCGCACGGACGCAATCGCCGCGCTGAAAATCATGCGCGACAGCTCGATAGAGTGGTTGAGGGTGTTCGACGGCACGACGGAGCTGCTAGACAGGCTAAAAGCCGCGGGCGCGAAAATCTATATATTGAGCAACGCGCAGTCCGCGTTTACCGCCGACGAGATACGGTCGAGCGGGTTGTGGGATAAGTTCGACGGAATACTGATGAGCTCGGACGTCGGTTGCGCCAAACCCGATCGCGCTTTCTTCGAGGCGCTGTTCGACAAGTACGATCTTGACAAGAGCTCCGCAGTCATGATAGGCGACGACAGGCGCAGCGACGGCATGGGGGCGGAAAACTTCGGCATAGCGTATGTGTACGCGGGCGGCGGCGCGGCAGCGCATGCGCATGAGATAATCGAATACTTGAACAAATAGACTGTTATATATATTTTCGAATTGCTAAAATCGGGAGGGATTCATGACGGCATTGCATGGAACAAAAATCAACGCGGCGCGCGAAAAGTCGATGATGAACATTATCCGTGCGACATTGGAACTTTTGAAGACCAAGCCTTTCCGCGATATCACAGTACAGGAAATTTGCGACAGCGCGCACGTTACGCGCCGCACTTTCTACCGCATATTCGATTCCAAAGAGAAAGTGATAGAAGTGCGGTTTGACATGATGTTCTATCATCTCAAGCAGGCGCTTGAAATTTCCAAGACCAACGCGCGTAGCGTCATTCGCTTTTGCTTCGAATATTTCAGCAAAGAGCGCGATTTCGCGTCTGTTTTCGTAGAGCGCGATCTCGAGCACACCATCACCGCGAAAATAGTGGAATATGTCGAAGTGGCGTATTCCGATTCGCTGTACTACTCGGTGTCGTTCGAGCCGGCTTACGCCGATTACTATTTCTCCTTTGTCGCAAGCGGCATTATCGCCATCATGCGCATATGGATAGCCAACGGTTTTAAGCATCCTGTTCATACTATGACGGTGTTGACGGGACGACTGCTATCGGGCGTAATCCTTTGACGGCGTATGTCTTGCGTGATACGGGCTTTCGTTTTGCGGCGGCCGGTTATTTAGGTTTTACTAAATTCATTTGCCGCCGCTTTTTTTCTGTCTGACGCGGACCTAAGCCGTCGGCACCGTCGGAGCACCTCTTCGCTAGTCATAATGCTTCCTCACTGCGGCGCATTTGCGGCGCTTTTTCTTATAATTGGGCCAAAACTATTGACACACTTTTTCTCGCGTGGTATAATAAACAACACATATAACTTACTCTCGGAGGGAGATATGAGGTTTAGAAAAGCTATTGCTTTCATTCTGTGCGCGGTCATGGCGTTCTCGCTTGTCGCGTGCGGAAAGAAGAGCCCGGGCTCGGGCGTCAACAGCGGTGGCGGCAACGGTGAAAAATGCACCGTTTCGTTTAACGTCGGCACCGAAGCGCTCGCGGCGGGCGTTCAGAATCCTGCCAACGTCACCGTAACCAAGGGCAGCGCCGTCGGGACGCTTCCCACTGTCACGTGGGACAGCGACCACACGTTGAGCGGCTGGTTTGACGGCAACACGCAGTACACTGCGACGACGGTTGTCAATTCGGACGTAACGCTCACGGCGCATTGGGACAGTGCCGCCGCTCGTGACGAGTACGAGCAAAATCTCGCGGCCAACGGTTTGGCGGAAACCGGACATTTGTACATACACTACAAGCGCTACAACCACAGCGGCGAGGGCTCCGTCAATACTTCCGCCGCGCCCACGTACAACGATCCCATTGCCGGCAACGAGTACACCGATTGGGGACTTTGGCTGTGGCCGAAAAACAACGAGGGTCGACTTTTCTATCCCGCACGCATCGATTTGAGCGGCGCGGTATACGACATCAAGCTCGACTATGACTACAACGACGCGGGCTGGAATGCAAACACCAAGACGCACAAAGGCCTCCACGCCAACTACAAGAAAATGCCCAACGCCAAGGGCGTACAAGAAGAGGTTACTTCCATAGGCTTCCAGCTCTTCCAGGTCAGCACGAGAAAGCTCGAAGGCTACTGGAAGAACGACGGCGGCAACAACTATCTCGCTATGAAAGAGATTACTCGTGACGGCGGCGACGCGCACTGGTATGTCAGCGAGGGCAACGTAACGACGGGCTCGGCGAAGTTCAGCAACAAAGAACTCGGCCCCGACCCGTACGAAGGCGATACCGGAAACTTCATCACACGCGCCTCCGGCGACAAGATGATCAACAGCGCTGCGGTCAGCACCTATCCGCAGGTCAAACAGCGCGCGGCCGGCTTCGACTCCAACAACGGCTATCAGATATTCATTGCGAGCTTTAAGGACAGCGACGGCGACGGCATGGGCGATCTTCGCGGTATCATCGAGGAGCTCGACTATCTTGAAAGATTGGGCGTAGACGTATTGTGGCTGACGCCGTTCCAGACGTCGACCAACTACCACGGCTACGACATCAAGGACTTCTTCTCTGTGGATTCGCGCTTCGGCACGCTTGCGGACTACCGCGAGCTTGTGTACAAGGTGCACAAGAAGGGCATGAAGATCGTCATGGACTTCGTTCTCAACCACACCTCGCAGTCCAACCCGTGGTTTGTCAAGTCGCAAAACCTTACCAAAGAGGAGGCGGCTGACGGCACCGAAATCGATTACAGGCAGTTCTACAGCTGGATCAACAAGGCTAAGTACGATTCGCTTTCCGTCGCCGACCAGGCGCAGTGGCACGGCGACGCGCACGGCTATTACTTCTACTCGTCGTTCTCGGCGGATCAGCCCGAGCTCAACTACGACTACCAGCCGGTGCGTGACGCTATTCTCGACGTCTGCAACTACTGGATGGCGTTCGGTCTCGACGGCTTCCGTCTCGACGCGGTCAAGCACATCTACATGGTCAACGAGCTCAAGGGCGTAGGCAAGTCCCCGTCCGGCGCGGCAGGCACAACGCCCGGCTCGGATGTTATTTCCGACGGCTCGTACTCGCACGACGTCAAGCGCAACATCAACTTCTACCGCGAGTTCAACTACAAGCTGAAGAAGAATTACCCGAACGCGTTTGTCGTAGGCGAAAACCTCGACGGTTACAACCTCCGCACGGCGCGCTACTACGAGGGCATGGATTCGCAGTTCGAGTTCAACACCTACTATGCAGGACGCGGCTTCGCGGCTATTCGCGGAATCAACAAGGTAAGCAAGGCCGGTCAAGTACAGCAAGGTCAATCGCTCGACCAGTCGTCTATGGGCTCGGCGTTCAATGACTACATCAGGGGCTACAATGCATTCAAGGGAGTCAACCCCGGATTTATCGGCGGACAGTTCACGTCCAACCACGACCTGCCGCGCGCGCGCAACCGCATGGCGCTCTCCGGCTCCGACGGCAGCGAGACCGACAGGTACGCGGATATCGCCAACGGCAACAATACGACGGTTATTAACGATTCGTACAACGCGCTGTATCTGTACTACGCGTTCTTGATGACGTTGCCCGGCGTAACCTGGACGTACTACGGCGACGAGATCGGCATGCTCGGCGTTATGGAAACGACGGTCAGGACCGGCTCGACCGACACGGTCAACGACGCAATCGACCACGAGGACAGAATTTACCGTCAGCCCATGAAGTGGGAACAGACCGGCAACGCTTCGTACAGCATCGGCTTCAACGACGCCAAGTGCGAGCTGACCGGTTACAACCTGACGGGACTGCCCAGCGCCAAGACCCAAGAGGCCGACGCCAATTCGCTTTGGAACTGGGTCAAGACGCTCAACAACCTTAGAAAGCAGTACAAGTTCGGCGCGGCGACCAATATCACCGACAACGGCACCAACGGCAACAAGATCTCTTACAAGGTCACGACAGGCAGCGGTACGACGATTGAAGTCACCATCGTCGCCGGTGGCAGCGTCAGCACCGCGGGTGCAAAAGCGAGCAAGACGGTCACAATCGGCGGCAAGTCCTGCACCGTGGTCATCAAGTAAGGAGGAGCGAGTATAATGAAAAAGTTTACATCGATTGCAACGGCATTGGTTTTGGCTACGGCGTTCAGCGGCTTTTGCGCCGGGTGCGCGTCGAGCGTAAAAGAGAATAAAGACGAAGCGCCTAAAAACGCGGTAGTTGCGGCGGAAGACGTTTCCGTCTCGGCGGCGGGCGACAGCAAGGTCATTCTTTGCCCGGGCTGGAACTACCAGAATGGTACCAAAAAGCTCAACACATTGTCAGGCACGGGCGTTACGCAGATGACGGCGTCGCAGGCGGAGAACACCACCGACAAATACTGGGTGGAAAACGCGTACATCTTCGAAGCGGCGGCGGGCGCGACGCTTCCCACACCGACTGCGGGCAGGAGCGATCTTACGTTTGTCGGCTGGAGGGTAGCGGTAGGCGGGATTCCCACGCTCGTCGACAAAATGCCGTCCGGTGATACCGTTCAGATTCTCTACGCCGAGTGGAGCGCTTCCGGCAACGGCGGTAACGTCGGAGGCGGCGGCAACGTCGGCGGAGGCGGCGGCGTGGTCGACGGCAGAGTTTCGTGCTCGGACAACTCGACGGCGTACGTCGTAGGCCAATTCTCGGGCGACGCGCAGTTCGTCACAGACCGCGGTTATGCTATGACGCTCGGTCAGTCGGGATACGACGGCAGTGCGGAATGGGCAGGCACAGTTACGCTTGCGGCGGGCGACAAGATCAAGATCAAACTCGGCAGTGCGTACTACGGCTATGAAATGCTCGGCAACGACGAGAGCAAGGCGTTCTTCACTCAAGCTACCGACAACCAAATGCAAGCCAAAGCGGCGGGCACCTACTCGTTCTATTTCAAGGTAAGCGACCACAAGATTTACGTCTCGCAGTAATCATCAGTAATAACATTCAAAAAGCTCTGTTCTGTATGAACAGAGCTTTTTTTTGCACCACTAAAGAGACTAAGACAAAAGATAAGAGAATAAAATTGTTGACCGCCTTGCGGTGTGTTTAATTAAAAGGGCGCTTTCGCGCCGCTACCTTAATCACTATCTATTATTTATTATATTAGGTACGGAGCACCGTTTCGCGCCGCTCCGTATTGACAAATTTCCCGTGCCGTAGTATAATTTAGATATGAAACGAAAGTATTTACTTGCACTCGATCAGGGGACGACGTCATCGCGGGCTATAATCTTCGACGCGGACGGCAATTTGTATGCGCAGGCGCAGGCCGAGTACGGCCAGATTTATCCGCGCGAGGGCTGGGTGGAGCACGATCCGCTCGAGATATTCTCGTCACTGTCCGGTGCTGTGTCCGAAGCGCTTGCGCGCGCCGGGCTGGTCCGAAGCGACATAGCCGCTATCGGCATAACCAATCAGCGCGAGACGACAATAGTTTGGGACAAGCGCACGGGCAAGCCCGTTTACAACGCCATAGTGTGGCAATGCCGTCGCACCGCGCCCATGTGCGACAAGCTGAAACAAGCGGGGCTGGAGAGCACGATCTACCGCAAAACGGGTCTGCCTATCGACGCGTACTTCTCGGCGACCAAGATCGCTTGGATTCTCGACAACGTGCCGGGCGCGAGGGCGAAAGCGTTGCGCGGCGAACTGCTGTTCGGCACGGTTGACACATATCTTATGTGGAAGTTCTCGGCGGGCAAGATATTCGCCACCGATTACACCAACGCGTCGCGCACCATGCTGTTTGACATTCACAAGCTCGCCTGGGACGACGAGTTGCTCGATATATTCGACATTCCGCGAAGCATGCTGCCCGAGGTGTGTCCGTCGGGGCATATATTCGGCTATACAGACAAAGGCGAGTTTGGCGTCGGCATTCCAATTGCGGGCGTGGCGGGCGATCAGCAAGCCGCGCTGTTCGGGCAAAAATGCTTTAACGTAGGCGACTGCAAAAATACTTTCGGCACCGGCTGTTTCCTGCTGATGAACACCGGCAAAACCGCCGTTACGAGCGAGCACGGGCTTATAACCACGCTTGCGGCGGGGACGGACGGACCGGACTATGCGCTCGAGGGCAGTGTGTTTGTCGGCGGGGCGGTCGTACAATGGCTTAGAGACAGTCTGCACGTCATACATTCGGCGGCGGAGAGCGAGAAGTACGCGACATCCGTTCCCGATAGCTTGGGCGTGTACGTTGTGCCGGCGTTTGTGGGACTGGGCGCGCCGTATTGGGACGCGTATGCGCGCGGCACGATCACCGGCATAACACGCGGAACCACAAAAGAGCATTTGATTCGCGCCGCACTCGAGAGCATCGATTATTCGGTCAGCGACGTGCTCCGCGCCATGGAGAAGAGCAGCGGCATTGCCGTTAACAGGCTGGCCGTCGATGGCGGAGCGTCCGCCAACAACTTCCTGATGCAGTTTGCCTCGGATATTCTCGGCGTGGAAGTCGTGCGCCCTCGCGTTGTGGAAACTACCGCGCTCGGCGCGGCAATGCTTGCCGCCGTCACGGTAGGTATGACGGACATGCAATCGCTCAAGTCGTCTGCGGGAAACGACACGGTTTTCGTGCCTAAGATGGACGAAGCAAAGCGCGAAAAACTATTGTACGGCTGGGCGGACGCGGTCAGGCGCTCGCGCGGAAACATAGGTTAAGCGCGTGCTTTGTGTCGAAAACGCACCGACATTTTGAAAATTACATATTGACAAGTCGGGTTTATAGCGGTATAATAATCATATGGCGCAAAACGGAAAGAGTAGAATAGGGGTGATACGCGTCGTACTGTACTCTTTGGCTGCGGCGTTTGCCGTCGGTGCAATTGTGTGTATAGGGTGTTATGTCGCGTTCAAAAAAGACGTTCTGTTCATACCGATGGCGCTTTGCGCGGTGTTTGCGCTCATACTTTTCACTTATGCGCGAAACGTTCACGACGATTAGCCGAGTTCTTATCAAGGAGTAAAATTTGCCCGGAGAACCCACAACCTCTATACTTTTCTACGTAAATGCCGCGTTGGCGTTCTGCGTGATAACGGAGTTTGTCACGCTTATTTCGTTTGCGAAGAAAACGGCGTACGAGTTTGCGGCGTGCGAGACGGCGGCGATGGTGCACGTGTTCGGCCTGGCGGCGTTTATCGTTCAGCTCGTCATGTATTCTATCGGCAAGTGGTATGCCATATATGCCGTGTACGTCGCGCTCGGAATAATGATAGCGAGCGTGCTGACGACGGCGGTGTACTGTTTCTTTTTGAGCCCGCGCTCCAATTCCGCCATGTGTATAGTAACGGGCATATTGTGCGTCGTTCAGCCCGTCGGTATAATCTTCTTGCTGATACTCCGCGCGCGAATGCACGCAGATAGCCGTGCCGAAGCGGTGGTCTTTACAGGCAATCCGTATACGTACGCGACGCTCGAGGATTTTCACGAGAAATTCAAGCTGGATTACGTCGACAATTCGTCACAGGGCGAGTTTGAGAAGCTTGACAAGAAAGCGCTGAAAGCGCATCTCAAAGAGCTGAAATCAAAGGCAACCGACCCCGACGGGCAGTTCCACTACGGCGAGGCGCTGATCAACTACTGCCCGAATAAAGCCTCCAAGGGCGCCGATTACATCAAGCGCGCGGCGCAAAAGGATCATCCGTCGGCATTGTTCAATCTCGGCTATTTCAACGAGGTGGGCATGCTCGGCTTTAAGAAAAGCTACAAAAAGTCAAACGAATACTACTCTCGCGCCGCCAAGCTCGGCGATCACGACGCGGCGATGCGCATGGGTATAGCGGATATCGAAATCGGCTATAACAAAGAAGGGTACGAAGTATTCAAGAAGTACGCCGCCGAAGGCGACAAGTGCGCCATTTACAACGTCGCGGTGTGCCAGGAACGCGGCGTGAGCGTGACCAAAAATATTCTCGAAGCTGTCGATACATACAAGTCGATTAAAACCATGCACCTCGCCCAACAGCGACTGTTCGCTCTCGCCGTTCCGTGCATAACATATAAGTTCGATATGCGAAAGGACAAGAGCAAATCGCAAGGCCCCGACAGGGACGAACTGTTTAATCGCATTGTGGCGGGCGAGTACGATGGCGACTTCAAGGTTATGATCGAAGGGCTCGTCAAGATCAAAAAGGGCGCCGCCCACGACGCCGCGGAAATATTTCTCGGCGCGGTCAAAAAGCGCGGCAAGTGGGAGGGCGTTGCGCGCTGTCTCGTCGGCGCGCTGTATCTCGACTGCGGCGCATTGTCCGTGGACAGGGCAAACGGCGCGGCCTACGTCAAGTCCGCTTTCGGCATGACTCCCATAGCAAAGGATATTTACAATACGATTCCCAATTCGGTTATCTCGCCGAAAAACAGAAATAAACGCGCATAACGGCGCGTGAGCTCATATATAATATAGTGTACCCGCGAAAAATCCCAAAAAATTTTTTGAAAAACATCGTTTATTTGCTTGACAAAAAATTTATGTGAATATATAATGTGCTTGCAATCGAATGATGCTGTTGTGCTAACTATTCGGTTTGCCTATTAACTTCGCTCATCATTTTCCCCCTTTTCATATAGCAAAGCGGTCGACTGTAAAGCCGACCGTTTTGCATTAAAATGCCGCTTCATGAAACACGTGAAGCGGCATTTCGGCTTATGCCCGGACAGCTCTCAACCTTTAAGATCTGCACGGAGCAATCGTATTCAGGTTAAAAGCGCCTTTTTCTTTTGTGGATTGCTTTCTTAGGCGAATGCCCAGTAGCCGAGATAGATCATGACGACTGTCGTTACGGCAAACAGTATGGTCATCAATACGCCGCCTCCCACAGTCTGGCGGTAGGTCAGTATTGTCGCGCCGAGCGCCACTGCCGCCGCAAAGGTCGACACTATATACGCACCTACAGGCATGCTGTGGAACACAAAATAGGGCAAGAATGACAGCAGTAAGAACAGGACGATCTGGAACGCCCACGTCCACATGCGCACCATGCGCCCGTTGGTCGTGTAGACGTTTTGCCTGAGCGTCAAGAACAGCGCCAATGCCTGATGAACAAACAGTACGGGCGGCAGGGCTATCACCAGCCAATCGGGCGCGACGAAGGGCGCGCGCTGAATGCCGCGGATACCGTTCATGATGCCGGAGCAGTACGCGATAGTCGTGCCTATTCCGACGATTGCGAATACGAGCGACCAAAACAGCGCCGTATTCGACATTCTTCTTTCCGATTTAACAACTCTTTCTTCCATAGTGCTGTTAGTATGCGCGCCGCGAGATATATTATACGCGGTAGTGCGCATTTGCCGAGTTTGCGGCAGATTTCACAAATCCAGAAAAGTCTTGACATTTTTTATGACAAATGATATTATTATAAAAAATAGATGAAACGCGTGGAATTTTCGCATAAACCTATTTTTTAGAAAATGCAAGGGAGACGATCATGAAAAAGTGCGAGATTTGCGGCACGGCAATGAGCGACGATGTTGCCGATTGCCCGACTTGCGGTGCAAGCATGGGCGGGATCAAAACCGTCGAACAGCCTGCCGAAGAGCGTGTGACCGAGACCGCCGCAAAAAGCGACGACAAAGTCTGTTCGGTATGCGGCGCGACTGTTGCGGCAAAGAAGAAGTTCTGCCCGCAGTGCGGAAACAAGATGGAGCAGCCTCCCGTCGAAGTGCACAATGAAGAGCCTGCGGCCGAGACTGCCGCAATAAATGACGACAAAGTCTGTTCGGTATGCGGCGCGACTGTCGCGGCAAAAAAGAAATTCTGCCCGCAGTGCGGAAACAAGATGGAGCAGCCTCCCGTCGAAGTGCACAAGGAAGAGCCTGCGGCCGAGACTGCCGCAAAAAGCGACGATAAGGTCTGTTCGGTATGCGGGGCGACTGTTGCGGCAAGCAAGAAGTTCTGCCCGCAGTGCGGAAACAAGATGGAGCAGCCTCCCGTCGAGAGCAAAGAGAGGGTGTGCCCGACTTGCGGCGCGACTGTCGCGGCCGGCAAGAAGTTCTGCTCCGACTGCGGCACGAGAATGTCCGAAGACAAGCCGCCTGTCAACTTCTGCCCCCAGTGCGGAGCAAAGGTCGAGGCAGGCAAAAAGTTCTGTTCCGATTGCGGCACTGCGCTCGGAGCGTTTGCCGCGCCGAGGCCTGCTGCAACAAGCGCCGCGAAAGCTTCGGTCGGGGGAGTTATAAATGCCGCTAAGGTCAAGCAGTTGCTTCCGACAATCGGCATAATGCTCACGTTACTTTTTACCGTAATATTCATGTTCGTGCCCTTCCTTTCGGTCAAGATGAGCGTGGGTATGCTCGGCCTTTCCGGGAAATCGACTCAGCACGGCGTCGTCGGGCTTGGCGTTTTGTTTACCGGCGAATCCGAACTTAACTCCGGAGGCGTCGATGAGATAGTATTGCGCCTTGCGGGAGCAGGATATGTTTTGTTGCTCCTTGCCGTTATTTGGTACATACTGTTCGCAATCTCCACCGTATACAAATACGACAAAGATTCCCTGAATCATCAAATAATCTTCAGTGCCATTCTGACGAGTATCTCGCTCTTTCTGATGATACTCTCGGCAATTACCAAATCGCAAATCGAAGAGGAAATGAAGAAATCGCTCAATGCGTCAACCGGCGGCATGGGCGCGATTGCGGCAGGCCTCGTCGATACGAAATGGGTTATGGGCGCAGTCGGATTGTTCGTGCCCAACGTGATTTTGTTCGTCTATGCAATTGCCATGCGCGCGATATACAAGCCCGCGCTCGACCGTCCCGCGCTTACACCCTATCTTTTGAGTAAGCCCACACGCCGTGTGCTCGCCGCAATCAGCACATCTGTCATTATGGCGTGCATTGTCATTCCCATCGTCATGGGTTGCTCGGGCAGTAAAGGCGGCGCGGCGACCAAGCCCAACAAGGCCACCGAAATAAGCAGTAGCGGAACGTTTACCGTCAAGTGCACCGATGTGATAAGCGAAGATTTTATGACTATGTACTACGGCGTTGTATTCTACACCTACACGCCGGCCACGGACGGCACCATATCCGTAGAGGTCACTTCGCCCAACGCGCAAAACTCGATGACGTCGCTGGCCGCTGTCGGTATTGCCGAGTACGACGAAGTTTACTCGACTTATAAGCAGTACGGCAACGAGACGGTAGCGGACGAGTATGTTGACGATACGTATACGTCGTGCCGCGTCGAAGCGGGCACCAAATACGCAATCGTGTTCTGCGCCGCGTCTATTACCAAAGACGATAAAGTGGTCGTATCGTACGAATTCGACGACGGCGGCACTCGCGGATCGGGTTCGGGCGGCGGTCAGGGTAGCGGAAGCACGCGCGCCAACGCCGTTCCCTTGGTCCTCAATTCGGGAGTTTCGACAGGGTCGATAAGCTCAGGAAGCGGAATGTGGTACAAGTTTACGCCCGACGAGAGCGCCACCTACAGAATTTATTCGGCCAACGTTGTCGGCGATCCAGATCTCAAAGTATACGAAGGCAATTCGAGCGACGTGAAACGGGGCGATGAAAGCGCAGGCGGTTTCGATATCGAAATCGCAATGACGGCGAACACTACATTCTATATCGAGATTTTTTCGTTTAGCAGCACGGCGAGCTGTACTTTATATGTCGAGAAAAAGATTGCGACCGCGGGCGATTCGCGCGAGTCGGCTATCGCGCTCACTCTCGGCACATCCGTCTCGACAAACTCGATAAACGGCGGCGACAGCAAGTGGTACAAATTCACGCCCTCGACGTCCGGTGACTATGTAATACGTTCGTCTGCACACACCGGCGATCCCGATGTAAATGTTTACAGCTCGCTCACTTCAAACAGCAAGTATAAGAATGATGATGATATAGGCGGCTTCGAATTGGGGGTCTACCTATCCTCTTACAACACGTACTATATCGAGATTCATGCGTCGGGCAATACGAGCTCCTGCACGTTCTCGGTTACGAAAGCGTCGAGCGACAACCCGTACGTGTCCGACGGCTCGTCTCGTTCGACGGCTATACAGATGAGTCTCGGCAGCTACCAATCGACCGGCCCCATATCCGGCTCAGAGAGTAAATGGTACAAGTATACGCCCACGAAGAACGGGTATTACAGAATACGTTCGACCAATTTCTCCGGCGACCCCGATTTATCGGTTTACGATTCCGCAACCTCTAATACAAAATACGAAAAAGATAACGAAGTCGATGGTTTCGATCTGACGCTTTATATGGCGGTCAACGTTACTTACTATATAGAGATCGAGTCGTACTCTTCCAGTGTGTACTCGAGCTGCACGTTCTCGATAACGTTTTTATATTAATCCAAATAAGATATTACAGACAAGGCCGCGACGGGATTGCCGCGGTTTTGTTTTGTCGGAAATTTCGGCAAAGGGTTGAAAAATGTCATCCGATATTGTATAATTGTACGCGAGATGAAAGAAAAACTTTGTATTATTTTCGGCGCGGGAGAGGTGTACGCGCCCAAAATCAAACCGAGCGCGGACGACCTTGTCATAGGCGCGGACGGCGGTTATATGGCGGCGAAAGGTTTGGGCATCGAGCCCAACGTGGTTGTCGGCGATTTCGATTCGGGCGCACAGCCGACTGAAATAGGTGCGCATATTATCAAGCTGAATCCCGACAAAGACGATACCGACATGATTGCCGCCGTCAAGCTGGGCTTGAGGCGCGGTTACACCACGTTCGTACTGTACGGCGGCGTGGGCGGACGGCTCGACCACACGACCGCCAATTTCGCAACGCTCAGCTATCTTAACGCGTTCGGCGCTAAAGGCTTTCTGATAGACAAAGATTGTATCGCTACGGTCATTGCCGACGGCAAATTTATTGTCCCCAAAGGCAGGCATGGCACTGTTTCGGTGTTTGCTTACGGCGGCGAGGCGAGCGGAGTAAACCTAAAGAATTTGACCTACGAGCTCGACAACGCAACGCTGACGCCGCACTTTCCTCTCGGCGTATCAAACAGCACGACAGACGGGAAGCGGGGTGAGATTTCCGTCAAGAGCGGGTCGCTTCTCATATTCTTCCCGAGGTAAAATAAAAACCGTGCCTGTATCTTCACAGCACGGTTTTTGTAGTTTGATGAGTGATTATTCTGTTTTGTCGGCGGGTACGTCCTGATTGTCGGCGCTCTCTTTCTTGTCCGCCGCTTCTTTCTTGTCTGTCGGTTTGTCGGCGGTTTCCGCTTTGGCTTTCTTGTCGGAACTTTCCGATTTTTTGTCTCCTTCCGCTTTCGGGGCTGCGTCGTTTGTCGCGGCGGTCAAGCCGACTGCGTGCGTGACGGGGAGGGAGAACGATATGCCTTGGCCCTCGGTCTTAAGCCCCGCCGCTTGATATACGGCATGAAGCACGTCGTCGCGGATTTTCTTGGGCACGAGTATCATCACTATTTCCTTATCGGGCTGGATTGTGATGTGGAAAAACTCTTCCGCATCCTTGTTGGCGGTGCCGCGCGCATGAAGGACCGTGCCGCCGCGCGCGCCCTTTTCCCGCGCCGCCGACATGACGATGTCGGAAAAGCCGGTATTGACTATGCACATTATCAGTTCGTAATTGGTCATACTTTAGTGCTCCCTTTGCCCGAATTGTCCTTGACAGACATGCGGCTGTCGCTCAAAAATCTATATATAAGCGAGCCTATTACTCCGTCGAGCGGAATCGTATACGCTATGCCTTTGCCGTTTCTGATCTTTTCGAATTTTTCTTCAAGCTCTTCAAGCGCGGGCTTGATATTCTTTTGCTTTATCACGCTCAGTATGACGGCCTTGTCGGTGTCGCCCAGGCCGAACAACGTCACCGTGTTCTCGGCGGCAGTGCCCTGGCCGAGCAGAACGACTTGCATGTTGACGTCAAACGAGTGGAGTAGGTCGACGTAGTATTCCGCCTTGCTGCGGGGTACGATAGTAAAGAGCAGTTCCAGCCTGTTATCCTTGACGGAATGGGTGTCGGGGCCCTGCTTCATCGCCCGCACTCTGCGCTTAATCTTCTCGTTTATCTTGTCGATAAGCTTTTTGGATCCGACGGATTCCGATTTGCCGACCTTTGCTTTCTTGCCCTTAGCCTCTTTCTTGACGGAGACGATTATGTCGGCTTTGAGGCGGTTTTTGATTTTGTGTTTATCGTCCACGGCCGCCCTCCCAAACGAAGTTGATTATCTGCTCGTCGTCTGCGGCGAGTATGCGTTTCATGACAATGCGCTGGCGCGCTTGCGCGGCGACCACCGCTCTGAAGCCGAGTATCTGTATTGTGATTAGCGGGATCATAGCGACCATCGCGACTATACCGAACGCAAGGCTAAGCACGCCGTCGGGCGATATTATCGAGCATGCGCCTATCGCAAGCGGCAGAATAAATCCGGAGGTGAGCGGTCCGCTCGCGACGCCACCCGAGTCAAACGCTATCGCCGTGTAGATTTTGGGCACAAAGAACGAAAGCCCCAGCGAGACGAGATAGCCCGGTATAAGATAATACAGCACCGAAAAGCCGTAGATTATGCGAATCATGGAAAGCGCTATCGCAAGCC
>JAFLVF010000109.1 GCA_022508425.1 Clostridiales bacterium | reverse complement strand
TTCCGCCTCGATATACATGAGGAACTCGGGGCTGTTAAGCGTAGACGCCTTGGGCGTTAACGTCACGGACGTGCCGTCACGAGAGAATTCGAATTCGGCATACTTAAGGATAGTGCTAAGCCTTTGCCGTCCGTTGTATGTGAGGGAAAGCGACGTGCCGTCCGTAAGCAGACCGCCGATCATGTAGTCGGCGTATGCCGTATAATCCCCCGCGTTTTCAGTCTTTAGCCCAAAGGTTTTGCCTGCTGCGTCTTGCTCCAGCATGCGTCCGACAGCCTCTGCGGAAAGCGCCGTTATCGTGTCGTCGTCATTGATATTGAAGAACGCATACAGCCTTACATTGTAGCTTGCGTCGCCGAGAGAAGTAGCGTCGGGGTCCACAATGGGAGAAAGGTCGTTGCCGTCGTTGCCCCTCTCTTCTTCGGGACGTACGAGATTGATAAACGCATATCTGGACTCGTCGGCGGGCTCTTCGGGATTGAAGTAAACGTCGTAAGATTTGACATTGACGGCGTCCGATCCGCGCAGATAGCTTGTGTAAGCACTGCCTGTTTTTACAGCCGCAGTCGGATTTGTCAAGTCGGAGTACAGCGTGAATACGCGAAGCGTAATAAGTATGGTGTTATCGTACGAGCCGTCGCCGAAGTCTTCAACGCGGAACCTTATCTCGGTGTAACCGTCGGTCGTATCGGGGTCGTAGCCGGTAGCCGTTATGGTAAAGCTCACCCTGTTAAGGCTGGGCGCAATATCAAAGTATGCCGTCCTAAATACGCCGCTGGAATCGCTTACAATCGGCTGCCAGGTGTCGGTCTGAGTGTCGTGCAACTCAAACTCGCCGTTGCCGTACAACCGCATATTTTCGGTTTCCGCGTCGCCGTCCGGGTCTTTTGCGACGGTGCTCATCTTTACGGTGGTCACGCGGCGCGCGGTCTTTTGTCCGACGCCCTCTACATTAAACGTGTGCGTGCCTTCCGCAGGAACGATATATGCCGCAAATACGCCCTCTACGATGCTGCCGTTAGTGTTGAACACACCCTCTAGACCGTTGTTTGTAACAGTCTGGTTGTCTATGGTGTTAGTGCAATCGCGCGCAACAGGCGGCGAGCTGACTATGGTGATATACAGCGTACAGGAGATGATGCCGCCCTCGCCGTCCGAAATGGTTACGGTAAACTTCTCGTCGGTACATGCCGACACGGCCATTATTCTCAGAGCTATCTGCTCTGTGCCGGACGTCGCGCCCTCGGCAGTCAAGCCGAGCATCTGCTGCGAGTATACGTAAAACCTGTCGTTGGAGTCAGTCCAGCTGGTAAAGCGCAGTCTCCAAGGCGTGTCGTCGCCGGCAAGACCGACATAGCCCAAGTGCTTGTTACGCGGGTAAGGAGTGCTGTCGTAAATTATGCCTTTGTCATTCTCTTTTACACTCTTACCTTCCTCGTCCGAGGTGATATCTTTAAATCTCCAGTAATTGCCTGTGCCGAGGTCGTTGTTATAGCCGTCGCCCCAGTCTTCGCCGTACTTATCCCTGCTTTCTCTTTCGTTCAGCTGGCGGTACGTATCGGAGTTTTGATATGAGGAGGAAATGCCGTTTTTTGCACCGGTAAATACGTCGTAGTATGCCGTAAGAACAGTCAAATCGTCTCCGGCACGCATTGTGAACGAACGGGTAACCTGCGTGACCATAGGGGTCTGGTTGGTTACGTTGATGATAAAGGTAAACGGTGCGGTCGACCTGCCCACGCTGTCGTAGAAGTAAAGCGTAAATTTGTACCTGTTTACCGACACACTCCTGCCGTTGTAGGTAGCCGTGGTACGGCGGTTGACCTTAAACGATATAACGTTGCTGACAGGCTCGTCGCGGACATCATCATCGTCTACTATCTTTAGCTCCATAGACATAACAATATCGCGCTCGGTGTTGTCCGCCGACGAGAATCCGCCGCCGTTGTAGTAGTACACACCGTCTTCGTCCATCTGAACTTCGGGCATGTACGGTCTGTCCTTGTACGGGTCTTTTGCAATAGGCGACATCAAGTAGTCACCGGCTTCAAGGTCAATGCCGGACGCACGTTTTCTAAACTCTGTCGCGGTGGACAGTCTGCCGATATTTCTTTCCGTATAGGTGAATATATCCGAGTCGTAAACAATGTCGTAAAGGTTGATATCAACTGTATTGTTGACGGCAAGATTCATGGAGAATTCTCTGCCGGAACCGTTTTCCACACCCACCGCCTTGAGCGAGGGATCGCCGTTGGTTATTTGGATGCGGAACTCTATAGCCACGTACGACGCGTCGAGGAATCCGACGCCGTAGCTGTCGTAGACAAGCACTTTAAACGGATAATACACGCGGTCGGGCGTAAATGCTTCGGTGCGCGAACTGTTGTATTCCGCAACAAGACCGCGACTGGCATATGCCGCTTTTACCTCATCTTGGCTGTTTTTATCTACGCCATAAAGCGAATCGCCTTCCTCCGCTATGTCAAACGCCAGCTCGTTAATCCACGTCTTACGTATGGGCATTATGTTAAGCGTTTGCCCGCCGTTGGTGACGGAAGCGTTAAAGTAATTGCTGTATCCGTCCCTGCCCCTGACGCCGTAAAGACCTCTGTTGGCCTGATATTCTTCGTCTACGTCCATTGCGTCCAGACTGCCGTAAGTTGCGCCAAAGTAATTAGCAACCGACTTTTGAGCGTTTTCGGAGCTAGCCAAAACGTTTAGGAACTTTGACTTGTCGGCGGTAAGCTGCAGTACGCGGTTGTAGCCGGCCGCGCCCACCTGCCACGAGCTTAACTGCATAAACGAATCGGAGGCAAAGTACGCAAAGTCGCGCTTTTCGGCAGTGCCGTAGTCGTCATCGTAATACTCGATGGTGTGTCCGTTTCTGATTACCGTGGCGTTAGCCTCACTTCTGCGAGAAAGCGTGTACGTCCACGAATCGGACGACGCCAAAGTCAAATCCATATAATAGGTGCCGTTTTCCTCGTCGTACTTGAGCGTGGAGGACTTGCCCTCTAAATCTTCGCTGAAATTGTTGTAGTACAGATCCATCTTGGAGTTTTCCACATGGATCTTAATTTCTACCGTGCGCTTATCCTTTGCCGCGATCTCGCCGTTGGTGGCGGCAACCTGACTGCCCTTGCACCTTGCAAGGTTGATCGTGAGCGTAAGCGAGCGCGTGCTTGTTCTCACACTCTTTTTGGTGAATACAAGACCGAAGTTGTGCTCTATAAGCTCGCGCGCCTGATTTTCCAGATACATAAGCCTGCCGTCGCCGACAAAGCTCTTGCGGTTGGCAACATATTGCTCGTAGCCTATCAAGGAGTCGTCGTCCGGGCTTAACGTAGCCACGGCAAGACGGTTGTTGTAGTACGGCGAGCTGTACGGATCGGACACAAGGCGCGAGCTGTTTTCGTCGGGATTGCCGTCATGATACCAGTCGAACGTGCCTATGGTAATGTACGGATTGTCCGCTATGCTCGCTCCGGCCCACAGGTACGTGCCGTCCGACAACGTCATTGTGCCGAGAATAGAAGCGGTGTCGGTAAGGCTGTATGACTCGCCTACGGGCATCTCGTAGCCGACGTACTCGTCGGTGGGATAAACTACTTTGCCGTATTCGGCGCCGGATTGCGTGTTGGCGCCGACAAGCGTGGACAAAAGTCCGAAGTAGCTCATGGGCACGTAAACGGACCTATAC
>JAFLVF010000108.1 GCA_022508425.1 Clostridiales bacterium | reverse complement strand
CCGCAACGACAAATCGCGTAACTCCGCGACGGGCGGACACGGAATAGGACTTTCTGTGGCGCAGGCTATCGTCACGGCGCACAAGGGGAAAATATCCGCGCGCGGCGAAAACGGCATTGTCACTTTTACGGTAACGCTGTAACTGCAAAAAGTTTTTTACCGCTTTTATGTTTTATTTTAGGTTGGCCGTTTAATATATAAAAAGAGGAATATCGAAATGAGCTTTAAAAAGATTATCAGTGTGTTATGTTGTGTGACATTGTGTGCCGCGTGTGCGGCATGCAGCGCTCAAACTGTGCAAGTGCCGGGAGACCAAGGTAGACCCGGCATATCCGACGGCGACAAAAAGCCTGGCGGCGGTGGATCCACGGGAGACAAAAACCCGGGCGACATTGCCGGGGAGATTCCCGACGACAACGACGTGGAAGTGACCGAGCCCGACATGACAGATCACGACTTCGGTTTGACCTCGCAGTTCGGCGGAGTGCTTACCTTCAATTGCTCCGATTGCGGCAAGCAGGAGACTGTTACAATAACGTATGTGAGCGGCACAAAAAACGCCTATTCCGTAAGCGGCAACACAATCACCTTTGGCAATATCGCCGAAAAAAGCGAGTATGATTTACGCGGATCTCTGCACGGGAATATCGTCATTGATGCTGACGACCAAAAATTGGAGTTGTCCATGAGCGGATTTTCAATCAGCTCGTACACCGAATGCCCGATAGCGGTTTTGAGCGGCGACAAGGTTACGCTTTCCGCAAAAAAGGATAGCGAAAACAATATCTACGATTTGCGTGACGGGGTGGATTCCTCGGACGAGGACACCGTATCCTCAAGTGTGTACGCTAAGTGCGATTTGGCTATTCAGGGCAAGGGCAGTCTTTCCGTCAAGTCCGTAAACAACAACGGCATTCATACAACAAAGGACTTGAACGTAAAAAATGTGTCGTTGCAGGTGGATTGCATGGATAACGCGCTCAAAGGCAATGACAGCGTAACCGTAGAATCGGGCGAGCTTGTTTTGATCGCGCGCCGCGGCGACGGCATAAAGACGCGCGACAGCGACGTTTCGCAAAAGGGCAATCAGCGCGGCGACGTGACCGTAACAGGCGGCAACCTGCTTATCTACGCGGCATGCGACGGGATAGACGCCGCACACGACGTTGTCATAGACGAAAGCACAGCGGACGTAGTACTGCAGATTTTCACCGACAAATATTCAAAGTATTCGGAGGAGGTCACAGCGGTAGACAGTGTGTACTATGTGCGGTACAACTCCGACTCGTATAAGTATTCGCTTAAATTCTATAATGACGACTCCGATTTTGTGTGGCACAATTCTTCATCATATTCGAAGGTGGGCAATTACTGCTATTATCCCGTCACCAAACCGAGCGGATACAGCTACGTTCAGCTGTATGTATACAACAGCTCGCAGCAGCAGGGTCAGGACAATAGCTATGTCGGTTGTTCCGGCAATATGACCATAAACAACAATTACGATACAATCGCGCTATCGTCGCGCGGCGGCAACTTCTCTTGCAGCTGGACCAATTACACAACGTCAAGCCAAGGCAGCATGGGCGGCCCCGGCAATCAGGGCGGAATGAGCGGACCCGGTGGAATGGGTGGTCCGGGCGGAATGGGCGGCATGGACGACGGAAACACCGACAAGGGCGACTATTCCACCAAGGGAATAAAAGCGAACAACAAAATCGTCATTTCCGCGGGAACTATAACTATAAGCGCCTACGACGACGCGCTGCACGCCAACAACGACGCAGCTTTGGAAAACGGGCAGTCGCCCTTGGGCAATGTGACCGTTTCGGGCGGAACAATCACCCTGCGCTCCAACGACGACGGAATTCACGCCGACGGCAAAGTGACAATCTGCGGCGGAAACGTGACCGTTGTCGGAAGCTACGAGGGCATAGAGGGCAAGACGGTGGAAATTTCGGGCGGCGACGTTTCCATAACCTCCTCGGACGACGGCATCAACGGCACGGCGACGTCCGGCACGGCGATTACTGTTTCCGGCGGCAAGCTGTATGTGTATGCAGGCGGCGACGGCGTGGACAGCAACAGCACAACGTCATATTCCGGCATTCTCTTTTCGGGCGGCAAAAGCGTGATTATATCCACGGGCAATTCGGACTCCAGCATAGATACCGAGCAGGGATATAAATACACGGGCGGATATGTAGTCGGTGTCGGAAAGAGCGGGGGAATGGGCAGTGAAGCGACAAAGTGCCAAAACTTCAGCTCGGTAGGCAAGAGCGCAAATGTCAGCTTGCAAAGCGGCGGCTACTTGGTGGTTTCCGATTTTGCCACGGTAAAAATGCCGACGTCTATCAGCGCGCTTGTCGTGGTCCTCGGCAGCACTAACGCAGGCATTTCTTTCGCAACGTCCACAAGCTACACGTTGGACAATAACGGAGTTTATTGGAATTAAGAATTAAGAATTAAGAATTAAGAAATAAAGGTGACTCAAACCGAGCCACCTTTTTCTTATTTTATCTATTATTTCTTATTTATTATCTAAATTCTTAAATCTATCCTTAATGGCGGCTTCGCCGCCCTCACTCTGAACTCTTATCTCTTAACTCTGAACTCCAAACTCGCTTACCTTCTCGGGCGGCGAGTAGGGCGGCGGCGCATGGAGGGCGCGCGCCTTCTGCCTCTCGGTCTTACGGGGCGCCTTGCCGCAGGCCTTTTTGCCGCAGGCTTGGGCGACTCTAACGCCGGCCCGCCTGCCGCGCCTGCAGGTGTCATAACGTATACCTGTCTGTCCTTGGTGGAATAGTATACGCCGTTGGCAATCGGGATATAATCGTCGCCGACGTTTTGGAAGGGCTGCTGCAGGGGCATTACTCCGCGCGGATCGGACATTTGCATCATTTCGGGCCTAATGTCGCGCACGGTTTCCGCTTCCTTCTGCTTGCGCTCGAGCTCCTTTTCGCGGTCGCGCAAATCCTTTTCCAAAATATCGCGGCGCATGCGGTCGAGCTCTGTTTCAAGCCGCCTGTATTGATCGCGCTCGGGATTGTATTGCTGCTGCTGAGGCTGTTGCTGGACCTGGTGATTGCCGTTTGCCTGCTGCGACATGGCAAATGTTAATTTGTTTACAAGCTCGCGCATGCCGTCCAGCTCGTTTTTGAGCCTGTCGACTTCTTTCATTGCGTACGGATCGTTGACGTAGCCGGGCGCATGTCGCATTTGCGCCGCCTGGATTTGCGCCGCCTGCTGGATTTGCGCCGCCTGTTGTGCCTGCTGAGCCTGAAGCTGCGCCTGCTCCATCATCCGTTGCGCCTGCTCCATCATCACGCGGGCGGCTGCCGCTTCCGAGCTTTCCGCGCGGCCGGGTTGCGCCGCTTGACGCGCCTGCATTTGCGCCGCCTGAGCCTGAAGCTGCGCCTGTTGCGCCTGCATCTGCTCCATCATCCGTTGCGCCTGCTGCATCATGGCGCGAGCGGCTTCTGCCTCCGAGTTGTCTGCACGTGCCGATTGGTGCGCATGCATTTGCGCGGCTTGCTGTGCGGCCTGTTGCGCTGCGGCTTGTGCCGCCTGTTGTGCCTGAAGCTGCGCCTGCTGCGCTTGCACTTGCTGCATCATCGCCTGTGCCTGCTGCATCATTGACCGCGCCGCGTCCGCCGCCTTGTCCTCGCTGTGTTGTGTCTGCGCCTGACGCTCCTGCTCCTGCTGCAGCATTGCCGCTTGCTGCGCTTGCATTTGAGCGGCCTGTGCCTGCTGCATCATCTCCTGTGTACGGCGCGCTTGTTCCATCATCGCTT
>JAFLVF010000107.1 GCA_022508425.1 Clostridiales bacterium | reverse complement strand
GTACGCTTACGTTGACAGACGGTGCAGGCACCGGAAAAATCAGCGGTGGATATAACAATCAAGATACGGAATCGGGCACTATCTATGCTTACGGCGGCGGTGTGTATGTGTATAAAGGCACATTAAATATCGAAGGCGGCTCGATAGAAGGCAACAAGGTCGAACAATATAGTAATGCGGCTTATAATTTCGGCGGCGGCGTATGCGTCAGAGAATCGGTTTTGAACATGAGCGGCGGAAGAATAGCCGATAATGAGTGCGTCATGGACCCTGCTTTGGCCGACAGCATAAATTCGTATAAATACGGTGTCGGCGGCGGTATAGGTGTTCGTGCTACCGGCACGGTTAATATATCCGGTAAAAGTGTTATCGAAAACAATTCCGCTCTGAACGGCGGCGCCATAGGCGGTTATGCCGCAACGGCGACGGCAACTCTTGCAGCCAGCAACGTCCGAATAAACATAAGCGGCGGCACTTTCCAAAACAACAAGGCCGTTGTATATTCCACAGTTCCTGCCAATAAAGCCCCGAATGAAGCAACAAAGGAAAAGTATAACTTGACGGACGAATATCTGGCGACGATCAAAAGCCTCGGCGCCGGCGGTGCAATAGGCAGCTTTGGCCCGGGGTTCGAAATCGATGTCAAGGGCGGCGAATTCAGATACAACACCGCAGGCCTATACGGCGGCGCGATTAGCATGATTGCCACGGCTAAAATTCAGTCGAGACTCGGCATAAGCGGCGACACAAACATCCACCACAACGTGGTTGCTACCCGTTACGGCGAGGCCGTCGGCGGCGCTATTTCGCTTAAAACGCCGGTTAGTAGCCTTAAAGGAGAGACCAATCTCGACGAAAAAGGTAATCCGGTTTCGGCTATCAAGGCGACCATTTCGGGCGGAAAGATAGAGCACAATTATGCAATATGCAGCTTTGTTTGGGAAAAAGACGCTTTCCGTACTAATTCCGGCGCATACGCCGGCGGCATCAACATTCAGGACGGCTCGGTAACAATAATGACGGGCGGCAAAGTCGCTTACAACAGGGCGGCGAGCATTGCCGATCCGCTGTTGAGTAAGGAAGATTTTGAGTCGCTTATTTATACGCTGATGCACGACGAGGCGTACGACGACGTAAATCTTACCAGAAAGTACAAGACTAACGAGGAAGGCAATATTATACCGGCCAATAAGGACGGCGCGGTATCGGATGTCACAAAAGCCGACCGTTATTTATATGAGGATGGCGACGATACTCTTATCGTAGACGGAGCTGTAAGTATGGGCGGAGCCGTTGTCTCCTATATTTCGGATGGCGCCGTCTATGATACGCCCAATATCGCGGTTTACGGACATTTCGAGATATCGGGCGACGCAGAAATATCGCATAACAGGGCGGCTTCGGGCGGCGCGGTCAACCTCAGGTACAGCTATCTGAATTTGTACGGCGGCAAGATTGTAAACAACTACGGCCATCACGGCGCCGTATATGCCCAAGCGGGCGGCAGAACATTTCTGTCGGGCAATCCGATAGTTAAGGATAATATCAGCAATACCGGCATTTGCAAAAGCTCCGATATCACCGGCGACGAGGCGGACAGCAACCTCGAAGTCATCTACGCCTCAACCGACAAACGTCAGCCGTCGGTAACGGGCTCGCTCGAAGATGGCGCCGAAGTGCACATTTTTGCACCCGTAGACGTAATAGCTTACGGCGCACCGGTCACTCAAAATTACGGCAAGCACAACAGATTGTACGTGCCGTTGGTCGGCGAAAATACAAAGGAAGTTCCCCAAAATTACGATCCGTCCAATACGGACGACGGTGTAGTGGTGTATGCCAACCCGTACAGATACTTCGTTTCGGACGATGTGTATGCAATAGCGTCGGGCGCCAGCTATAACGATAAACCCGAAAATATTTCTTATCAGCATTTTGTTGTCAACGATGACGGCGAGGTGGGTATATCGGGCGGTATCGTAGTCTTTACCGTTAAGTTCAACAACGGTTCCGAAAAGACCTTCGAGTACGGCAACAAGTACAACGTCACCGAGGATAACAACTGGAACTTCGTGGCAACGACGTACGGCGACGACGTATATCCCGTCAGCATAGACGCCAAAGTGTATGCAAGAAAGCCGGACGTTGCGGAACGCGATTTCTATGCCGAGCTCGGTTATAAAATAGCGGAAGACTTTAAGCCGACCGGCAGCCCCGAGGAAGGTGTAAAATACTATTTGGTTTGGGATAATACCGACGAGAAAACGAAAGAATTCGGCGATCCTACACCAATCGGCAACGGTACTGCGCCGGAGGCCGGCGTTTACTCGGTCAGAGCCAGATTTAATCCCGAGAAGATCGCATTTTCCAAAACTGTGGACGGATCGAACCCGACAACAATGTCCAATATCGCTCCGATGTACGCTTCTTTCTACGTCATAGTTAAGGCAAAACCGCTGACCACCGACGACGTGCAGATTAGCTTGTGGGACGAACACGATCAGCCTTTGACCGATACCACATACAGCTACGACGGATTGGACAAGGAGCCCAAAGTCGAATACGTAAAATACGGCGATTTGACGCTTGTCAATGGTACCGATTACGAAGTATCCTACCGCGACAATAAAAATGCCGGCAAAAAGGCGACGGTCGTAATCACCTTTATAGGTAACTACGCAGGCGAGGCGCTTGCATACTTTACGATAGGCGCGAGCAAGGATACCTCCACGATGACTGAGGTCACCTGGCAGGTTAAGGTAAACGGCGAGTGGGTAAATCTAACCGACGCCAATTACAACACGGTGTTCACGTTTATTCCCGACGCGAGCAACGGTTACGAGGCTGTCGACCAAAGGGCGGACGTCCGTGCTTTGCTCGTTGCGGGAGACTTAAAGCAGGCCGTCTATGCGTACGGCATAGTCGTAGAGGATAGCGACGAAGACGACGATGACGCCCAAGACGTGTACACGCAGAATACAAGCATGTATCTGCGGTTTGAGAGCGTGGCGTATGCCGATACGGAAAGCGGTGACGCCTTCGGCAATGCCGGCACGTATACCGTCAGGATAATAGGTGATTCCAACTATCCGATTGACGAGAATGCCGATCGCGCAAAACAGATCGTCATGAAAAAGATGGCGCTTGCCGTTACGGCGGACGATTACAGCCAATACGAGTCGGACGGGCAGAGACTGTGGAAGCTCGTTATCGGTTCGGGCGACGACGCGGTTATCGGTGAGCTTCTCACTACCGCCACTTACGTCGAGGTGGACGACAACGGCAAGGAGACGGTAATCCCCGGCACGAGCAACGTAGATATGTTTGCGCGTTACCGCGGTGTGCCGCTGTCGCTCGTAATCAACGGCAATTACACGTTTGAGGGCGTCGGTCTTAGTATTGCGGAGCTTATGGCTATGGCCGATTCGTATAGCTACACCCCGACGCAGGGCGTGATCGGCGCGGAGGGCAAGACGAGCGCGCTTACAACCGAGCTTGTTATCAGGTTCGGCGCCAACTATGCGCTTACGGTAGACGGCAAGTCCGTTACCGAGATCAGCATAGTCAAGCCGTGGAAAATAGTCACCATGTACAACACCTTGCTCCATTCGGACGGCAGAGAGATTACTTCCAATAATTTCGGCGTAGGCTGGACGTTCGGCGAAATCATGGTTAACAGCTACGAGTTCCGTCCCGAGCACGGCAATACCGTTATATATTCCTATTACTATGTGACGGATGACGGCGAGGAGTTTGTCACCAAGTTTGCGCTCGTATACGAGAACGATTCCGTCAACTCTAACCGCGATTTCTACGCAATGAACGATGACGGCAAG
>JAFLVF010000106.1 GCA_022508425.1 Clostridiales bacterium | reverse complement strand
TTTGCGTATCTTGTGGACAAGATGCACTCCTGCGGCATAGCGGTCATACTCGACTGGGTGCCCGGGCACTTCCCCAAGAACGGCGACGGGCTTTACGAATTCGACGGCGGGCCTTTGTACGAGCACAGCGATCCGCTGCGCATGGAGCATAAAGAGTGGGGAACGCGTTGCTTCGACTACGGCAGAAACGAGGTGCGTAACTTCCTTATAAGTAACGCTTTTTACTGGCTGGACAAGTTCCACGTCGACGGACTCAGAGTCGACGCCGTTGCGAGCATGCTCTATCTCGACTACGGCAGGTACGAGTGGCGTCCCAATATCTACGGCGGCAACGAGAACCTCGAGGCCGTAGACTTCCTGCGCCGTCTTAACACCGCAATTTTCGCAAAATATCCCAAGGCGCTCATGATTGCCGAGGAGTCGACCGCGTGGGGCGGCGTTTCCCGTCCCGTCGATATGGGCGGACTCGGCTTCAACTTTAAGTGGAATATGGGCTGGATGAACGACACGCTCGCTTATATCAAGACCGACCCCGTATTCCGTAAATATCACCACAACACGATAACCTTCTCCATGATCTACGCGTTTACGGAGAACTTTATTCTGCCCATCTCGCACGACGAGGTGGTTTACGGCAAGGGCTCGCTCATAAACAAAATGCCCGGCGACTACGACATGAAGTTTGCCGGTCTTAGAAACTTCCTCGTTTATATGTTCTCGCACCCCGGCAAAAAGCTTTTGTTCATGGGCGCGGAGATAGGGCAGTTCAACGAGTGGAACTTCTCCAAAGAGCTCGATTGGAGCGTGCTCGATTATCCCGCGCACTCCGATCTCAAAAAGTTCGTGTCCACACTCAACGGCATTTACCGCGACTATCCGGCTATGCACGAGATTGACTACGATTGGCGCGGATTTGAATGGCTTGTCGCCGACGACTACAATCAAAACATTCTCGTGTACGAGCGCCGCGACAGCGACGACAACCGCATGATTGCCATCATCAACTTCTCGCCCGTGCCGCACGAGAACTACCGCTTCGGCGCACACGAGGGCGAGTATACCGAGTTGCTCCGTACCGAGATATTCAAGTGGAATCAGTCGGGCAAAAAATACGTCGCGGAAAAAGTCGCAGCGCACGGCAAGGATCATTCGATATCCATCGACATCCCGCCCATGGGCGGCATACTGCTGTATAGCCAAAGCGGCAAGGCAAAGCCCAAGAAGCTGATAATCGAGGACCTTTCCAAGACAATCAGGATTGAGAAGCCGTCCGAAAAGCCTGCCGCCAAAAAGTCGGACAAAAAGCCTGTCGACCTTCTTGCCGTCGCAACAGCCGCCGCAAGCGGTGCGACCAAGAAGCCCGCAGCGAAAAAAGCGGACAAGCCCGCGGCAAAACCGACCGTGAAAAAAGCGGACAAGCCCGCGGCAAAGCCTGCGGCGAAAAAGGCGGACGACAAGCCTGCGGCTAAGGCCGCGAAGAAGCCCGCGAAAAAGGCCTAAAAAGTAAATAAGGATTCCGCAAGAAATAATAAAGACGACTAAAAGGCATACTGATATTTGCGGACCGATTATGGCTTAAATACAAACCGTAAGCTAAAAAATCGGAAAATAAGGAGATAAATTTCAACAATGGCAAAGACCACGATTAAGACGGCTAAAGCAAAGACCAAGATACTGTTTGTCACGACAGAGGCTCAACCTTTTGCGGCAATAGGCGGCATGGGCGACGTTTGCGCCATACTGCCTCGCGCCATCAACAAGACGAGCAAGGCGGAAGCGCGCGTTATGCTTCCGTTGTACGAAGAAGCCGCGTACAAGTACAAAGAGAAGATGACCTTTGTCTGCAACATCAATGTAGGGCTCGCTTGGCGCAACCAATACTGCGGTCTGTACCGCATGGAGCACGAGGGCACCGTTTTCTATTTCGTAGACAACGAGTATTACTTCAAGCGCTCTAATCTCTACGGCTACTACGACGACGCCGAGCGCTTTGCGTTCTTGTCGCGTGCGGCGCTCGAGCTTATTCCGTACATCGATTTCCGTCCCGACGTCATTCAGTCCAACGACCACTTGACGGCGCTCGTGCCCATTTATTACCAGCTCGAGTACAAGGATAAGGCGGGATACGGCAATATCAAGAACGTCTTTACTATCCACAATATAAACTTCCAAGGCGTATATCCGCTCGTCATAGCGGGCGACGTTTTCGGCATTCCCGAAGAGCATATCGAGCTTGTCGAGTTTAACGGCAAGATCAATCTCGTCAAGGGCGCGATTCTCACTTGCGACAAGATCACTTGCATGTCTCCCCATTACGCGCGCGAAATTCGTTTGCCCGAGTATTCGGGCGGGCTGGACGGCGTGCTGATAGAGCAGCGCGAGAAGATTGTCGGTATTCTCAACGGCACCGACGTCGACGATTACAATCCCGCAACCAATCGGTCGCTGTTTGTCAATTACGATATCGATTCGCTCGACAAGAAGAAGCAGAACAAGGTCGAATTACAGCGCATGCTGTCGTTGCCCGAGGATCCCGAAGTGCCCATGCTGTGCATGATTGCGCGTATGGCGGCGTACAAAGGTTTTGACCTGTTGCGCAAGTCCATAAACAACGACGCGTCGGGCAATATTCTCGACACCAATATCCAGCTCGTAATTATCGGTCAGGGTGATACGGACATCGAAGGGTACTTGATGCATATACAGAAAATGTACGACCGCAGGGTGCGCGTGCTCATCACGTACAACCGCGACCTCGCCAAGAAAGTTCTCGCCGCGTCCGATATGATGCTGATGCCGTCGCGTACCGAGCCGTGCGCGCTCGCGCAGATGAATGCATGCCGCTTCGGCACAGTTCCCATTGTTCGCGCGACGGGCGGTCTGATAGACTCTATAGTCGATTGCAGAAAGAGCAACAACGGCAACGGTTTCATGTTTGAGGAATACGATTCGGACGTTATGGACAAAACCATTACGGACGCCGTCTCAATGTACTACTACCACAAGGACGAATGGCGTGCGCTTCAAAAACGCGCCATGCAAAGCGACTTCTCTTGGGATAAGCCGGCGGCTAAATATATAGAGCTTTACAAGTCGCTATTATAATAATTCGAATATTCTTTTGTGCGGCGTTCTTTTGCCGTGCTTAATTCGTTATACACAACCACTAACACAACAGCTTCGGAGGATATATGAACAAGACAACTAATGAAGTGCAGGAGCTTATACTCGATAAGCTTGCCCGCTACTTTGCAATCACGCCCGAGCACGCGACGGAAGAGCAGATGTACAAGGTTGTATCTCTCGTCGTTCGCGATATACTCTTGCAGCGCAAACAGGAAAACAATGCGCGTATAGCCGAGGGTAAGTGCAAGCGCGTATATTATCTTTGCATGGAATTCTTGATCGGACGTTCGCTCAAGAATAATCTTTTCAACCTCGGCCTTACCGACCAGTTCTCGAAATGTTTGAGCAAGCTCGGCTTCTCGCTCGATTCCATATTCGAGCATGAATCGGACGCGGGCCTTGGCAACGGCGGCCTCGGCCGGCTCGCGTCGTGCTTTATGGACAGTCTTGCTACTCTCAACTATCCTGCGATGGGCTTTACCATTCGTTACGAGTACGGCCTGTTCCGTCAGCGCATAGTCGACGGTCAGCAAGTCGAGCTTCCCGATATGTGGCTGCCGAGCGGCGAGGTGTGGATGATGCCGCGCTCGGACAAACGCTTTACGGTTTGCTTCGGCGGCCGCGTCGAGGAATACGTCGAGGACGGCAGGATGCGCGTTCGCTTCGTCGACAGCCAAAACATCGACGCTCTTGCATACGACGTCATGATTTCGGGCTACGGCGACAATGCGGGCGTCAGCGTGTTGAGACTGTGGTCGGCGACGTCGTCTACGCAGTTCGATATGCGTTCGTTCTCGCAGGGCGATTACGAAAAGGCCATGCAGC
>JAFLVF010000105.1 GCA_022508425.1 Clostridiales bacterium | reverse complement strand
AAGTGGGGCAAGCACATGTGGGACGAGGACTACCGCGACCGCAACCGCATCAACTGCCACGATACGGGCACTTCGCCGTGTAAGACGGCGTGTCCCGCGCACATTGCAGTTCAGGGATACTTGAAGAAGGCGGCGCAGGGCAACTACCGCGACGCGCTCGCCATAATCAAAAAGGAAAATCCGTTCCCCGCAGTTTGCGGCAGGATATGCAACCGTCGTTGCGAGGACGCATGCACGCGCGGTAAAATCGACGGTGCTGTTTCTATCGACGCGGTCAAGAAGTTTATCGCCGAGCAGGATCTCAAAGCGGAGAGCCGCTATGTTCCCGAAATCGTCGTAGCGTCCAACTTGGGCAGGTGGCAAGAAAAGATTGCCATCATCGGCGGCGGCCCCGCAGGCTTGTCGTGCGCGTACTACCTTGCACAAATGGGCTACTATCCGACCGTGTTCGAGAAGAACGAGAAAGCGGGCGGCATGCTCACTTACGGCATTCCGTCATACAAGCTGGAAAAGGATATCATAGACGCCGAAATCGACATTATGAAAGAAATGGGTGTGGATATCAAGCTCGGCGTGGAGGTCGGTAAGCACGTCACTATCGACGAGCTTCGCTCGCAAGGCTACAAGGCGTTCTACATCGCAATCGGCTGTCAGGGCGGAAAATACCCGGGAATAAGAGGAGAAAACGCCGACGGCGCGACGACTGCGGTCGAGTTTCTCAAGACGGCCAATACAGGTAAAGTAAAGACGACGGGCAATGTCGTCGTAGTCGGCGGCGGAAACGTCGCTATCGACGCGGCGCGCGTGGCTAAACGGAGCGGCGCCGACAAAGTCACTATGCTGTGCTTGGAAAGCGAAGACATCATGCCGGCGAGTAAGGACGAGATAGCCGAAGCGCGCGAGGACGGCGTGGAGATAAAATGCGGCTGGGGCCCGAAAGAGGTTATTACGGAAGGCGGCAAGGCAAAGGAAGTCGTCTTTAAGAAATGCACTCGCGTGTACGACGACAACGGCAAGTTCAGTCCCGTGTACGCAGAGGATGACACGATTACGCTTAAGGCCGACAAGGTCATATTCGCTATCGGCCAGACAGTCGAATGGGGCAACCTCCTCAAAGACAGCAAGGTGGAGCTCGGCCGCGGCAACGGCCCGATTGCGGATACGCTTACGTACCAGACGGCGGAGGAGGATATCTTCGTCGGCGGCGACGTTTTCACCGGACCGAAGTTTGCTATCGACGCGATTGCGCAAGGCCACGAGGCGGCGGAGAGCCTGCACCGTTACGTTCAGCACGGACACATGACGATAGGCAGAAACCGTCGGCAGTTCGTTCAGCTCGACACCGACGATATCAAGGTGGAAAGCTACGACAACTCGTCGCGGCAAGAGCCCGACAGTGCGGCGGAAAAGGCCGACAAGTCGTTTAAGGATATGCACGGCACGCTCACTGAAGAACAGGTCAAGATCGAGACGGCGCGCTGTCTCGGTTGCGGCACTTCGGTCGTCGATCAAAACAGATGTATCGGCTGCGGAGTTTGCACTACGAAATGCAAGTTCGACGCGATAACATTACACCGCGACCATCCCGAGGCGAGTACAATGGTAGTCGCCGAAGATAAGTTCGGCAAGATTTTGCCCAACATGGTCAAGCGCGGAGTAAAGATTCTCTTCGGCAAGAAGAGCAAGGAAGACAAGGCTTTCGTCAAGGCGCGTAAAGCTGCTTACGAGAAAGCGCAACAAGCAAAGGAAGAGAGTAAAGACTGATGCACGAGCTCGGCGTGGTGTTCCACTGTATCAAGCAAGTCAACGAGATTGCCGCCGAGAACAACGTAAAGCGCGTCAATTCGGTGACGGTGGAAATAGGCGAGGTGTCGACGGTCATACCGTACTTATTCGAGGACTGCTGGAATTGGGCGGTCAAGAAAGAGACGGTGCTAAAAGACGCGAAGATAGTGATAGAAAGAATCGACGCCGTCACGCACTGCACAGCGTGCGGCAAGGATTATCCGACCGTAGCGCACGGTAAAATCTGTCCGCACTGCGGCAGTGAAAAAACATATCTACTCACCGGCAACGAGATTATTATTAAGCAAATCGAAGCATTGGATGAATAACAATACATAAATCCCGAGAGCTTTTCAAAACTCTCGGGATGCTTTTTTAACGTGTTTATATGGTCTTTGTTATGATTGCGCGGAATTCTTTCTCACTTTTCTTTCGTCGAATTTTTTGTTGATTAAGTTTATAAGCCGCGAAACAGATTTGTACAGGAGCAATACGAGTGCGGCAAGTATTATCGTCTTTATAAAATTAAACAGCATTACCCAATACCAGACTTTCAAGAAAAACGCCATTCCTGTCTGCCACTTGAATCCCAAGAATACTGGGAACGTCAGCAAATAGTTTACGGGGAACGACCAGACTACGCGAATTATACAAGCTATGCCAAGCCAAAAGATTACGGACTTTATTCCTTTGCGGCGCTTGTACATTATGGACGGAAGTAGTACAAACGGCACCAATACGATGATGTTTGCGAGCTCGCCGACGCCGGCCGTACCGGAATTGAATATCGACAGGACTTCTTTCAGTACGCCCGTTATCAGTCCCGCGATCGGCCCGAGCGCGTATCCGCAAATCAAAACGAACAAATCGGAAAAGTCGAATTTCAAAAAGCTGACGGCAGGCACAATGGGGAAGGACAACTGCCTTATCGCAAAAGATATTGCGGTAAAGATTGCGATATATGCTATCCGCCTTGCCGTAAAGTACGGAGTTTTGGTGGCGTCGGCGGATTGCTCCGTCGCGTGTTGTGCGTCTTGGGTTTGTGCGACGGCGTCCTGATCGGCGACGGTCGCGGTTGTTTCGGTGTTTAACTCTTCCATAATTCCTCCTAAAATTTTAATAAAAAATCGCTCCGCAATTACGGAGCGAAAAAACGTTACTTAAAATCGTTTTAATCTTTTTTCATCCGGACTTTAACCGTCGGTATAGGAATTTCACCTATTCGGGATCTGAAGAGATCTTCGTGGACTGTAACCACCGGTGGGGAATTGCACCCCGCCCCAAAGATTATGTTTTATTTAATTGTAAACTGATTATATCATTGTCGACGCCGATTGTCAATCGATTTTTGCAGAGTAATGATTTTTTTCAAAGATTAGTGAGTTTACGAGCGTCTTTATGTAGCACAAGCGGCGCTTTTTGGGCGGTGGAGTAGCTGTAAACGAAAATGAATTTATTGAGATAGTTGTTATTATTGAACGATATTTTCATTCGCATTCGTTGTATCGAAATCTTGATCCGTTTCGTTTTGGTTGTTTACAGTATTCTTGAAAAATTTATAGATGTATAATTTTTCCATTCCGATTTCGGCAAACCCAATTCCCATCAATATAACAGCAAAAACTATAAGCGAAACGGCTACCCAAACTGCTACAGTTGTGCTAAAAGGGTAAATAACAAAATTATAAAGTAAGGTCATAATTAAAAACCCGATTGCTATCGCAGGAATACAGAATACAAAGAATAAAAACTGCTGCAAATAATTAACGCCATACTGCTTTTTCAAAAAGAACTGTATGTTAAAGAGAACTAATGCAAATCCCAAAAACGGGATGCAAGCAAAAATTATTTGCCATTTTCTATGTTTGGTCAGTTCCATAAATGCCCCGGAGAATTGTTTATTTATTAATTATAACATAAAAATTCGACATAATCAAGTTTTATATCCAAATAGCATTACGGTGGGTACTTGATATTTAACAAGTGCAGCGTGGGGCGGGCGATAAGCGCGAAAATTTCACATTCGCGCTTCAATCACCTTTTCACTATTACTTCTTACTTCCAAAAATCGGTGTAGGTAACAGTGAATAGTGAAGATGTAATAGTGAAGAAGTAAAAACCGGCAGTCACAGACGTGACTGCCGGTTTTCGTGGTGGAGATAGTGGGACTCGTGCGGTTTTTGCAAAACCGCCGTACTCGCAATCGCAGATTGCTCGTACCGCTCGGCTACGAACATGCCAAAGGCATGTTCGCTTAACGCCTCGCGCCCTCTCGGGTTCTCGTCCCACATATACCACGAAAAAACGCACCGACAAGCAGTGCGCATTTTCGTGGTGGAGATAGTGGGACTCGAACCCATGACCTATGCGTTGCGAACGCAT
>JAFLVF010000104.1 GCA_022508425.1 Clostridiales bacterium | reverse complement strand
TGTGCGAGCCGTCGGGACGGTTTACGCCCTGATGAGTGCGCACGATAACCGCCTTGACAACGTCGCCCTTCTTGACTGCGCCGCCCGGCTGAGCGGACTTGACCGACGCCGTAATAATGTCGCCGATATTGCCGAACTTACGGAGCGAGCCGCCCATTACCTGTATACACATTATCTCTTTCGCGCCGGTGTTGTCGGCAACTTTAAGATAAGATTGTGACTGTATCATGATTGAACATGACCTCCTGTTGCATTAGCCCATGCGCCAAACCGTTTGGCGCGTAATTGTAGTAGTTGGAATATTGCGTATAAGCCTTGCCGAATAGGCAAAATCTTATTTCGCTTTCTCGACGATGCGGTTGACGCGCCAGCACTTGTCCTTGGAAATGGGACGCGTTTCTACAATCTCGACGGTGTCGCCGACGCCGCACTCGTTGTTCTCGTCATGCGCTTTGTAACGCTTTTTGCGCGTAACCGTCTTTTTGTAAAGCGGGTGCTTGTACTTCTCGACGATAGATACGACGACGGTCTTGTCCATTTTGTTCGATACGACCACGCCTTCGCGCGTTTTTCTGTCGTTGCGCTCGATAGCCATTACTTGACCTCCTTGTTGGCGCGGAGTTCACGCTCTTTGATGACCGTCTTGACGCGAGCGATGTCGCGCTTGACCGTCTGTATCTTTAACGGATTGGAAAGCTGCCCTGTCGCGTGCGAGAAGCGAAGATTGAACAGCTCTGTCTTGAGCGAAGCAAGCTTTTCCTGAAGCTCGTCGTCTCTGAGCTCATGAACTTTCTCTTTCATTACTCAACCTCCTCCTTGACCTCGGCGACGGCGGCTTCCGCGGCTTCCATCTCCGCTTTGGACGCAATCTTGCAACGGACGGGAAGCTTGTATGACGCGAGCCTGAGCGCCTCGCGCGCAACCGTCTCGTTGACGCCCGCCATTTCGAACATGACTGTGCCCGGTTTTACAACCGCCGCCCAGTATTCGGGCGCGCCTTTACCGCTACCCATACGGGTGTCGGCCGGCTTCTTGGAATACGGCTTGTGCGGGAAGATGCAGATCCAAACCTGACCGCCGCGCTTGATGTAACGCGTCATCGCGACACGCGCCGCCTCTATCTGGTTGGAAGTGATTCTGCCCGGGTCCTCGCTGATAAGCGCAAACTCGCCGTACGAAATCTTGTTGCCGCGAGTCGCCTTGCCCTTCATCCGGCCGCGCTGAACTCTGCGGTGTTTTACTTTATTGGGAGCTAACATTATTCGCCCTCCTTAAAATCGGATGCTTTATCTGCCTGCGCGGGCTTGGTGGGAGCAAGAACGTCGCCCTTGTATATCCACACCTTTACGCCCAAAACGCCGAACGTCGTCTTGGCGATGCAGTATCCGTAATCGATGTCGGCACGCAACGTCTGAAGGGGAATGGAGCCCTCTTGATAGTGCTCGGCACGCGCGATCTCCGCGCCGTCAAGCCTGCCGCCGACCATGACCTTGACACCCTTAGCTCCGGCATGAATCGCCTTGTTCATCGCCTGCTTCATCGTGCGGCGGAAGAATGCGCGCTTTTCGAGCTGGGCGGCAATCGATTCCGCAAGAAGCTTGGCGTTGAGATCGGGGTGCTTGACCTCTATGATATTGACGTAAACTTTCTTACCGGCCGTAATCTTCTCGAGGTTCTTCTTGAGCTCGTCGACGCCGACGTGCTTCTGCCCGATGATTTTGCCGGGGAATTGCGAGTGTATGGAAATCTGCACCTTGCCTTGCGGACGCTCGATGACAACCTTGCTAATGCCGCAGGACTTGTACTTGGTCTCGATATGCTCGCGGATTTTATGATCTTCGAGTACGAACGCCGCAAACTCCTGTTTGCTTGCGAACCACTGAGAATTCCACTTTTCGATAACGCCGACGCGCAGACCGTGAGGATTAACTTTCTGACCCATGATTACTGCTCCTCCTTGGTGTCGAGAATAACGGTGATATGGCTCGTGCGCTTGAGAATGTGGTGAGCCCTGCCCTTGCTGACCGGTTGGTAGCGCTTGAGCGAAGGACCGCAATCTGCATACGCTTCGGCAACGTAAAGGCTGTCGACGGGCAACTCGAGATTGTGCTCGGCATTAGCCGCCGCCGAATTGAGCACTTTGAATATCGCCTCGCTAGCCGCCTTGGGCGTCGCTTGAAGTATGGCCATAGCGTCCTCGACGGACTTGCCGCGAATAAGCGCAAGCACAATGCGTACCTTGTCGGGCGCAATGCGGACGTATCTTGCGGTGGCGTGCGGACGCTTCTCGCGCCGCTCTTCCACTCTTGCCGTTTTTTCCTTGATTCTTGTAGCCATGCTAACTCCTTATCTGCCCTTCGTAGTCTTTTCGCCGGCGTGGCCGAGGAATGTGCGCGTGGGTGCGAACTCGCCGAGCTTGTGCCCGACCATGTCCGCCGTCACGTACACGGGAACGAACTTCTTGCCGTTGTGCACGGCAAATGTAAGTCCGATAAATTGCGGGAATATAGTCGACGCGCGCGACCACGTCTTGATGGGACGTTTGTCTGCCGTCTCCGCCATCGCCTCAGCCTTCTTCATCAGCTTGGCGTCAACATAATATCCTTTCTTAGTCGATCTTGACATGCTCTGTCGTCTCCTTAATTGATGCGCTTGACGATGAACTTATCGCTCGCCTTGTGCTTGGATCTGGTCTTCTTGCCGAGCGCCGGCTTGCCCCAAGGCGATACCGGTCCGGGCCGTCCTATCGGGCTCTTGCCCTCGCCGCCGCCGTGCGGGTGGTCGCAAGGGTTCATTGCCGAGCCGCGTACGGTGGGTTTGACGCCCATGTGGCGTTTGCGTCCCGCCTTGCCCAAGGAAACGAGCTCGTGGTCTAGGTTGCCGACCTGGCCTATCGTCGCCTTGCAGGCCTGGAGCACCATGCGCATTTCGCCGGAAGGAAGACGCAACGTCGCATACTTGCCTTCTTTTGCCATGAGCTGTGCCGCCGCGCCCGCAGTCCTTGCCATCTGGCCGCCGCGCCCGGGCAACATCTCGATGTTGTGCACAAGCGTACCTACGGGGATTGCGGAAAGCGGCAATGCATTGCCCGCCTTGATGTCCGCACCCTCGCCCGAGATTACGGTGTCGCCCTTTTGCAGACCGAGCGGAGCGAGGATGTAACGCTTCTCGCCGTCGGCGTAGTTAAGAAGAGCGATGAATGCCGTGCGGTTGGGATCGTACTCGACTGTCGCGACCTTGGCGGGAATGCCGTCCTTGTTGCGCTTGAAGTCGATGATGCGGTACTTTTGGCGATTGCCGCCGCCAATGTGGCGAACGGTGATCTTGCCGGTGAAGTTGCGCCCGCCCGAACGATTTTGCTCTACGAGCAGGGGCTTGTAGGGCTTGTCGCCCGTCAATTCGCTCGCGGCGATCGTGGTTTTGAACCGCGTGCCGGGCGTAATCGGTTTATATCTCTTTATAGCCATTTGTCTGTTGCCTCTCGATTAGGATAAGGTTTCGAAGAAGGGAATCGCCTTGGACGAAGGGGTAAGCGTAACGTACGCCTTTTTCCTCGCCGCGGTGTGGCCGGACGTTCTGCCTTGGCGTTTGGGCTTGCCGGGAACATTTACGATGTTTACCGACTCGACCGATACGCCGAACGCCTGTTCGACCGCCGCCTTGATCTGGGTTTTGCCTGCGCGGGGGTCGACGATGAAAGCATAACGCTTGCCGTTCACGCCCTGCGTTGATTTCTCGGACAGCACCGGTTTGATGATGATATCTTCAGCAATCATTGTGCCGCGACCTCCTTTGCCGTGTATTTGCTCTCGAGCGCCTTGATAGCGTCGACCGTGGTGAGCATGACCGCGTTGGCAACTACGTCGTACACGCCGAGCGTCTCGCAAGCCGCCGTGCGCACCGTCGGGATATTGCCCGAAGCGCGGAGGGCGTTGTCGCTACCCTCGGGAAGAACGAGCAGTACGCGGCTGTCGATCTTGAGCGCTTTGAGAACGGAAACCATTTGCTTGGTCTTGGGCTCGATGTCGAGCTTGTCCAAAACGATGAGGCTGCCGTCCGAAAGCTTGGCGGAAAGCGCACTGGTAATGGCGTTGATGCGGACGAGCTTGTTGACCTTTTTGCGGAAGGATCTGGGCTTGGGCGCAAACACTACGCCGCCGCCCTTCCACTGCGGTGCGCGGATAGAGC
>JAFLVF010000103.1 GCA_022508425.1 Clostridiales bacterium | reverse complement strand
TTTGTGGCGCTCGGCGTGCTCGGCGCGGTCGGCATTGCCAAGAGCGTGGGAGTACTGACTGACAGTAACGGCGAAATAATAGTCGACGGCCGCGGCATGACCAACATCGACGGACTGTATGCAATCGGCGATTGCACGGCGGGTATCAAACAAGTGGCGCGGGCGGTAAACGACGGGATGATTGTCGGCACGGATATATTGAAACGGCTTAAAAATCGCTGAAAAATTCCGCGGCAAAACATCTCTTTTGCGCTTGCTTTTGTATAATCGGTTTGCTATAATATGCTCGATATTCGGTTTAGGTTGGCCATATGATTAAGAATAAAAAAGTATATAATTTCGTTATTGTGCCTTTGATAGTGATTGCCTCCGGTTTTCTTCGGTCTGTTTGCGTCGAGGTTTTCACAATACCGTACGACTACGCGCCAGGCGGAGCTACCGGTATAGCCGCGATGGTCGAGTACAAGACCGGGCTGATTGCGGGCTGGACCATTCTCATAGTCAATGCGCCGTTGCTGGTATTTGCATTTTTCCGTATCAGCAAGAGGTTTGCGATTACGTCGGGCGTGGCGATAGGACTGTCCGCTATCGGCATGCTGTTGATGGACAAATTCAACTTCCCTGTGTACGAAAACGGCGAGCCCGTGCTTGCAGCGTGCGCGTCCGGTGTGTTAGGCGGTATTGCCCTTGCGATGATGTTGAAAGTGGGCGGCTCGACAGGAGGCACCGATATTGTTGCGACAGCTATTCAGAAGAAATTTTCGGCGACGCACGTATCCTGGTTTATTTACGGCATTGACGCGATTATAGTGTTTGCGTCGGCGTTTGTATACGAAGGCAACGGTCTTACTCCGGTATTGATGTCGCTTGCCGAAATGTTCTGCCTGTCCATGACGTGCGACGTTATTTCATCGGGCTTTAAGACGGCGCTCAAGTTCGAGATAATCACTAAAGAGCCGGACGGACTTAGCAACGAGCTTATACAAAAGCTCGGCCGCGGCGTCACCTGCGTGCCCGTAAGAGGCATGTATTCAAACGACGAGAAGTCCATGCTCATCTGCGTTATACGCAAGCGCCAGCTCAGCGATTTCAACGACATTCTCAAAAAATACCCGGACACCTTCGCGTACGTATCCAGCACGAGCGAGGTTATGGGGCTTGGTTTTAGCAGGTAACTCTTGACGGCGTATGTCTCGCGTGATACGGGCTTTCGTTCCTCGGCGCTCGGTCATTTAGGGCTGACTAAACTCCTTCGGCACGGCCAAAGACTGATTCTGCGTAATCATATCACAATAGCGAGTTGAGCGGTACATACATCGCGCAGCATTCGGCTGCTTGCCCGCCTGCGCAGCGCCTAAGCCGTCAATGTGGTTCTTTATATACGGTATTTAAGAAATAGAAAACAGAGGTAGAATAATGAAAAAGTTCAAAGCCGAATCAAAGAAGCTCCTCGACCTTGTGGTCAATTCCATTTACACCAACCGCGAGATTTTCCTGCGCGAGCTTATCTCCAACGCGTCGGATGCAATCGACAAGCGAAAGTTTATGTCGCTTACCGACGCGTCGCTCGACGCGGATTTTTGTATAGAAATCAAAACCGACGAAAGCAAACGTACAATTACGATTACCGACAACGGCGTGGGTATGACCGAAACCGAGCTTGAAAACAATCTCGGCGTGATTGCCGCGAGCGGCACGGAGGCTTTCAAAAAGGAGAGAGCAAAAGTCGACGGGAAAAGCGACGGTGAGCTCATCGGACAGTTCGGCGTAGGGTTTTACTCCGCGTTCATGGTCGCCGACAACGTTACCGTAATCAGCCGTAAGGTGGGAGAGAAAACGGCGCACAAGTGGGAGTCGGACGGTGCGGCGGGATTCGAAGTGACCGAGTGCGAGCGCGACGAAGCGGGCACGACCGTAATTTTGCACGCCAAGCCCGACGACGAGGAGAATTATTCGCAGTATCTCGACATTCAATTTATAAAAACTCTCGTCAAGAAATATTCGGACTATATCCGCTATCCCATACGCGCGGAGCTGCCCAAACGAAACGGCGGCGACGTCGAGGTCAGCGAGATGACGGTGCTCAACTCGATGACGCCCGTATGGAAGAAGCAGAAAAAAGAGCTCGGCGAAAGGGAGTTGGAGGACTTCTATCTCCACACATATCACGACTACCGCGATCCGATTATGCACATCAGCGCGCGCATAGAGGGTGCGGTCGAGTACACGGCTCTCCTGTTTGTGCCGAGCGAGCCGTCGTACGACTACTTTACAAAAGATTATAAGCGCGGGCTCTCGTTGTACTGCAACGGCGTGTTGATCATGGACAAGTGCGCCGAGCTCATTCCCGAATATCTCGGTTTTGTGCGTGGCGTTGTCGATACGCCCGACCTCAATCTCAATATCTCGCGCGAGACTTTACAACACGACAGACGGCTTCGCGCGATAGCGACGGGGTTGGAAAAGAAAATACTGTCCGAATTCGCCAAACTGCTCAAAAACGACCGCGACAAGTACGACAAGCTGTTCGTCTCTTTTGCCAAGGCGCTCAAGTTCGGCGCGTACGACAATTACGGCGAGAACAAGGACAAGCTCAAAGACCTCTTGCTTTACTACTCGGACAAAGAGAAAAAGCATATTACTTTCAAAGAATACGTCGACGCACTCGGTGAGGACAAGACCGCGCCCATTCTGTACGCATGCGGCGAGACCGTGGACAAGATTTCAATGCTTCCTCAGCTCGAGCTGTCGCGCGACAACGGGCGGGACGTGCTGTACTTTACCGACGTTGTGGACGAGTTCGTAGCGCGCATGCTCGACGGTTACGACGGACACAAGTTTGAAAATATCGCTTCGTCAAAGAAAAACGAAAACAGCGACAATAGCGACGAACAAAACGCGTTATTGAAGCGCATAGGCGACAAGCTCAAGGACAAGGTGTCGGTATGCGCGACGGACAAGCTCAAGTCTTACCCCGTCTGTCTTGCCGCAAAGGGCGAGGTGTCGCTCGAAATGGAGCGCGTCATGGCCGCCATGGGCGGCGCAATCAAGGCCGAGCGCGTATTGCAGGTCAATCTCGACCATCCCGTGATTTCCTCGCTTGACGCTTTGAGCGGCGAGGCTTTCGACGATACGGTGACCGTGCTTTATAACGAAGCGCTCCTCGCCGAAGGATACAAGACCGAGCCCGAGTTTCTGCCCGCGCTCAACCGCCTGCTCGCGGTGAATGGCGGCGCACATCGAGACGCCGACGCCGTGAAAACGGCCAAAGCGACCAAGACGACTTCGAAGTCTGCCAAGACCGCCAAGCCCAACGCAAAAGACGACGGCGCGGACGAAAAATAAAATGGATAAGAAAAAGTCGCAAGTAGTCGTGATATCGGGCAGCACGAGCGGAATAGGCGAGCAATTGACCCGCTTGTACCGTGAGGCCGGGCATACCGTAATCGGTATCGCCCGTACGGCTGTTCATCCCGATATTTCGGCGGACGTGACCGATTACGGAACTATTCGCTCGGCAGTCGATCGTATCGGCAAAGAGCACGGGCATATAGATACGGTGATAGCGTGCGCGGGCGCCGGACTTTCGGGCGCGACCGAGCTTCTTCCCATAGACAAAATCGAGGCGCAGACCGATTTATGCTATACCGGCGCCGTCAATCTCGTTCAAGCCGCGCTCAAATATATGAAAGAGGGTAGCAAGGTCGTATTCATATCGTCGGCCTGCGCTCTTTTTGCGTTGCCTTTTCGCGCTACTTATTGCGCGAGCAAGGCGGCTGTCAATATGGTCTCTTTCGGCATGTACATGGAATTGAAAAAGCACGGCATTTCGGTTACGAGCATTTGCCCCGGCGATATCAAGACCAACTTTACCGCCAACCGCGTCAAGGTCAAGGGCGGCGGCGAGCGGTACGGCGACGAGGCGGACAATTCGGCGTACAAAATAGACAGCCGCGAGCATAAGCGCATGGACGTCGTCAAGGCCACAAAGAAGATTTATAAGTGCGCGACAAAGTGCAAAAAGCCTTTGTACATAATCGGATTTAAGTACAAGTTTCTCAATTTCTTAAGGCATGTTTTGCCGCAGAAGCTCTTTCTCGACATAACCGCGAAGAAGTTCTGACGGCGTATTCATCGGACGGATGCGGGCTACGTGTACGATGGTCGGCTCGGTCATGTAGGTTTGTCTACACTCCCTTCGCCGACCACGTACCTGTTGCCCGCCTGCGCCGCGACTACGC
>JAFLVF010000102.1 GCA_022508425.1 Clostridiales bacterium | reverse complement strand
CCATAACACAGTATTGCTAAATTATAGCATTCATTCTATATTGTGTCAATATTGACAACAATATAGCTTTTACCCAAAAAGTCCACCGACCGTGCCGATGGACTTTTATGTGTTTATTGATAAATGATTATAGAGTCGATATTGGCTTCGCCGGTGCATCTTATCTCGACGCGGTGCGTGGCGTTTTGCAGTGCGTCGCTTAGGAATACCAGCGAGCCTGCGTTCGCCTTTAACTCGATGGATTCGACCTTGTTACCGTCTATGTACACCTCATAGTTTTGTGCGAACATGGATGACATCATTAATCCTAAGCGCGTGCCGGTAAATTCAAACTGAAGCTTGTTGCCCGAATGTCCCACATACACGTGTCCGAAGGATGACGGAGCCTGAGCGTACTCCCAATCGCCGGTGAAAACAAGGTTGGCGCTGTCGATTGATACCTTGGTTCCGCCGTTTATCTCCTGAACGTGCCACATCTCCAGCTCGCGGATAATAAGGTAATTACCCATCGACTCCGTAACCTCTATCTTGTAGTAGCGCATTTGCGTATCGGCAAAATCAAGGGTCTGGACAATTCCCGATCGTGTTAGATCTGCATAGCTGTTTACCAACGTGTAATTTTCCCCGTCAAGGCTGGCGTAAAGCTTGAGCGCCTTGGGGAATTGCAGATCGCTTCTGTTTTGGCTGTAAATGCAGAGGCGGTTAGCCGTATACACGGCGCCGAGATCTATAACCAAAGTAAACGGCGCGGCCTCGGTGGGTTTTCTGTTCATATGCAGCTGTTGCTGTCCGCCCATATCCCTTATGCCGTCCACCACGACCGACAGATCACCGCCGCCCCAGCTTGTTGTGTTGAGGAATAGGTTTTCGCACTGATCCTCTACGACGGACTGCTCACCCACGCCGAGCTGAACGTTGTTTTGATAGTTGTAGCCGTAGCTGCGCTTGTAGAAGTAATCGCTTGTAAAATCGCTGTTGTTGGGGAATTCGTAGCTGCGCCTGTAGGCGTTGGCGTACGGCTGAGTGTTGTTGGTGACAGTGGGCTCGTTTAGCTGGACCTTTGTCAGCGCGTTAAATTCCGCCTCCGAGCACCTTACGCGCGAGCCGCCGACAAGGCTGTAGTAATCCACCGTGCCGGTCTTATACGTTCTTCTAAGCGCTACGGCGGCGCCTGTGTGATCGCTGTAGGTGGCGTCGGTGTAGGAGTAGCCTTCGCTGTACGCGTCATCCACGGCAAGACCGTTGACGTCAAAGTATCTTTCGCTGACGGTAAACATCGTTTCTACCCACTGTTTTATGCCGACACCGATAAAGGGAACCTTGCCGGTTTGCTGACCGCGTACGATAAGCACTTCTTTGATATACAGCCATTTTACTGCCGAATCGCCGCTTGTATTAATAGTATAATTTGCGGTATTGCCGCCGCCTGCGTTTACATTAACCGTGACGTTGCCGCGCGCAAACTCGATATCGAAGTATGTTGCGGCATTAGCGGGACGGAAGTATAGGCTGTCGTTGGAGTCCGCAATATTTGCGCCGAGCGCGTAATCTTTGCCGTCAAGCGAGTAGTACAGCGCGCAATTGTAACGACCGCGCAAGTAAACACGGTATTTGCCGTCGTTTTCGATATACAGCTTGCCGTCAATCACATTAATAGTGTCTTGTAAAGGTTTAAAATAGAAGTCGGGTGCGTCAGGGTGCGCATTATGCTCGGCCTCGGTATTATTCCAGTACCAAATATCGGTATTTACTATTTGCGTTTGCGGGGGGTTGGAGTGATCGGTGCTGAGCGATGTGGTATAACCGGCAAAGCCGCCGTCAAACGCCTCCGTCGCGTCGGAATACATGTTTTCCTCGGAATACGTATAAATAGTGCGCTCCAGTACGGATTTGTTCAATTCCCTTGTGGGCTCGAATTCAAGCACCAGGTCTACGTCCGCAACGTTAAAGCTTCTGTCGTTTTTGGTTATTTCAAGGGTGACAATTATCTTGCCCGATTTATTATTCGACGCGTCGGGAGTGTACGTAGCGGTGTCGCTGCCTGTTATGGCTATAGTGCCGTTTGCCGGCTGGGATATGCTTTTTACTCTGTAGGTAAAGCCGTCGGGAATGACAATGCTGCCGCTCTGGTACTGACCGCCGCTTGCGGTGTACTTAGTTAGGTCAATGGTAAACGGCTCACCCGCCTTAATAAAATAAGGCTGCATGGTGGTTATGTACTTCTTTTCGCCGTCGTAAACATAGCTTCTGCCCGTCTGGTACACGCACGAAACTGGCACGAACATGGGGTACGAGCTGTCGGCATTGTTTGAGATGCCGGTGCCGCCCAAAATGTTGTTAAAGTAGTAGTACATGTTGTTGTGCGTCACGTTTTGCCAGGCGTTCATGTACGCGGCATAGGACTGACCGCCGCCCGCAACCTTAGCCTGAATAAAGTCGTTGGGCCCGAAGTTGTGGAGAAGCGTCGCGTACAAGGCGAGCCCCTGATTGCCGTTGCCGGGATTTTCGTTGGGCCTGGCTATTTTAAGCGTCTCCTCCAATGCCCAGGTAGCGCTGGTGTATCTGTTCCAACCGCCGCCCAGTCCGTCGGCGCCGAAGTTACCTATTGTGCGCGCGGAGGAAATCTTGGTAAACAGCGCATAGGACACAAGCGTCATCGCGTTGTTAGTCACCTCGCCGCCGTTGCCGACGCCAAAGCCCTGGAAGTTGTGATGATATTCGTGGAAGTTGCCCCAGGCGCCCGACGTGACCATAAGGTTGTAATCGAGCGAGTTGGCCATCCAGCCTTCCGGGCAGTTGACCGAGCTTCTGCCGGGGAACGCGACCGCGGCGCCCGCCGCAACAAACGGTTCAAAGAGCATGACTATTCCCTGATTGGAGCCCGTTGTAGTCACCTGTGAAATTTTTTCCCACAGAATTGCGGCCTTGTACAAGTCGTTATACGAAAACCTTTGCGCATTGGTTTTTGCGCCGGAAAGAAGCACGCCGTAATTCCACACTTCCAAGTCAAAGTAGGGTGCGGAGCAGTACCGCTTTAGCCTGTTAAATTCATCCTCTGTGGTGTAACCCAAAATAAAGTGCGGATATTCCACGCCGCCCGATATGGTGGCCGTAAACTCCGCATTGTTGTTGCGGATATACAGCGGTCCGCCGAGGAAGGAGCCGACGTATGCGGTGTACACGCCGTTTTCGAGCACGGCGGTATTTTTGGTGACCTGCATGGTGTTGAGCAAATGCGGCATGCGCGGCATAGCCTTGCCCGACCAAATATTGTTTGCCTGGCCGTTGTAAAGCGCCTGGCCTATATGTATGGTAAGACCGCCCGTTCTTTCCATGTCCTCTTCGCTGAGCTGAATCTTAATAACCTCGCCGGCGGGCGCATAAATGCCGGTGACGCTGTAGCTGTTGTAGCCGCGCGGACGAATTGTTACCACCTTTTCCACGCCGGACTCCGCGTCGTTGACGTCGCCGTGGTAGTTGCCCACCGCCGCCGTGTGCTTATAAAGCTGCCTGCCGGTTTCTACGGGCTCCGCTCTTGTGCCGCTGTACAAAAAGCCGTTGCTGTCCATCCAGGTGTAACCGCCGCCGCCCGCATTGGCAGTGCCGGTTGCGGTAAGAAAACTGGATTCGGATATGATTTCGTCTTGCGCCACACTGCCTTTATAGTTGGTGCCGAACACGGGATAGGACGCAAGTCCGCCGTCACGAGTGCCGGCAACAGGCTTGTTTCTTGCCACCTGCTTAGTCACCGTGCCGTAAAATCCCACCTCGGTGGTGGCTACGTAATCGTATGTAAACGCGTCTTCGGGGCGCGTGCTCGGCCCGACCATTCCGGGATCGTCCGGCTTGTCGTCGGGGATGGTTTCGGTGGGCGGAGTGAGGTCTATGTCGCCGCCGCCCTTGTTGCCGCCGCCCTTTTTGTCGTCGGCCTTGCCGCTGCACGCGACAAAGCTGAAGACCAAAACCAGCGCCAAGGCAATCACAATCACCTTGCGACCGAAAGAAAACATATTTTTAAGCTTTTTGGTGCCCATTTAAGTACTCCTGTTGCTTTTTATATATGTCATTATATCACATAAAGTTAAATAACACAAGAGATTTATACAGATATCGGATATCCACAAAAAATAAGCGAGGCCGTATATACAACCGACCTCGCCTTTATCGCGCTTTCTTTAAATGGACGAATTAGGCTGCATTTAGACCAATAAAAACCGTCTGACATTGTGGTGTTTGTGATTTCCCTATCACAAACACCACAGTTATATTTGCCTAAAGG
>JAFLVF010000101.1 GCA_022508425.1 Clostridiales bacterium | reverse complement strand
TGACGACATTGCGTTCTTGCGCGAGCAGGCGGAGCTTGCCCTTGCGGAAAGCGAACAAATTCCCGACGCGTCCGAGGCAGTTCAGGATTCAGAAAAGTTTATAAGCTATCTTGACGAGATAGCGTCTCGCGTCATGCTGATAAATACGGTTGCGGAAGACGCGGCCGTCACCAAGGAAGCCGTCACGTCTATGGCGGACAGCATTGCTGTGCTCACCGACAATGTCACATTGGTGGGCGACAACGTAGCGTCCATGGGCGTAACCGTAAGCGCGGTCAGCGAGAACATCGGCAGCATTGTTGACAATGTCAATGCCATGCACGACAGCGTTGTCGCCATGAGCGATAGCGTTGCGGCTGCCTCAGAAAACATTACTGTTATAGGAGACAATGTAGCAGGACTCAGCGGCAGCATGGCGACGGTCAACGACAACGTCGTAGCCATGAGCGACAATGTTGCGATTGTCAACGACAACGTCGCCGCAATTAACGACAGCGTCGCACTGGTCAACGACAACGTCGCCGCAATGGGTGAAAACGTGGTTGCGGCGCGCGACGCAGCGTTAAACGCACTCGACGCTTTGGCGCCCATATCGGAGCAGCTCGGCAATATTTTGGAAAAGCTGGACGCTCCCGTTGTTACCGAGACCGAAACGGAGACGGGAACTCAAACAGATTACGCCGCGGAAGAGATTGCCGCACTGCGCGAGAATATAGCGGTCATTTTGGACACGCTTGCGCAAATGCCGCAGTCCGAGGACGTGATCGCCGCGCGCGACAACACTGTTTCAATAATCGATCAGCTTGCGCTGTTGCCGCTCTCCGAGGATATAGTACTCATTAGAGACAACGTAACGTTGTTGCAAGAGTCGGTCAATACGCTTACGGAAACCATTACCGCTTCGCAAGACGCTGCAGGGGACAACCAAGCTTTTGCGGACGACGTTGCGCTCCTTCGTGAAACGGTGGACGGCACCGTTGCCGACGTCAAGCAGATACTTGAAAAAATGTCTGAGTACGAGCAGACGATGCTTGAGGGCAAGCAGGAGATTATCGACACCGTCAGCGGCATACGCGAAGAAATTCACATTAACACACTTGACGAGGGCTTGTCCGCTTCGGGCTTAGATGCGGAAACCCGCGACGCGCTCTTGGGCGAAATAGCCGATATTCGCGAGCGCTTGGTTAATATAGAAAACTCCACGCAGGCGGTTAACGAGGGAAGCGTCGCTGCCATCGACAATATTTCGGTGCAGCTTGCTACATTGCAGTCCGCGCTTGAGGGCATGACTTCCGGCGGGGCGGATTCGGAGGCAATGCAGACGCTTGCCGCCGAGGTTGCCGCCATCAGAGAAAAGCTTGATACTCCTGCCGAGTACGACACGGTGGAGGAGATATTATCGCTGCGTGACGACATTAAGGCGGCGCGCATAGTCGATCAGGACGAGGTTGCCAGCGAGCTGGAGGCTATCAAAAACGAGCTTGCCGCTATCTCTTCGGGCAATATGCTTGACGAAATCCGCGCACTCCGCGAGGATATTGCCAATATTCCCGCAGGCGAGGGCGGAGCGCAGGCGACTGACGGCGAGATCAACCTTGTGCTCAACGAGATTGTGTCGCTGCGCGACGAGGTGTTTGCGTTTAAGGACGAGGTGCTCAACGCTACGGCAAGCGCCGCCGGCGGCGAGCCCGTAACGGAGCGCATGACCACCCAGCAAAACCCCGAGGATTACTCGGCGGTTCTGGACGAGATCACCGGTTTGCGCGCGGATCAGACCGCACTCAGCGCCAATATTGACGAGCTTAAAGAGCTTTTGGGCGGCAGAGCGACCGTCCCGACCGAGGACGGCAGTGAAGTGCCCGTTGCTCAAGACGTCAGCGCGGTTCTCGAGGAAATTATCAATCTTAAAAACGATATCGACAGAATAGAAGAAAGCCTGGGCGGCGAGCGGGTTGCTACGCTGTCCGAGCAGATAGAGGACATGCGCCTTGCTCTTGACGAGCTTCGCGGCACAACCGTTTTGGAAACCACCGAGGACGGCACGACGGAAGGCGTAAGGACCGCTGTCGTAGACCTTTCTCCGGTTATGGAGCAGCTGCAATCGGTAAATGCGGCGATCGAGGAAATGAAAAACGGTCAAGGGCTCACCACGCAAGAGGGCGGCGCGGAATCGTCCGATATGATCGGTGAAATCTATGTCGAGATAGAGCAAATCAAAAATACTCTGTCCGGCATGGCGCCTGTTGATCACTCGGCGGAAATTGCCGAATTGCGCGCGGAAGTGGAAGCGCTCCGTGCGGAAAATGCACAGCTAAGAGCGGACAGTACGGACGTGCTTTCCGCGCAGATAGACGACCTTAAAGACGCTATTCACAGCATGATAGCTATGACGGCCTCGGCTTCCGACTCTTCGCTTATCGACGAGATTCGCGAGCTTAAGGCTCAGCTTGCCGCTGCCAATGCCGCGCCCGTACAGACTGCTTCCGGGCTTGACGAACAGGCCTTACAGGAAATCCGCGATATGCTTGCGGCACAGGCCGAACAGCATGCACTCACCGGCGAGCTCAATGAGATTCGTGACGAGATTGCCCAGCTTCGTTCGCTCACCACGGTTGCCGCGGAAAGCGGAGAGAGCGTGGAGGTTCAGGCGCTTCGCAACGAGCTGGCGGAAATCAAGGCAATGCTTTCTTCGCCCGACAGCTTGTTCGGTGTGGCAGAGGACGTAACCACCATCAAAGCCGACGTTCAGACATTGAAGGACGAACCCGACTTGGGCGTCATGAGCGAGATTTTGGCGCTCCGCGACGAGTTCCAGTCCCTGCGCGAGCAGATAGAGGACGTAAAGCATATTGCAAGCAAGACGGAGAGCGAGCCTAACGACACGCTTATGAGCGAGGTCCAATCGCTCAGAGATCAGCTGTTTGCAATCAGCATGGCAAACGTAAACGATCCCGTATCCGGCGAGTCCAATTACGAAAGCTACAACAATATTATATTAGACGAGCTGTCCTCGCTGCGCGATCAGGTGTCTGCCGCAAGCTCGGCGAGCGATTTAGAGGCTATTGCGGAGGAGGTTGCCGGGCTCAAGGCCGCGCTCGATAAGCGCGAGGCTACGCTTGACGCGCTTTCCGAAAAGGTCGCCGCGCTTTCTACGGATGCTTCAAGCGACAAGGTTTTGGAAGAGCTGGCTTCGCTCCGTGAGGAAATGGCCAACCAGCGCGACGCCGACCTTGCCACACTCAACTTCATGTCGGAGATGGCACACCTTGTCGAGCGTCAAAACCAGTACCTTACCGAAAATGCGGGCACCAATATCACCGACGAGTTAGAGCGTCTAAAGGCGGAACTCTCTACCGGCGACGCCGTGGCGGAGGAGGTTGCCAAGCTCCGCGAGGTAATGACGCAGTCCGGCAATTCTTCGGACAACGAGACGATACTTGCCGCGCTTGCAGACCTCAGGGAAGAGCTCAGCAAGGAAAAACCCAGTCAGGAGAACGCGCTGATCCTTGGCGAAATTGCAAGACTGCGCGACGAAATAACCGCCATTGCGGAACGTGAACAGCTGCACGGAATAGAGGGCGACAGCGACCTATCCGATTCGCTGTCCGATTTGAAGGAGCAATTGAGCGAGATTGCCGGCATAGTCGAACCGGTCCAGCCCAAACAGCCCGCAAAAAAGCCGGCGGCGACAGGCACAGGTAAAAAGCGCGGCAGAAAGCCCGGTCAAGGACAAAAGAGCTCCGCTAAGACGGGCGGAACGAGCACTGCCACGTCGGACGCAGGCAAAAAGCCGGCCAAAAAGACCGCGCCCAAGAGCAAGACCGAACCGAAGGCCGAGCCCGTGATAAAGCAGGAGCAACAGCCGGAATACAGCGACCTCGAAGCGCTGATTGACCAGCAGGCGGAATTGCTCGGCGGTGACGACGATATGTCGCTCAATCCCACCATGGTAACAGCCGACGCAATGGATTTGGCGGATAAGCTTGCCAAACAGGTCGCCAACAAGCTGATAATGGAACAGCTTGTGGAACAGCTTGGCGACGGCGGCGTAAGCGAGGAAAGGGTGGACGAGATTTTGCGCGACATACTGCCGCAAGAGTTTACCACCATAGCGGAAACGGAAGCTTCCGACAAGGTGCGTAGGCTTGCCAACCAGCTTGTACTCAACAAGCTTCGTTCCAGGCTCAACGGCAACAGGTCGGACGACGATTAATCAAAATAAAAAAGCGCGATTTGTGGTGTTTGTGATTTCCCTATCACAAACACCACAGTTATATTTGCCTAAAGG
>JAFLVF010000100.1 GCA_022508425.1 Clostridiales bacterium | reverse complement strand
TTAATAGGTGAAAATCATAGTACATATTTAAGTGATTTTCAAATTCCATCGGGATACAAGAAAGTAGTTTTATTTCCTACTTATGATGTTTATTTGAATAAAAAACAGTATATGGCTTTAAAATCTTTTTTGAAACAAGTAAATGAAGATAATTTTTATGCGCTAAACTATTATACTATTTTAAATGACGACTCGTATTGTGTTTTAGATGACCACAATATAATATATCAAATAAATCGCGATACTTCGTATAAAGAATACACGGATTTGTTCTTAGTGGAAATGTCCTATATCGTATCTAAAAATTTTGATTGGTTTATTGTCATGGAAGAAAATAGAGATGCCGGTGCTGGGTTTTTTGTTGCGAGAGATGATTTAATTGAGTTGTTCCAAAAAAATTATCCACAATATTTGTTAGATTTGGAAGCATTTAATAAATATAATAAATAATTCAAGTAATGACAATTATACGTGCGTATAAGCTATCGAAGGAATCAATTTGAAAAAATCGTTTACTAAATTTCAAATTAGTTGGGTGAGGTATGAGACGGAAGGACAGAGAAGTTACCGATTTTGAAACAATTCTAAATATCATAGACGAATGCGATATTATCCGAATAGGATTGGCGGACGGAGAATTTCCGTATATCGTTCCGCTCAATTTCGCATACACCGTCTGCGGCAATAGGGTGGATTTTTACGTTCACGGCGCTATGGCGGGCAGGAAATACGAGCTAATGAAAAAGAACGGAAAATGCTCGTTTGAGATGGACGTACCTCTTGAAATGGATTGCATGGTTGACAGCAAAAACGTCACAATGCGCTACAAGAGCGTGATGGGCAGGGCGATTATAACCTTCCTCGACGGGGAGGACAAGCAAAACGCTATTGGCAATATCATTATGGCTCGTTATGACAAAACGCGCCATTTCGATTACAACCGCGCGGCCGTAGCCAAAACCGCTGTCGCAAAGCTGTCCGTAATCGAACTTACCGCCAAGGTCAATCCTGTTCGCGGAAAGTCGGATTGAGTAACAATCTTTTCAGGGCGTTAAAAAAGCTCTCGGGCACCCGAGAGCTTTTTTGTTATCAACGGTAGTTACATTATCGCTATGCGCTTGGCGCCGATGCGCTTGGCAAGTATGCGAGCGGAGTAGAATTTGGGCTTTGACTTTTTTACCGATTTGCCGAAGGACAGCACCTTGCAGTCGCGCTTGTATCTTGTGATATAGCGGTCGTCGGTCACGCATACGTACACTTCGTCCGCTTTGGATATGAGTGCGGCGAGCCCTCTCGCGCTTTTTTTACTGAACTTTGCGCCGTCGAGGTTTATCACCAGCTTTTTCTGTTTCGCGCCCCTCGTCTTTTCGAGAAACTGCACGCACCGATACTGCACGGGCGACAGCTTCTTGATTTTTATATCGGGGGATATGCCGAAATCCTCTATCGCTTGTCGCGTTACCTTCTCGCTCTTCAGTGCGCGGGCGTAGTTGAGATAGTCGGATACGGTGAAGTCGGCAAACGGCAAATCGCCGTATGCAAAATAGTTCTTGCCGTCCTCGCTCGCGCAAAACAGCACCTCTGTATTGTCGAGAAATACGGCGTCCTTGTCGTTCATGAAATAGGCGCGCTTTTGCCGCGCCGAGCCTGTGCAGAATGTTACCATGCCTCGATTATCGACCGATTTTCCGCGTTCTAAACACCTAAATAGCGATTATCCCGTTTTTTCGCGTGTAACGGTCAAAATTCGTGTATAGTGGTTTTCGTAAAATACACCTTTCGCGCCAAATAGGGGCATTTCAGGGCGTTACACGGCATGCGCAAAAAATTTTGTCAAGAAAATCACTGCTAATTGTGCCTAAAACGCTTGAAAATCGGGATAATTTATGTTATAATTTCAAGTAGGTAAAACTAAGAGAAATTTGGGAGTTATTTATGGCAAGAAAGGTTGATAACGGCAGCTACGATTCCAGCACTATTCAGGTCCTCGAGGGGCTTGAGCCGGTCAGAAAACGCCCCGGTATGTACATCGGCTCGACGGACGAGCACGGGCTTCATCACCTCGTGACCGAGGTCGTTGACAACTCCGTCGACGAGGCGCTTGCGGGATACTGCGATAAAATCCTCGTCGAGATTACGCGCGACGGCGCGGTGTCCGTCACAGATAACGGGCGCGGCATCCCCGTCGAAATCCACGCCAAAGAGAAGGTGTCGACCGTCGAGGTCGTTCTCACCAAGCTTCACGCCGGCGGCAAGTTCGGCGGAGGCGGATACAAGGTGTCGGGCGGACTTCACGGCGTAGGTGTTTCGTGCGTCAACGCGCTGTCAGAATGGCTTGATGTCGAGGTTTACCGTAACAACAAGATTTACCGCCAGCGCTACAACCGCGGCGTGCCCATGAAGCCGCTTGCCGAGGCCGGTAAGACGGACAAGACGGGCACCAAGATAACGTTCTTCCCCGACAACGAGATTTTCGAGACCATCGAATTTTCGTACGAGACGATGAAGACGCGGCTAAGAGAGGTCGCATATCTCAACAAGGGGCTCGAGATTGAGCTTGTCGACAACCGCAAGGGGCGCGAGGCGCGCGATTCATTCCGCTTTGACGGCGGTATCAAGGATTTCGTCGACTACCTCAACCGCAACAAAGAGACCATGTTCTCCGAGGTCATTTACGGCGAGAAGAAGTTCAAAGACAGCGAGGTCGAGTACGCCATTCAGTACAACGACGGCTACAACGAGCTCATTTATTCTTACGCTAACAACATCAACACCGAAGAGGGAGGTACCCACCTCGTCGGGTTTAAGAACGCGTTGACTAAGGTCATCAACGACTACGCTCACGCGCAAAAGCTGATCAAAGACGATGAGAAGCTGGCGGGCGAGGACGTACGCGAGGGAATCACGGCCGTCCTATCGGTCAAGCTGACCGATCCGCAGTTTGAGGGACAGACCAAGACCAAGCTCGGCAATTCCGGCATGCGATTGCAGGTCGAGAAGGCGGTGACCGACGCGTTCGGCACATACCTCGAGGAAAACCCCAAAGAGGCCAAGGACCTCGTCATGAAGACAATCACCGCCCAGCGTGCGCGCGACGCGGCGCGTAACGCGCGCGATCTGACGCGCCGCAAAGGCATATTCGAGACGGCGTCGCTGCCCGGCAAGCTCGCCGACTGCACCAACCGCGATCCCGCCAACTGCGAGATATTCATCGTCGAGGGCGACAGCGCGGGCGGCACGGCAAAGCAAGGCCGCGACAGGCGTTTCCAAGCGATTATGCCGCTTCGCGGCAAGATACTCAACGTCGAGAAGGCACGACTCAACCACGTGCTCGAAAACGCCGAGATCAAGTCGATGATTACGGCGTTCGGGTGCGGAATAGGCGACGAGTTCGACGAGAGCAAGCTCCGTTACGACAAGATAATTTGTATGACCGACGCGGACGTAGACGGCAGTCATATCCGCATACTTCTTCTTACTTTCTTCTTCCGCTTTATGCGGCCGCTGATCGAGCGCGGGCACGTTTATGCCGCGCTTCCGCCGCTGTACAAAGTGTCTAAGGGCAAAAAGGAAGAGTACTGCTACAACGAGAAGGAGCGCGAGGACGCGCTCGACCGCTTGGGCAGAAAGGGGTGCGACATTCAGCGCTACAAAGGCTTGGGCGAGATGAACGCCGAACAGCTTTGGTACACCACGATGAGCCCCGAGCACAGATCGCTCAAGCGCATCACCATGGACGACGCATTCGAGGCCGACGAGATATTCAGCGTGCTGATGGGCGATATGCCCGAGCTTCGTCGGCAGTTTATCGAGCAGAACGCTAAGCTAGTCTCCGATTTGGACATCTGACACACTGACGGCGTATCCATCGCGCGATAGTTCGTCAGCCGTCATGCCGACCTCGGTCATTTAGGTCTGACTAAACTCCCTCGGTCGGCACTCGGTCTTTCTGCTCTCGCGCGCGTCTACGCCGTCTGTTCAAGCAAGGAGCGTGTCGGTGCGCGTCTGCTGTACGTCTGTACTTTCAAAAAATTTCTTGACAAGGAGGTCATAGTCATAACTATGGCGAAGAAGATAAATCGTGCCGCTAAAGGCAGTGATCCGCAGGCTAAGGATTACGTTGACAATACCAAGATAATCGTTACGCCCGTTGTCGACGAGATGAAGAAATGCTTCATCGCGTACGCTATGGCCGTTAACGTTTCGCGCGCCATTCCCGACGTTCGCGACGGTCTCAAACCCGTCCACCGCCGCATAATTTACGCGATGGGCGAGCTCGGACTGTGGTCGGACAAGCCGTACAGAAAATGCG
>JAFLVF010000010.1 GCA_022508425.1 Clostridiales bacterium | reverse complement strand
TCTTGTTGATATTTATGCCGTCGTAGCGAATTTTGCCGTCGGCAATGTCGTAAAATCGGTTGATAAGGTTGGTTATCGTCGTTTTGCCTGCGCCCGTCGCGCCGACAAAGGCGACCTTCTGCCCCGGCTTTGCGAATATGGATACGTCGTGAAGCACGGGCTTGCCCGGCTCGTACTCGAAATCAACTTCGGAAAGAACGACGTCGCCGCACAACCTTGTGTACGTCGTCGTGCCGTCGCCGTGCGGATGCTTCCATGCCCAAAGTCCCGTACGCTCTTCGCACTCGACAATCTCGCCGTCCACCTCTTTCGCATTTACAAGCGTGACATAGCCGTTGTCGACCTCCGGTGTTTGGTCGATAAGATCGAACAACCGCCGCGCGCCCGCAAGGCCCATTACTATCGAGTTTACCTGGTTCGACACCTGATTGACGTTGTTGCAAAACTGCCGCGTCATCTGCAAGAACGCGACGACAAGCGCAATGGTAAACACCGACGACACCGCGCCCGCAATCACGCCGACAGACATATTCCCCACGCTTTGCAGAATGAACACACCGCCCACTACTGCGACAATGACGTACAACACGTGTCCGATATTGCCCAATATCGGCATTAACATATTGGCATAACGGTGGGCGCGGTTTGACTTGTCGTAATGCTCTTCGTTGACCTTGTCGAAATCGGCCTTGGCCTCGTTCTCGTGGCAGAAAACCTTGACGACCTTTTGTCCGTTCATCATCTCTTCGATAAAGCCCTCGGTCCTGCCTATTGCGCGTTGCTGTGCGACGAAATATTTACCTGCACCGCCGCCGACGATTTTGGTAACGAAGTATATGGCAATCACGCCGCTTAGCACTATAAGCGTCAACCAGAAGCTGTACCAAATCATTATGACAAACAGCGTCAGCACCATGATGCCGGACGCCAACAGTTGCGGAAGAGATTGCGAAATCATTTGGCGTAACGCGTCGATATCGTTGGTGTAATAGCTCATGATATCGCCGTTGCTGTTGGAATCGAAATACTTGATGGGCAGGTCTTGCATGCCGTTGAACATCTGCTCGCGCATCTTCGCCAAAAATCCCTGCGTCATAACAGCCATGAGCTGTTTGTCCACTGCGCCAACCGCGAGCGAAATGACGTACAGCCCCATGAGAATGCCCATGTATTTTGCTATCTCTTTACCGTACCCCGCCCAGCCCGTACCGGCTTTAAGCGCCTCGGTAACGACGGTGAACACGCGCTCCATGAATATAGACGGCAACGCGCTGATTACGGCGTTTATTACGATGCACAGTACGGTAAATACAAGCATCTTTGGATAATAGTGATACAGGCATTTAAGCGTGCGCGACAGCATACCTTTGGGGGCCCTGCGCTTAGGAGGTCGTTCGTTACTCATCGTCGTTACCTCCTTTGTTCTGCGTGTTGTAAACCTCGGTATAAATCTCGTTCGTGCCGAGAAGCTCTTTGTGCGTGCCGATAGCGTTTATCTTGCCCGAATCCATTACGATGATTCTGTCGGCGTCCTCCACCGACGACGTACGTTGTGCTATAATCAGCTTGGTGGTCTCGGGAATAAATTCGCGGAATGCCTTTCTGATGAGCGCGTCGGTGCGCGTATCTACGGCACTTGTCGAGTCGTCGAGAATAAGAATCTTAGGTTTTTTGAGCAAAGCTCTCGCTATACACAACCTCTGCTTCTGACCGCCCGAAACGTTTGTACCGCCCTGCTCGATGTGCGTGTCATAACCGTCGGGGAAAGTCGAAATAAACTCGTCGGCCTGCGCGAGCTTGCACGCCTCGACCAGTTCCTCGTCCGTCGCGTCGGGATTGCCCCAGCGCAGATTTTCCTTGATAGAGCCGGTGAACAACTCGTTCTTTTGCAGAACTACTGCGACCTGATTTCTAAGCGCGGTCAGATCGTATTCTTTGACGTTCCTGCCGCCCACCATGACAGAGCCGCTCGTAACGTCGTACAAACGCGATACCAGGTTGATAAGCGACGTTTTGCTCGAGCCGGTACCGCCGATAATGCCTATCGTCTCGCCCGAGCGAATATGAAGATTGATGCCCTCGAGGACGTTGCGCTCTGCGTTTACCGAATACTTGAAGTCGACGTTGTCGAAATCTATCGAGCCGTCCTCGATGTCGAAGATGGGATTTTCGGGATTTGAGAGCGAGCTCTCCTCGTTGAGAACTTCGCAAATACGCCTGCCGCTCTCCAGCGACATAATTATCATGGCGAACACCATGGACACCATCATCAACGACATCAATATCTGCATGCCGTAGACGATTAGCTGAGATACCTCTTCCACGTTGACAACGGCGCCGCTCGTCTTGAGTATGGTATACGAGCCGAGAAACAATACCGCCGACAAAACGCCGTAGAAGAAGAATTGCATGATGGGGTTGTTCCAAGCGATTATGCGCTCGGCTTTGGTCAAATCGTACTGAACGTCCGATGCGGCGCGGTTAAGCTTCTTCTTCTCGTAGTCCTCGCGTACGAAGGTCTTGACGACACGAATACCGCGCACGTTCTCTTGAATGGACTCGTTGAGCTTGTCGTATTTCTTAAACGCCCTGTGGAACAGCGGCATTGCTTTTCGCATAATCAAAAACAGCAATAGCGACAGCGGCGGAATGACGGCTATGAAGATAAAGCCGAGACTCCCACCCATTACAAACGCCATGACGAGCGAGAATATCATCATGAGCGGACACCTGACCGCTATTCGTATAATCGTCATATACGCGAACTGCACGTTGGTCACGTCCGTCGTCATGCGCGTAATGAGCGAAGAAGTTGAAAATTTATCTATATTCTCGAACGAGAAGTCCTGCACCTTGTAGTACAAATCCTTACGCAGGTTCTTGGCAAAGCCGGTAGACGCCTTTGCGCAAAACGCGCCCGACAGCGCGCCGAATGCAAGCGACGCCAACGACATCGCAACAAGAATGCCGCCGTACATCAATATTTGGCTTAACTCTATCGTGACGCCGTCGTCGACGTTTATCGCACCCAAAAGTTTCGAAATGACAAAAGGAATCAAGCACTCCAATACAACCTCTAACGATACGAATAGCGGCGTCAATATAGAGGCTGTCTTATACTCTCTTATGCTCCTTGACAATTCCTTGACCATAGCTAAGTATTCTCTGTCATCACCTTATCTTACGGTATGATTGTAGCACAAAACGCACTATTTGTCAAACCATTTGACACCGACGCAACGCCAAATCGCAAGTAATTACTACACAAAAAACGCCGTGCCGAAGGGTTTTCCGACAGCACGGCGCATGTTTGTTGGATTTACAGAAGTATGCAGATTATGCCGCCTCTGCCCTCGTTGATTATGCGTGACAACGTTTTCCGCATCTTCTTTTGCGTTTCGGTGGGCATAGCGTTCAGTTTGTTGTTGAGTCCCTCGTTAACCAGACTTTCGAGCGACTTGCCGAACATGTTGGTCTGCCAAATATCCTTGGGATTTTGCTCGAACTCGCTCAGAAGATAGTTGACAAGCTCCTCGCTCTGCTGCTCGGTGCCGACGACGGGACAGACCTCGGTCTCGATATCGACGCGCATGATGTGAAGGCTGGGCGCGGACGCTTTCAGTTTGACGCCGAAGCGCGAGCCCTGCTTGAATACAACCGGATCGTTTAGCGTCATTTCGCCGAGAGTGGGCGTCACTACGCCGTAGCCCGTCTCTGCGACTTGGTTAAGCGCCGCTTCCATCTTGTCGTAAGCGCGTTTTGCCTTGACGAGATCGCCGATAGACGACATGAGATCGAATTCGTCTTTGATATCCAATCCGCACGCGTCCTTGAGTGCGCGGTAGAATAATCCCTCTTTCTCTTTGACTTTGAATATCGCCCTGCCCTTGTCAAGCTCGACCTTGTCTAATTCGAACCCGTCGAAGAACTCGCACTCTCCGTCAGAAATGTCAATGGGCGCCGTACAATCGCGCATGCGCTCGACCTTAGACGCGAGCGCCGTTGTAAGCTTAATCAGTTCAGAGCTTATCTCGCTGCTGCTGTCGAGCGCCTTGATCCAGCTCGACGACGACATATATACGTCGCGCACGGGGAACTCGTACAACACCGTTTCGAACAGCTTGACGACGTCGTCCTTGGTGAGATTGGCGACGTTTAGCGGCATGACGGCGCAGTTATATTTTTCGGCCAGACCGTCTGCGATTTTGTGCGTTTCGGGCGAATCGGGCACCGCAGAATTGAGAACTATTATAAACGGCTTGCCGATAGCCTTAAGCTCGGCAACGGTGCGCTCCTCCGCCGATACATAACTTTCGCGGGGAAGCTCCGTCTTGATAGACCCGTCGCACGTCATTACGACGCCTATCGACGAGTGATCGGTGATTACCTTTTTCGTTCCGATCTCGGCGGCGCGCTCAAACGGAATGGGATCGTCGTTCCACGGCGTGTTGACAAGCCGCGGCGCGTCACCTTCCATATGCCCGTTAGCACCGTCGACCATGTACCCTACGCAGTCGACAAGCCGCACGGAAATTTTGGCGGTGTCGCTCAAGTTGATTGTGGCCGCCTCGCTCGGCACGAACTTGGGCTGTGTGGTCATTACGGTGCGCCCTTCCGCACTCTGCGGCAGTTCGTCGCGCATGCGCTCGAGCTCGTAGCCCGTGGTCTGCGGTAAGACGAACGCGTTCATAAAGTTAGTTATAAACGTGGACTTGCCCGACCGCACAGGTCCGACAACCCCGATATAAATATCTCCGCCCGTTCGCTCCGCAATGTCTTTATATACGTCGTACTCTTCCATAATACCTCCGTCCGACAACTGATAGCTAATTGATTATATGTGCCGAAAAAAAGCATTATGACATTTTTCGTTTTTTAACGTTATTTACGTTCCGCAGCTTCTAAGCCGATAATGATATGAATTTTTCCGAAAAACAAAAACGGCACGTAAGCGTGCCGTATAGATACTTCGTTTCATTAAATGGCGTCTATCAATATATCGGTAAGAGATTTGGTAATGACTGCAAGCCCTGCGTCGCGCGAAGCGAGCGCGCTCTTGAGTTCGAGCGCTATGCGGCTCATATCGCGACCCGACTTCCCTTCAGTCTTGACGGCGACGCGCGTAAAGTCAATAGCCTCGAAATCCGCCTTGTCGAGCATCTTAAGTTTGGATTCGAGTATCCTTTCACGCTCGGCGGCGTTGGGCAAAGGAATATTGATTACGTTGCGAAAACGGCTCAATATCGCCGGGTCGAGCGACGAACTTATGTTGGTCGCCGCTATCAGTACCAAGTCAGTCGAGTCGGACGCAAACCCGTCCATTTGCTTGATGAGCGTGGGCACCGCTTCCCCCGCCGTCTTATTCTCGCCGCCGCGCTTTTGCGCGAGATAGTCTATCTCATCGATAAATATCACGATGGGCTTGCCCGCTGCTTTGGCGGCGGAGCGCGCCGAATCGAACAGTTTGTCTATGTTCTTGCCCGTCTTGCCTATATACGAATCGACAAGCTCGTTGGCGTTGATATTGTAAAAGGGCACGTCAAGTTCGCTCGCCGTCGCCTTTGCAAAAGTGGTTTTGCCCGTGCCCGGCGGGCCTTCGAGCAGTATATATCCGCCTGCTTTCAACCCGTATTTCTTGTATGCCTCGGGATTCTTTAGCGGATCGATAAGAAGCCGCCGTATCGCCGCCTTGGCGTCGTCAAGCCCGATGATATCGTCAAACGACACGCGCTCGGTCGGCTTGTCGGCATGCAAAAAGGTTTGTTCGCCGTCCGACATCGATGAGGAGTTCGTCGAAGTGAGGTTTTCTGCGAGATAGCGAAGCTTTTCGGCGCGCTCTCTTCGCTTGGCGGATAACGCAGGCTCGCTCGAACTTGCGATCTCGTCCATAAGTTCCGCCGCGCGGCGAAACAGCGTCCTCGCCCTCTCCGCTTGCCCGTTGTTAAACGCGGCGACGGCGCTGTCGTACGCCTCTTTGAACATATCGAGCTTCAAGCTGTTGTCTGTCATTTGATGACCATACCCTCACTATCAAAATGTATTTGAAAGTACAGTCGCGCGTCAGGTGGACAACAGGTACGCGGTCGGCGAAGGGAGCTTAGTCAGACCTAAGTGACCGAGCCGACCATCGTACACGTAGTCCGCATCACGCGATGAATGTACTTTCAAACTCTATACCTTTGTAGACTTTATCTTACGCTCGAGCGCGGCAATCTCGTCGTCCACGCCGGTCTCCGCGCCCATATTGCTTGCTATCAGCCTGTCTATCTCGTCATTGTAGATCGCACCCGACGAAAACGCCGAAAAGCTGTTTTCCGTCGCACCGAGGAAGGCTTCCGACTCGGCCTGTTTTTCTATCGTTGACAGCATAGCCTTGTTCATCTGCTTTGTCACTTTGTCGAAGTTGAGCGAGCCCGTTGTCTCCGTAATCGAGCCGGACAAAAGCTTCATGCCGTCGGCGAACGACTTTGTCATTTCCGACACGTCTTTTATCTGCGCGCTCAGCTGAAGATTGAGAAGCATTTGCTCGACGACCACCTTTTGCGCAGTAACTATGCGAATGGCGTTCTTGGCGAGGTTGTATTGCGAAGCTATGCCCTCGCGCCGAGCCTCGACCGCCGCCGCAATGTACTCTTTGCGGCTGTTTTCGAGATCGGACAGCTGCTTCTTGATAGAGGCGACGGCGCGGTTTATCAGCATCTGCTCTTTTATCCGTTTCTTGTCGCTCATGCTCTATCCTCCGCAACAATCGATATGACGGCGTCTACAACGTCGGCGCCGATATCTGGCAAACGGTCGACCGTCGCCTTGCCGTCAGTAATTACTTCGCACTCATTTCCCGATTTCCGTGCTATAACGCAATGTACAGACTCAAACGTTCTGTCGTTGTCCATCACTATTGTACTGACGCCTACGGTGCTACCGTTGTCAATAATGTATCGTAGCGCATTAACCTCATCAGCCCCACCGAAATCGCCGTCAATTACGACGACTATGTGCGGCATCTTGACAGCTGAATCACGCCGTCTGCCAATCTCATCCTTGATTGCGATCAGAGTCGGCATGACAAGCGACCAATCGGTCACCGCATCGCACGCCGATAAAACAGTACCGTCGAATTTTGATAATCCACTGCCGCTCAAATCGAAGAATACAAACTTTATCTTCCCGCCGAGATTGACGACGTTGGAAGAAGCGACGTACTCTATCAGGCCGTTATTGCGCCCACGGACTGAAATATTGTTATCTACTAAGTTTATCAGCGTATTCGACAAGGCGACCGCCGGTACGTCGAACTTTACAAATTTATCGGCAAGCTCTTTGGGAATGGGCGCGCATTTACCCGCGCCGAAATCAAACTTAAGCGCAGGCGCAGACGCCGCATTATTTCCGTTATGCCTAGCGTTTTCGCCGCCGCTTCGCACGCCCGTTTCGACTTTGGCAACGTTATTGTCGACACCGTTTATGCCTGACAGTAATCTTTCTATCTCGTCGTCCATCAACAGCTGTTTCTCGGTTACTTTGCCGTCGATCAGGTTGTCTATTTCGGAATCGGACAGCGCGCCCTGCGCGGACGATATGACCGAAAACGCCGCGTCGGTGTTCTGCAAAAACCCGTCGAGCCCTGCTTGCGCCTCTTCCATGCCGGACAGAGCTCGTTCGATTTCTTTTTGGAGCTTGACGAAGTCCGATTTCTTATTTACTTTCGCTATGCTTTTGGCGATTGTAGACATGCCTGACAAAAAGTCGGCGTTTGTCTCGCCCATCTTCTGAAGCTCCGCGGTTATCTTGATATTGAGCAGCATTTCTTTGGCGCGCTTTTCCTGTGCGAGAGTGGTGTTTATGGCGCTTTTTGCGAGGTTGTACGAAGCGCTCTCGCCGCGAGACTTAGCATCGACCGCCTTTCTCATGTACTCCGCTTTCATGGCCTCGAGCTTCCTTATCGTCTGCTCGATTTCATTGATTGTGCGCCTTACCTTGCCGTTACGCTCGGCGCGTTTTTTGATATCGGTCATGATCTACTCCTATTCGACAATAGCAGGCTCGTAAACGAGCATCGATATGTCCGGCAACGGCTTGACTTTATGCGACTTTTTGAGCACGACTCTGCGCTCGTTGCCGGAGAACATTGTCAACAGGTTGGACCTGTGCGCGAACAACGTCAACGCGAACATCATGAATATAAGCACCGTCGAAACAACGCCCATCGGACCGGACGCCGCGGCTATACCCTCAAGCGTAAGCGGTACAGACAACATAGCAAACGACGTCAGCGCACCGCGTTGAGAGAATATCAGCAAGACCACTCCTGCGGCAAACGACACGGTCATTGCAATCGGCTGACACGTCAAACACACGCCGAACAGCGTGGCTACACCTTTGCCGCCCTTAAACTTCATCACCACGGGATATATATGCCCGATCTCGGTGGCAAGCCCTGCTACGTACAAGCCTATTCTGTCACTGCCAAGACGGCAGAACTGCCCTGTGCCCATAAACAACCAGCCGAGCACGCACGGCACAATGCCCTTCGAGATATCGAGGACGAGCGTAATCGCGCCCATCGGTTTTCCGAAGGTGCGAATCATATTCATCGTGCCGGGATTGCCGCTGCCGCACGTGCGGATATCCTTGCCCTTCATCTTGCTCAAAAGTATGGCGCTGTTGATATTGCCGATAAAATACGAAACGAGCACTACCAAAACGCCGACTATCACTTCCATATAGAACGGAATGCTCATCAGTCGTCATCTCCTTTGCCCACGAATTTCAGCTGTATAGGCGTGCCGGAAAAGTCGGCGGCGCGGCGCAAGCTGTTTTCCAAATACCGCTCGTACGAAAAGTGTATGAGCTTTGGATCGTTCACCTTGAATACAAACATGGGCGGACACACGCCCGGTTGCGACGCATAGTAGATTTTGGGGCGCCTTCCTTTTCTTGCATTGGGCTCTGTCGCCGATATAGCCTGCCCGACTATTTCGTTGAGCAATCCCGTAGGTATGCGCCGCGTCGAATTCTCGTAGCTTTCGGTCGCAATACCCATCAGTTTTTCGAGCCGCAGTCCGGTTTTGGCGGAAACAGCCATGCTCTTGAAATAGCTCATAAACGAGAACTTCTCTTTGAGCTTGTCGTTCATCTCGCCGAAAGTGAAGGTATCCTTCTCGACGGCGTCCCACTTGTTGAGCACTATGACGGACGGCTTGCCAGACTCATGCACAAGCCCCGCTATCTTCTCGTCTTGCTCGGTGACGCCGACCAATGCGTCAATTACTATTATTACTACGTCGGCGCGCTTGATCGCCGCTATGGCGCGAAGCACCGAATATCTCTCGATCGTACCGCTGTCTATATCGCGCTTTCTGCGCATTCCCGCCGTATCGATTAGGATATAATCCCTGCCGCCCACACTTATCGGGGTATCGATGGCGTCACGCGTCGTGCCCGCCATATCGGAGACTATACTGCGCTCGTATCCGATCAGCTTGTTGACAATAGACGACTTGCCGACGTTGGGTTTGCCGACGATAGCCACCTTGACAGCCTCCGTTTCGTCCTCTTCGTTACGGTCGAACGTTTCGCAAACTGCGTCCAGCAAATCGCCCACACCGGAGCCGTGCTCAGCCGATATTCCGTACGGATTGCCAAGCCCCAACGAATAGAAATCGTAAATATTGTCGCGCGACGACGAGTCAACCTTGTTGACGGCCAGAACGATAGGCTTTTTGCTCTTCCTCAGCACTTCGGCTATCTCGATATCGCCGGATATCACGCCCTGCTTGACGTCGACGACAAAAATAACTACGCTCGCTATATCGACCGCCTCGTAAGCTTGCCGCTTGACGGAACGCGTGATATCGTCGTCGCCGTCGTCAATACCGCCCGTATCTACCAAAGTGAAATACTTGCCGCACCATTCGCAATCGGCATACAGTCTATCCCTTGTCACGCCCGGCATATCGTCGACAATGGCGACGCGCCTGCCGCTTATTCTGTTGATTAGCGTGGACTTACCTACATTCGGCCTGCCCACTATCGCGACCGTCGGTTTCATAACGTAAACTACGCCGCGATTGAAAACTTTTTCAGTCTCTCATTCAATCGCGACTTACAATATTTGTGTCACAATCACAGATTGATACTTGGATTTTGTTGCGGTAACTGCAAGAATACCATTCTTTCCGTATATGTGACTGTTTCTATTCTATCACAATCGACGCCGCTTGTAAATCTTTTTTGCGGAAGGTTTTGAAAGCTAATGAATTTTTAATGTTATTCGTCGAAATAACGCTTGTACTCGTCCGGATCGAACTCCTCGGCGGCCTCCGCTTCCAACACGATCTTTTTGTTACGAGTATTCATGGTGCGCCTGATTGCGCTTATAGCCTCGCTTAGCACGACGGCGAATACCGCCGCGAGTATAACCGTATCGAATGTCGCCGCCGTGCCCAACGTTATGCCGCGCCCGAGCGAAAAATATCCGACGATTGACGATACCACCTCGCCTATCGGCAGTCCCGCAAACACCGCGGCGAGCGCGCTAAGCTCCGTCCTTCCGACGAGGTAAGCGACCGCGCCGCACAAAAAACCCGCCGAAATGACTGTGACGGTGACGCTCGTTATAGGCGATATCAACAACAGCACCGCGGCGTATACGGCGGCCGTGGATGAGCTCGCGACTATCGCGTACCACACTTCTCTCCTGCGTTTTGCAAGCAACAAGAACATTACCGAGAACGTGAGCGGTGCGATAAATCCCGCCGCATTTACAGACACCCTGCCTATATCAAACGCGGGTATAAAAGCACTGCCGATGAGAACGCCTACTATGACAAACGCCAACAGATACGGCACGCCGAAATTTGAAAAAACGCGCCTTGCAATACCCAAAAACAACAACAGGGCCGTTATGCCCAACAATACAAGTCCGATAATCATAAACCCGATTATGCCCGACTCGACGGCGTTGTAAACCAAACGATTTTTTTCGAATGAACAAAAAAGGTCGAATATCATTCGACCTTTTGATTTTGCTTTAATTATCAACCAACTTGACCGGTCCAGCGGTTAAGGCGCTTGGCGCCAGAACTGTCCTTGCCGTTCATGTACGATATAAAGTTGAAATCGTTCCACTTGGACTTGTCGAGGTTGTACACCTTGACGCGCTGTATGACGATATTGGGCGAAGGCGGCATCCATTTGTAACCCGAAGATACTCGAGAATTGAGCTGTGCCGTCTTTGCTATTGATACAAGATTGTTTATAGTCTCGGTGTTGAGCGCATGCCCGACCATCGTCGGCTCGAGCGTGTTCTGCCCACCCTCGACGAGCGGCACGGTGTTCGTAGCCTGCTCTTGGTACGAGAACTGGAATTCGGTCGACGTATCGCTGTAGAGGTATGCGAGCACCCCAATATCGTTGAGAATCTCGGGCGAAGTCCCTTTGACGTCCGCATTCAACTTGTAACCGAACTTGTTGAGCGGGTTAGCGAACAGGTTGTTGGGAAGCACAGAGAACGCATTGCAGTAATCTTCGTTCTGCGCGTGGTGATGCGTTCTGCCGTGATCGCTCGACGAGCCGGCAGCTATCGCGGGCTGTTCTTCATATCCGCCAAACCTCAACCATCCGCTCTGCGCGTCATAAAACACGGTGTTGTCGAAATACTTGTTCTTGGCGAGGAAGATAAAGTTAGTCGCCGCCGTATCGTATTCGTCCTCTTCTATGACAAACTCGAGCGTCATGCCGTTGGACAAATCAAACCGCGCAATTACCGATTTGTAATTGACATATGGATTTACGACGTAAGCAATTACGGGCACGATTAGCGCAACAAGTATCAAAACTATGGCAACGCATGCAATCGCGCCGACCATAACGGCGGTTTTACGCGACCCGGTCTGCGACGCGAGCATTGCCTGCTCTTGCGCTTTCCTCGTGTCTATAGCGTTCTCTATCGTTTCGCCGTTATCGACTGTCTGCGCATACGCAAAACTGCCATTTGCCTGCTTTTCCGCCTGTGCCCTGCGGCGCGCCTTGCGCTCTTTCGCTGTTAATGAATATGTGCGCTTGTCTTTCAAAGCTCGATTCCCTCCGTGTTATCGGCTGTGTGCTGAAAAAAAGTAATTATTTGCGACCGTTGCGCAACTGCTTAAGCCGCTCTTCGCGCTCGCGCCTATGCCTGGCCGCACGGTCTTCCGACGTCTCTGCGGCAAATGTAACCGTCTTAGGCCTCTTGATATCGGTCTTGAGTGCGCTGGCCGCAGGCTTAACCTCCGGATCGACCTTGGGCGCGTCTGTAGCGTGCACATCGGCCTGCTCCGCCGCATTATAGGTATTCGTGTCAAAATCCTTCAAAAACTCTGCAAACGCCTCGTCGCTCATGACGTTGTCGGCGGGCTTGTCGCCGTCTTCGACTATGCCGAAGTCATCCGCAAAGTCGCCGGGGCTTGTCTCTTCCGTAAAGAAGTCGTTGGCATTCTGCACCTTCGGCCCGCCGAAATAGTCGTGCTTTGCGCTCGCATCCTTCGGCTTTCCGGCGAGCATATCGTTTATCCTCTGCTCTATGACATTGCCTTCAACCTCTTGCGTGCCGAGCGGCCTGACTATCTCGACGATATCGGAATCGTCCAAAGTCTTTGTAATAGGCTTTTGCACAATCGGCTCCGCCCCTTCGGCCTTTGCCGCCGAAACGGGCTTGAGCGGAACCTCGGGCACGTCCGCAATCACCGCATCGCCGTTAAACTCGCGCATCGTCTGATTTATTTCATCAAGCACATGGTCGTTGACCGACGATATGGGCTGCATTTGAGGTTCTTCGTTTTGAGGTGCCGCCGCCTGCTGCGGAACGATGTTTTGCATTGCAGGCGCCGCATACTGCTGTTGTTGAGCGTACTGCTGTTGATTTTGCACGGGCATTTGCGCGACCGGTTGAGGCTGTACTTGGTACATATTACGGTCGCCCTGAAGATTTCTCTTATAATATTCCGTTTTTACAAGGTTTACATACGGCAAAACGAAAACGAACCCGAGCCCAAGCGTCAATATCGCCAACAGCACCCAGCCGATCATCGACAGCATGAGTGCGATATATCCGCCCGTCTTGCCGGTCATGACCTTGCTGGACGCCTTTAGCGCCTCTTTTGCTTTCATGCGCGGATTGGCTATCAACAGATTGTTCGCCATCGCCGTTCTCGATAGATATATCACTCCGGGCACGATGAGAAGCAACAACAGTAAGAATCCGAGGAGTGTGCGAATGATGTTCATGACGAGTATCTTGTGTATTCCGCCCCGCGCTATCGTGTCGCCCAAGCGCCTGAAATTGTACGGAATGCAACGATAGCTCGCGAGATAGAAATCGGTCATGGCAAATCCTATAATTCCCGATACTATCATCATTATGAGCAGTAGCGCCACACCGTAAAAAATCATAATGATTGCGGCGGCCTTCATTTTCGTGCCGAAAGCCGCGACCGCCATAAAGACAAGCGCAATCAGAGTGATAAACAGCAAAAACTCTACGGCATATACCGCTATCGCCTGATGTATGTTTAGCGCAAGCTTAGATCGCGCTTCAGATTTCAAGTCCTTAGTATTCATCAGACATATATTTTACATTACTTGATAAAATTTGTCAATACATTTTACTACAAACTTTGCGTATCAAACCCGCGCTCGGCCTTAAAAGACTTGCCGTTGAGATATGACAACTCTCCCTCGATCCCGAAAAAGGTAAGTTCTACGGCCGACAGCATTTGCCCGTCTTTGTCGCCCTTGCCGTGATTATACTTGCCGTCGCCCACTATCGGACACCCGATGTGTCCGAAATGCGCACGTATCTGGTGCGTTCTACCCGTGTGCGGCATCACTCTAACCAACGCGCAATTGCCAGAACGCTCGATTACACTGTATTCCGTTATCATAGTCTTGCCGCCGGGGAACGGTTTGTCCGACACCTTGGCAGTACCGTCGACAAATTCGGTATACGCGGTGAGAGTGTCTGCGTCCGCTTTGGGCGCAGGGCTTACAACCGCCTCGTACACCTTGACGGTGCGCCTGTCGGCAAACGCCGATTCAAGCTCGGATTTCGCTTTTTCGGTTTTGGCAAAAACAATGACGCCCGTCGTATTGGCGTCGAGACGGTGTACCGCGTACAGAGTCTCTCCGTACATTTGCGGCAGTACGTCATATGCCGTATGCTTAGGCTTGTCGAATACGATTATGTTCTCGTCGTCGTAGATTGTTTTGAGCGGTATTTCTTCCGTCACAGCATTCGGCACGAATACGCTGACACAATCGCCCGAATTGAGCTTGACGTTCGCTTTGACGCGCGTGCCGTTCACTCTGACCTCGCCGCGTTTTACGAGTATATCCGCTTTTGCGCGCGAAAGCCCGACGACTTTTGCCGCCAAAAACGACGTAAGTGCCGAGCTTTCTTGCACTTTATACTCCAACTTTTTTCCCATGCTTTATCCTTTTCAGTATCCTCAAAGATATGACCGCGCCGCCTACGGCGACGGCCGCGCACGCGTACACCGTTGCGAACAACCGCTTGTCGAACATAAACCACACCGCCGAACGGTAGAATACAAGCGATACCGTATATGCAATCAGCGTATGCACGGCGACGGAAAGCACCGCATACTTCGCGCCCGCCTCTCTGCCTATTGCCGCAATTGTCGCAACGCACGGCACATACAGACAGGTGAATATCAAAAACGATGCCGCCTCGAGTTTAGTGCCGAACACAGCGCCCACACCGCCGAGCGAAGATATTACGGCGACGATAGTTTCTTTTGCGGCAAAACCGGACAACAGCGCCGTCACCGCTCGCCAATTTCCAAACCCGAGCGGTTTGAATATCGGCGAAATTACCGACGCAAAGGTGCACATCAAGCTGTTTTCGGGGCTACCCGTAAATCCGTACACCGTCGAGAAATTGGAAAGCAACCACACGACGACGTTTACAAGCAAAACGATCGACCCCACTCTTAAGAGGAAATCGCCCACGCTCGTCGCAACGCTCTTGACTACACGCTTGAACGACGGCAGCCTGTACGGCGGCATTTCCATTATGAATCCGTCGTCGACAGTAGATTTACCCAGCCTTTTCATGACGGCGAGCACGGCGAGCATGGCGCAAAACGACAGTATGTACAGCCCCGCCACCGCAAAACCCGATATGCCGAGCTGTGAGGTAATTGCGACAAACACGGCAAGCCGCGCCCCACACGGGCAAAAAGGCGAAACGAATGCGGCGCGCTTGCGCGAAGCCTTGTCCGATATTCCGCGCGTGGACATGACGGCGGTTACCGAACAACCCAAACCCAATACCAGGGAGAACGCCGCCCGACCGCTTAAACCGAACTTTTTGAAAAATCCGTCGGACAAGAACGCGACGCGACTCATATATCCGCAGTCTTGAAGAAGGGCCGTCAGCAAGAACAAAATGGTCACCTGCGGCAAAAATGCAAGCGCCGCTCCCACTCCGCCCACCACTCCGTCGGCCAGCAACTTGCATAGCCATTCGGGCAGCGGCAACATCACGACTTTGCCCGACAGATATGTTATAAAGCGCGAAATAAGGCCGCTGAGCGGCTTTGACGCCTCGGTGGTAATTATAAACACCGCCGCCATCACCGCCAAGAATATGGGCAATGCCAGCCGCCCGAGAATGATTTTATCAAGTTTTTTGGTACGAACGTAAACGCTTTTGCCTTGGTAATCTATTACGCCGTCGAGTATACTGTCAATGTACGAATATCTGTATTTTGCCGGGGTATCTCTATCATATTCCGCGCATGCGCCCTTACAGCCGCCGCACATCGAGCATACGTACTCGTCGCATTCCATTGCCTTTATAGACGCGAACGGCTGCGGAAGCCTGTCCGAGTGTACGCGCGGAATGCGATTTACATACTCCGGCATTTTGGGGTTTTGCAACATAGCGGCATTTGCCGCCGAGATTATATGCTCTTTTGGATTCTGCATGCGCTCCGACGTTCCGACAACGGGTACGCCAAGCCGCTTTGACAGCAAATCAAGATCGATTTTGCCACGCGCTTCGTCGAGCATATTGACGATGAGTATAACTCTTTTTCTCGCCTCGATCAACTGAACGAAAAAATACAAATTACGCCGCAGATTGTTCACCTCGGTGACGCATGCATAAACGTCGTAACCGCCGAACAAAACCTCGTCGCGCGTAATCTCCTCTTCGCGCGAAAGCGCGGTAAGCGAGTATGCGCCGGGCAGATCGCAAAACGTTACGGACTTGTCGCCCGCGGCGCGTTTATTTCTGCTTTCGACGGTGACGCCGTGCCAGTTTCCCGTCGGCGCGTTTGACCGCGTCAGCCTGTTGAATATTGTCGTTTTGCCGACGTTCGGGTTTCCGCACAGCGCTATTCTCAACTTCGACAACCTCCAACCGCTCCGCCGAAGATCTCTCCACGACCGCGGAAAATTGGGCCGTACCTATTGAGAACACCGCGTACACAGCGTGCTTGCGCTCGTTCAGCACCGTCATAGATGCGCCGAGCAAGCCGAGATCGACCAGCCGCCTGTGCGTAAAGTCACCGCCGCCGACGGACACGATTTTGCCGCTGTGAAAACTCGTTTTTTGCTACCTCGCCTACTTGAATGCGTTGATGAACTCGATAAACGACGTCACGTCGCGGAAGTCCCTGTAAACGGAAGCAAAACGCACATACGCTATCTGATCGAGCTCTTTCAAGCCACTCATGACCATTTCGCCGATTTTTTGCGACGATATCTCTTGGTCGAGCGAATTGTACACTTGCTTCTCGATGCTCGTGACGAGCGCGTCGATATCGCGAATGGCTACGGGCCGCTTTTCACACGCCTTGATGATTCCGCCCTTAAGTTTGAGCGGGTCGAATGCTTGGCGCGTTCCGTCGCGCTTGACCACGAGCACGGGCGTAGACTCGATTACCTCGTATGTCGTAAACCGCTTGCCGCATTGCAGGCATTCGCGACGGCGGCGAATGCTGTTACCGTCGTCCGTCGAACGCGAATCGACGACCTTGCTTTCCGCGTTTCCGCAATAGATACACTTCATATTACGCTTTTCCTCGCTGTATTATTCCGACGGCCACGGCGCAACGCCGAAACCGCTTTCGAGGATATTGTACCATAAGAACGCAGAAAAATCAAGTCTTTGGCCGCCGTTAAGCTAAGAGCGCGGCGCACAATAAGCCAAAACACCGTATAATCGGCTATTTTGACTTATGCAGCCCAAACGACTATGTCGACGCGGCAAAGCTCTCCCACCGTCGCGAGCAGTCGAACAGCATGCATTTTTCGCATATGCCGTCGCACTTATTGCCGCCGTCCTGATCGCCGTGCGCACGGTCGATTCGGTCATGATTGCGGTCGTTTTCGCCTGTGTCGAGAGGCGGTAGCTTCTCGAGCCTCGGAGGGCGCTTGGGCTTGCACACGGGCGTGCCGGAGCAAAGGTCGTCTATCTCGACGAGAATGACGTCCTCGCCTATCTTTTGCACGCACGACCACGGCACGAACAAATCCTGCGACTTGGCAAAAAAATTCTTTTTGCCGTAAGGCAGGACTATGCCCTTTACCCGTCCGCCGTCTGTGACGAAAATGAGGTCTATAATATGCCCCAAACGTTTGCCGTCGCTGCCGTTGATTACTTCCAAACGGCGCAAATCCTGAAATGATAGCTCGTTACCCATAACCGCTATATATGAGCCAACCCGCCAATCTGTTACAAAATAATGCGAAAACTCCGTTTTTCGCTAAACTATTTATTCAAGCACACTATAAAATAAAAAACACAACCCGCAGGTTGTGTTAGTTTATAAAGTCTCATTTTCTATACTCTGATATTTTTTTGAATGTGATTACTGTCAAATTCATATTTCATCAAATTCTAATTTTAGACGTAAAAAAAGAAGCTCTACGCGAACTTCCATCATACTTTTCAATAAAAACTTAATTTAATAAATAAAAAACCATTTATCATGTGCTACCGCTATCCGTATTATTTTCCATATCCGTTATTTCATTGATTGCAGTATCATCAAACACACTAGTCGATAAAGAATTATCATCATTACAATCTGTAGCATCGCCTATTACGTCAGATGATATGGTTTTATGTTTTAAACGATTAAAAAATTTGTTTAATATTTCCATTATCATTTCATCTCTCAAAATCAATAACATCAAAAAGTATACAATAATTCCTATTAAAATCAAAACCACTAACGTCCAAACTGTTACGGGCATAAAAAGCTTTATTAAATAAAGAAGTCCCCCCATTAAAATGCCTGCAATCCAATATTTCCAAGAACTGATAAAAATGGGTTTAAGGGCATATAATTTTTTCTTTTTCACAAAAATCAACCCAGATAGCGCGACGCAAAACTCCGAAATAACGGTAGCTACCGATGCTCCTATTGAAGCAAAAAACGGAATAAAAATCAAATTCAAAATAACGTTTACAGATGCTCCGATAATATAAGTTAAAGTTAAAATGTTCTGCTTCTCCGTCGGAACAAAATATTGCAGTCCCGTCACGTGTCCAAATCCCATTGCAATAGTCAATGGACTTAATATCATCATTAGGATTATACATTTATCGTAACCCGGGCCAAAGAAAACAGGTACGAAAACATCAGCGATAGATATTACTCCGAATATTATCGGTATAGACATCAACCAAACATATCTATAAGACTTATACAAATAATACTCGATACGATCGAATTGTTTTTCCTTATAACAATTTGCAATTCGCGGAATCATTACAATGCCCAAAGAAACGACTATTGTTACTGACATTTTAATTATTTTTTCTGCTTGCTCGTAATATCCGTTTTCAGAATATCCATCGGAAAACCAACCTATCATAGACTTATCGAGAACGGTATATATCTGGGTCGCGATAGTCGGCAAAAACAACTGAATAATGCTTTTTATGTTTTTAAACGGTCGTATATCTTTGACACGACATAAATATTTAGGTAAAAACATCCATAAAATTAAACTGCCGGCAATAGAGCTTCCGACAGTGATAGTGACGTATTTCCATAAATCTGTTTGTTCTTTGACCAGACAAAAAACCAACACTACATTGAGAATTCTGAAAATACTGCTTGCTGTAGCCGTTTTGCCGAACTCTTCCATACCCTGCATAAACCAGGATACGTCAAAGATAACACCGACAATATTGACAGATAATATAATAGCTAATAATCTACTGCTTTTCGCACAAAAAAAGAATATATAAATCACATATATTCCAAGCGTGGTTAGACATGTAACAATGCGAAATATCAGTAATTCCCAAAAAGTCTTACTACGTTCTTCTATATTGTGCTGCGCATATCCGATAGCCCGCTGACCATATAGCGTAGTACCGAGTACTGCAAAAAGCGAAAAATACGATACTATGGACAGCATGTAACTATATTCACCGATATTATCAACGCCCAATACACGTGCAACATAAGGCGTAACAATAATCGGTGCTATCAAAATCAATATTTGATAGACTAAATTAAATATAAAATTCTTTTTTATGCTTGCTGCCATAATTTATAATTATAGTAGTATATATCGAATTTTACAGTAGTTTATCCCACTTTTTATCTTTATCACTCATGATAATGGGCGATCCGTCTTTCAGCGTATAGCCGCTCGGATCGGCGGTACCCTTGTACTCGCCTTTTACGCCCCAATCGATACCTATGCCGGGGTCGTTCCAAGCTATACCGCCCTCGTCGTTGGGATGGTAGAAATCGGTCACCTTGTAGCAAAACTCGGCTTCGTCGCTGAGTACCAAAAATCCGTGCGCAAAGCCCTCGCTTATATAGAACTGCTTCTTGTTGTCCGCAGTCAACTCTACGCCGAACCATTTGCCGAAGGTCTTACTGCCCTTACGCATATCAACGGCAACGTCGAACACCGCGCCTTTTATCACGCGCACGAGCTTGCCCTGCGGATATTGCTTTTGGAAATGCAGACCGCGAAGCACGCCCTTTGTACTCATAGACTGATTGTCCTGAACGAAATTCATATCGAGCCCGGCTTCTTCCATGTCGCGCTTGTTGTACGTTTCCATGAAATATCCGCGGCTGTCGCCGTGCACGGCGGGCTCGATGATGTAAAGCCCATCTATTCCGCCTACGTTCTTTTGCACTTTAATCTGTCCCATTATCCGTCAATCTCCTTCAAATATCTCTTGAGCGCGTCTTGCCACGTCGGCAATGGCCTAAACCCGTTGGCGGCGAGCTTTGATTTGTCGAGTCGAGAATTCAGAGGCCGCCGCGCCTGCTGCGGTACCATCTTCAAATATTCTTCGGTGGTTACGGGATTAACCTTGATATTTCTACCCGCCTGTCTGAATATCTCGCATGCAAACTCGTAGCAACTGCAATACCCCTCGTTGGTCGCGTGGTACGTGCCGTATTTGTCCGTTTCCGCCATATCGACAAGCAATCGTGCCAAATCTTTCGTGTAGGTAGGCGAACCGATTTGGTCGTTGACGACATTCAACTCCGTCTTGCCGCTGTCGGCGAGACGCAGCATCGTCTTGACGAAATTCCCACCGTTGACGCCAAACGCCCATGTAATGCGCACGATATAATGCTCGTCAAGAGCTTTTCGCACAAAATCTTCGCCCACCGTCTTGGTCTTGCCGTATACCGAAAGCCCCTTTCGCTCATCGTCAGGCTTGTACGGAACATTCCCCACGCCCTCGAACACGTAGTCGGTGGATATGAACACCATCTTCGCCTTTAGATGCTTGCAGGCTTCGGCAATGTATTTTGCACCGAGCGCGTTTACCTCGTACACCTTGTCGGGAAACTGCTCCGCCTTATCGACCGCCGTCCAGGCCGCGCAGTGAATAACCGCGCCGGGAGCAACCTCATGTATAACTTTGTTTACAGCCGCCTCGTCGGTTATATCCATTTCATCTATATCGAGTCCGACAGCCTCGTGTCCGCGACTCTCAAGCTCCTTTACTACGTCGTAGCCGAGCTGACCTTTTACTCCGGTAACCAAAACCTTCATTTGGATTTTCCCCTGCGCGTTTGTTTGACCCGCGATACCATAGAATATACGGCATACATAAACATGTTGCACTTGATATTGATACAGGTCGTTTCCATGCGCTTTAATTTTCTTTTATACTTTTTTATCATTTGTTTGAGCGATCGACGAAATGACTGACTGTAGGCGTGACCTTTCGATTCGTGACAAATCTGCGCGGACAAAATAATATTTTCCCCGCCGTTCAGCAAGTTGTTGTAACATATATCCGCGCCGTAGAAATGCCAATTGTCGCATGTCTCCTCGTCGAACTTGAGCTTTTGCCACAATTCTTTGCGCATCGCGAATATGCATTCGTCAAGCGTAACCGCTTGCATAAGCTCACCGTTTGTCGTTCTGCTATGAAAGACGCGATCCTTGGTTTCGCAGAAATCGTAATATATTAGGTGATCCTTTTTCGCAACTCCGGCGGCGCCCAATATCACGTCAGGCCGCTCGTGCAAAACGTCATAATACTTTTCGAGGAACTTTTCGTCCCACAAGTACACGTCCTGGTGCATGAATACGACAACTTCGCCATTTGCCTGTTGCGCACCGTAGTTTAGAGCACTCGCCGCCGACAAAAATCTTTTTTCGCGGTTGTCGAGCAACACAAGTTCGACTGACGGAAAAACGGTCTGTCGCTCCAAATATTTGACAGCTTCGTCCAGCTGCTCGGTGTTAGTATAGACTATAACGACCGATATATTTATGTCTTTGTCGATTTCGGACATCATCAACTCTCATGCATTATTCGACAGACAAAACATTCCTATTGCTGTATCCAGTAGAATTTTACGTCACCGAATACTCCGCTCTCATATAACTGCCTGCTTAATTCGGTAAGCATATCTTTATTCTCCGCTATAAAGAACACGGTGTTGCCTTGCGGAACCGCCATATATAAAGAAGAGTCGAAGCCTCCCAGCAGCACATCGTTATACGTCCAAGAGATTACCTCCATAGGCAATCTTCCGGGCAAAATTTTGATATTGTGCTCATTCATAAAATTATAAACTTTATCAAAATCAGACTCCGACGGAATGCTTGCCGGATGCGGTTTGAACAAAACGTTGTATGACGGATAATCATTGCAAATAGATGTAAAGATTTCCAAAAATTGATCTTCGGTAACAGTGCCTGTAACAGGATTCGTCCCGGTGACAATCAAATAATTGCCGTCTTTATTAAAATACTGTGCGTCAAATGTCGCTTTATCAAAAGAAACAGATTGCAAAAATTTGCTTTTCTGTTCTTCTGTAAGCGCATTATACATGACATCGGGTTGCTTTTTGATCAAATTTGCCTTATTGACTTCTGCCTGCACTCTCTCGTCTGAACTGACCAGTGCTTCCGGGAAAGCGCCCCAGAACTCGGCATTCGGTTTCGATGCCGCATAAATATACATATTGTGCAATTCGTATGAAAGGAAATAATCGCCCAAAGTGACATCGTTATAACTTAACGGTTGCTTGTTTTGCGCTAACCGATACATAGCTTCGTAGATTTCCACATTGTTTTGCCATGTTTGGTAAGCGTCATCATCGCGATACGGGAATGAAATGCTGTATGACATCGATCCGTCGGACAGATATTTGACATCATATCTGGTTTCGGAAATATCGTTCCACACCACCGTCTTCAACAACATTTGATTGCGCGCGTCGGGAATAAACAAACGGAAATAACCGTCGCTATCTTGATTATACAGCTCCAAAAACTTTTGTATGGCATTATCGTAATCCGCTTGCTCTCCGCCGTACTTACCTAGCGCTCTGTCGCCGTAGCAATCGACGTTGACCGTCAAGCGATCGTTAAAGAATATAAAAGGATATTCGTTGGAAGCCAAATCCAGCGCTCCGTATAGAGGAGGTACAGTTGCATTAGTCAAGTAAACACTGTAAATATTGCGAACAGCTACCGTTTTTTCAGCCGTCGCTTTTTTGCCGTAATCATCCTCGACCGAATAAGTCAATGTGTAATCACCGCATTCGGTAAAAGTCGCTACCCCGTCGTTTAAGCTCATATCACTGCACTCGACTTTTACTTTGTCCGTAATGTCCTTTCCGTTACCGTCGACTGCGGTTATCCCATCCATGACAGTAATGCTTTCCGTAGCTCTGTCTATTCTTACAAACGCGTTATCTATCGTTATGTCCGGATCTTCCTCGGGCACGACGGGGCCGTTCGATCCGCTTTTACAACCGCCAAGCGTACCGCAACAAAATACTACGCCTAATATGCATGCCATCGAAAGAGCGTTGATTCTTTTCTTCATGTTATTCCTCCGTTAGTGCGGATCAAAGAAAATCTATCTGTTTCCGTACATCTTTTCGTAGTAGTTTTTGTACTCGCCGCTGATGATTGTTTCCCACCACTCGCGGTTGTCGAGATACCACTTGATTGTCTTTTTGATACCGTCCTTGAACTTGGTCTCCGGCAACCAGCCGAGCTCGTCGTGTATCTTGGTCGGATCTATCGCGTAGCGCAAATCGTGTCCTTTTCTGTCCGTGACGAAAGTAATCAAGCTCTCCGGCTTGCCGAGTTCTTTGCAAATCAGTTTGACGATATCGATATTTTTCATCTCGTTGTGGCCGCCGACGTTGTACACCTCGCCGACTCTGCCCTTGTGAATAATAAGGTCTATCGCCTTGCAATGATCCTCGACGTACAGCCAGTCGCGCACATTCTCGCCCTTTCCGTACACCGGCAACGGCTTGTCGTTGAGCGCGTTTGCTATCATCAGCGGAATGAGCTTTTCGGGGAAATGATAGGGACCGTAGTTGTTGGAGCACCTGCTTATGCTGACGGGCAGGCCGTAAGTCCTATAATATGCCAGAACGAGCAAATCCGCGCTCGCCTTGCTCGACGAGTACGGGCTACTCGTGTGTAGCGGCGTTTTCTCGGTAAAGAAAAGATCGGGGCGGTCGAGCGGCAAATCGCCGTAAACCTCGTCCGTCGACACCTGATGATACCGCTCTATCCCGTACTTGCGGCAAGCGTCCATAAGCGTTGCCGTGCCCATAATATTGGTCTGCAAGAATACGCCGGGATCTTCTATGCTTCTGTCGACGTGGCTCTCTGCGGCGAAGTTTACCACAATATTAGGCTTTTCCTCGTCAAACAGCTTAAATACAGCCACTCTATCGCAAATATCTTCCTTTACAAACCGAAAATTCGGGTTGTCCATGACGGGCGCAAGCGTAGAGAGATTGCCGGCGTACGTCAGCTTGTCCAAGCACACAATGCGGTATTCGGGGTATTTATCGAGCATGTGGAACACAAAGTTGCTGCCGATAAATCCTGCGCCACCCGTTACGATTATCGTTTTCTTCATTACAGTACGCCCTCCGCGACTTTTTTCAAATGCTCGCCGTACGGCGACTTGCCGTAACTTTCGGCGGAAGCCAAAATCTGCTTCTTGGTTATCCAACCGTTGTTAAACGCAATCTCCTCGGGAGCGGATATGGTTATCGCCTGCCGCTTGCTTACCATCTGCACAAACTCGGACGCCTCGAGCAGACTATCCATAGTGCCTGTATCAAGCCAGGCAAACCCGCTACCCAACAGCTCGACGTTGAGATCGCCTACATCGAGGTACATGCGGTTGAGATCGGTGATTTCCAGCTCGCCGCGCTTGGACGGCTTGACCTTCTTTGCATATTCCACGACGCGCTTGTCGTAGAAGTACAAGCCGGTTATACAATAGTTTGATTTGGGGGTTTGCGGCTTCTCCTCGACGGACAGCACCTTACCGTTCTTATCGAATTCGACTATGCCGAACCGTTGCGGATCGTTGACATGATATCCGAATATGGTTGCCTTGCCGTGTTCGGCGCTCTCCTTAGCCCGCTTTAAGTAGTCCTCGAACCGATTGCCGTAGAAGATATTGTCGCCGAGTACCATGGCGCACGAATCGCCGCCTATAAATTCCTCGCCGAGTAAGAACGCTTGCGCAAGCCCGTCTGGCGACGGTTGCACGCAGTAGCTTAAAGATATTCCGAACTGACTGCCGTCGCCGAGCAACCGCTCGAAATTGGGCAAATCAGTGGGCGTGGAAATGATGAGTATATCGCGTATGCCCGCTTGCATGAGCGTGGACAGCGGATAAAATATCATCGGCTTGTCGTAGACGGGCAACAGCTGCTTGCTCGTTACTTTGGTAAGCGGATACAATCTCGTCCCGCTACCGCCTGCCAAAACTATCCCTTTCATAGAAACGAATATTTCTCCTTCAGTTCTTTGTACAATTTTTTTGAATCTTTTCTTCCGCGCCGAATGGCCTTGAGCTTCTTGCTCTTGTCCTTTTCGACGAGCATGATTTTGATTTCCATATAACGAATATATTTTTTGAGCTCTTTAATCGCCTTGTCGTCCTTGTAAACGCGGAAAATTAAATGCGAGTTGCGCCAGGTGTAATACAGCCTAAACGGCGAATAATTGAGAGTGCGGAAGGTCTTAAACAATATTTTACACTTGACCGGCTCGCCTATGCAATGCAGGTACGTAACACCGCTGGTGTACACTTCGTACCCAAACTTTCTCAGCCGATAGCAAATTTCCACATCCACCGCGTCGATAAACATTTCGGGTATATAATTGCCGACCGCCATAAGCGCCTTTACGCTTGCGAGCGCACCCGACGTGATTACTGCATTGATAGGTGCACGGTAATCCTCGGGCGGCAACGGCTCGGGAAAATCCGGATTGACGCGCGTGCCGCACACCATGGCGATTTTGCCGTTGCCTTGCAGTATCGCCGCTAATTTGTGCACCATTCCGTCGCTGATAACCGAGTCTTGATCGAGCGTGAAGACATAGTCATAACCGTTTTTGTCCGCGTATTCCGCGCCGTCGTGAAGAGGTCCTGCCACACCGTAATTCTTGTCATTTAGGATTATCTCCACGGCCTTTCTTTCGCATAAGTCAACGATATCTTGTCTGTTGTCCGAACAGTTTTCGTAGACTAATAATTTATCGACCTGCGTCACCACAGCGTCGATATTCCTCTCCAACAGCTCGATGTCGGGATTGTACGTCGTAATTGTCGCTAAAACCTTGTATTCTTCGCTCATCTTTCTAAATCTTTTTCAACCTAACCGCCCAATGAAAGAAAAAGTCGCTTTTCTTGCCGCGCGAGAAGGCTTTGTTCTTCATCAATTCTTTGCGCGCTTTCTTGTCCGTCTTGTAATTGCCGACAACGTACAGTACGTGTTTTTGCTCGTCTGTCAGTCTGTCGCCGTACTTGTCAAGCAACATTCGCGCTCTATCGCTGCGTATGGAATCGCTCGAACCCATAAACCGCTTGACGCGCTTGAATAGGCTTCTTACTTTCCCGAGCGACTGCTCGCCCACCACGTTGTTGCCGTGCTGACGGTACAGCATGCTCGTGTTCTCGTCATAGATTATTTTGCCGAACAGAACGGTTATCAAATCCGCGATTCGGTCGTGCATGATTTGTAGTCCCGTGTCTAAGTCGTACTTGATAAACTCGTCGCGTGCGGCATTGTTAAACACCTGTGTGCAACCTGTAGAAACGTTGTATAGGATTACATGACAGAGATCTGTGTGTAGCTTGTCCGCATTCATGGGCGCTATGGGTTTAAGCTCGGCATCCGCCACCATTACGTTGCTGTTGTACAACAGCGGAATGTCTTGATTTTGTTCGGCCTGTAATGTCGCGATTGCGCGCGAGATTTTGTCGGGATACCAGCAATCGTCTTGATCGGCAAATGCGTAATAATCGGATGTCGGACAGTTTTTAAGCAAATGCCAAAAACTACGCGCCGTCCGCAAATTCTCGCCCGTATAATAGGACACGACATTGCCGGTATTGTCGCAGTACTCTTTTAGAATATCGAGCGTACAATCCGTCGAGCCGTCGTCTCTTACGATTATCTTCAATGCAAAATCGAGTGGCAGCTGCTGATTGAGAATGCTGTCGAGCTGCTCGCGCAAAAACTTCTCACCGTTGTAGGTAGACATCAATACCGTTATTGTCTGCATTGCACCACTCTTTTGTAATGTTTTGTCGGACTCGGTACAACGCACCTAACCGCAAATATTACGCACAAGCACAAAACTGCGACAAATATATATTGCCAAATATTTCCGACCATAATATTGTCGAAAATCAAATTGTATTTCATGATTGCATTGACGATATCCTCGTTTCTGTTGCGGAACATGTCCGTAACAAACCATCCGCCGACCACCGACAACTGCGCCGCCAACGCATATACATTGGCGCGAGTACGGCTCTTAGTGTTCTCGTACAACAATGTCAAGCCGATTGTATCCAAAATCAAAATGTTTCTGAATATTCTGTTGAAATTGCTGTTGATAAACGCAAACGGCAGAAATACTCCCATAATGATTTCGATATACAAAATAGTGTTTATTCTTCGCCTTGCCTGTGTGTCGCAAATATTTCTTCCGTACACATACAGCGGCAATAGGCCCACAACATGCAGCCCCATCACCGCCAAATAGCTGAAGCGAAGCTCGCTGTGCAAATAGCTTTCTCCGCGATTGAGAAGTTTAGAAATATAGCTCAATATCTGCGGCAATAACGGACGAATCAGCACGCATACGACAAACAGAGCCGCCGCCAATACGCATACACATTGATAGAAGCTCCTGCTACGCGTCAATCTCACCAACAACAGACTCAAATAAACCAGTGCAAGGACATGTATACTGCTTGCAATAGCAACACACGCAATATACTTGACAATCGATAGTTTCGTCTTACTAAACAAATATCTCGTGGCAAACAGAATGATGAACTGCGAGATGCAATTCCTGATCTGAATGGTATCGAAGAAGAACAGATACACCATGTACAGCCCGATTACAAAGTTTGGATTGACTTTGTAATATCTGACGGTGGAAACAAAAAACGACAGACAGACGAACGTCAATATTATTCTGAAAGCAAAGAAGTCAAGCCCTATCCTATTTGCGCAGAACATCAAAAACGTATATCCGTATTCCATATAGGTTGATTCATGCGCGCTCTTTACATTGTGCGCATTGCCGACGGAATTAAAAGTTTTAATATATGCGCCTATGTCGGGACCGTGATAATTGAACGTCATTAAGACGAATACGACGAACAAAGCTACGACATACAGCGCATTGCTCCTCTTCTTCTTTATGCCCGATATGATGTTCAGACCGGCCAAAATATAGAAAATTATATACGTCAATATGGTCATATTCGCTTTCTGAAGCGCCCCGTCTTGTAATTATTTTACGTTCATCAATTCTCTGAATTTCTCGAGAGTTTCGCCGGCGAATGCGAACTTAACCTCTTTGGGCGGAAGTTTCTTGATCATCGCGCCGACTTCCGCGGCATCGCAATTCTTGTCGGCAAGACAGCTGATAACGTCCGCAATGATATCGAGTGCGTCGTCGCTCCAGTCATACCGCGCTATTTCCTGCGTACCCAATCTTATGCCGTATCCGTGGAAAAGATCCTTATGTTTCTTGTTCAGCGTGACTTCGCACTTATATGCGTTGTTGTATATAGTATCCATGCAATCCTTATCGCACCTGATAAAGACTTGATGCGTTGCCGATATGTTACCGTTGACGTCGGCAACGTCAAAACCCTTTTGCCGCAATTTTTCGCCCAGGTAGTTCGAGCAATGCACCATGTGGCTCATATACGCAGCGCCGTACTTCTCAAACTCTATAAGCGCAAACAAAAGGCTGATTTTTTGGTGCATCTGCGAATGCCTTAAGAATTTGGGATTTATCTCCGTTTCCATAGCGTCGTGCAAATGCTTTTCATTTGTCAGTATCAAGCCCGACGCAGGTCCGGGGAATGTCTTGTGCGTGCCGCCGAACATGACGATATTGCGCATAGATTTCAGCGGATTGTCGCAAAGCCCCGCCGCAATCATGCCCATCAGCTGCGAGCAATCCCAAAGCAATACGCAGTTGTCGGTATTGATTTTCGTCACGTCGAGCGGTTTTATCAAATCGGACGGAGCGAGCAGAACGTAACCGATTTTCTTGTCTTTTATCATTTTGTTTGCCGCGGCGTAATCCAAATCGTTTTCTTTCAAATCGTACGGAGCGGAATACACGGTGATACCCAAACGCTCGACAACGGGCTTCACCGACGCGTGTCCGCCGTGCTCTTTGTCAAGTATCATCATCTTGTCGCCCGGCTTACACAAAGTTTTGACAATCATATCAATGCAGTGCATACCCGTAAACGGCCTGGGATCGGTATATTTCGCACCGAAAATGCGTTCGCAGGTTTCGGACAACATTTGATAGAACGGAAACAGCTTTTCACAACCGATAAAGTTGTCATCCATATTGAACGAGTAAGTGTTATTCATAATATACCGCTCTTGAAACCCGAAAGAAAGCGGTAGATTGGCAAACGGCGAAATCGCGTTCTCAGCAGCGCAGAGCGGCAGAGCTCTGTCGTGATACTTTTTGAAATCGGTTGAGAAGTTGAACAGCTTGTTAAGTTCGTTGTCCGTATCCACGGTTGTTCGTCCGTCGATCTTGACCGTCTTGTCCATCTTAAACAGCTTGACGGGCTCATTCTTGAAGTCACGGCACTGATAATATCCTCTGCCCAAAAAGTGGATATGTTCTTCCTCGCCGGGATCGGTATCGCATATATACTGATCTTCGTTGCAACGGAATCGGAACATGCTCTTTTTGACGCTTTTAAGAGATTCGAGATTGACGATATCGCGTTCTTCCACACCCAACAACTTACACACTTTACGCAATATCTTAGAGCCCGAATTATTGACGTACTTGTCGTCGAACTCTCTCAATTCCTCGAGCGAGTCGAATTCGTGTATCACTCCGTCGCCGCATTTCTTTGCGTACATGTACAGCTCGTCGAGATGCTTGTCCTGTATATCCGCCCAGAACAGGCCTGCATAACTGTCGGCTATATACTTCTTCTCTATCAGCTCAATCATTTTGCGCGAGAACTTTTCCGAGAAGAATGCGTAACCGAGCGTCACCCAAATATCGTAGCACCTGTCACCGTAGAACGTATCGATAATCTTCTCGTCATCGTCAAGCGTCACGCCGCGTTCTGCCGTCTTGCCCGACATATAAACAGTGCAATAGTACGAGTCGTAAGCATACGTTTGAAATACGTTCTGGGCAAAATACAAGTCCGACGACGTAATGATCGTATTCTTTAAGTATTTGCGCGCGGCATATACGCTAGCGTGGTTGTTGCGCGTTTGATAATCTGTAGCCTCGACCAAGATTACGCCGTATTTCTCTTTCAGATACTCGAAGTGTTCTTTCATGTATCCGACTACGATAACGATTTCATCGATACCCTTTTCTTTGAGCTGATTGATTTGACGCTCGATCAGCGGCTCACCTTTGACGGACAACAGCCCTTTGGGCATTTCGTAATTGAGCGGCACGAACCGAGACGACAAACCTGCCGCAAGAATTACCGCATTGTCTATACGGTGATCTTCAAGCAGTTTTTTGCCTTTCGCGGAGACGACGTTGTCAGTCAAATACCCGTCGGTAGTCAATGCTTTTACGCCCAAATTGATTTGAGTTACAGGCAAAAAAAGCTGTCTGCTCATTGCGTCGATATCGACGTTGCCTTTTTCGTGCGCGAGGCGCAAGATTTCAAACTGAATCTTATTCATGGTTTCTCCTAATATGCTTTAGTTGGGTAATTTATCTTTTGTAAGCCGTAAACGTATGGTGGGTCACGCGCTTTTCTATCGGCGGAAGTTGCATGTAATCGCCGTACAAGTTAGTCAAAAACTCGTCGTATTTCCCCATTGCCGTAAACGTCTCGTTTTCAAAGACCAGCTCGACCGATTCGTCGTAGATATCGCGGTTCATGACTTCCCTGTCCCCATAGCAACCGCACACTACCCCCACTTTTTTCGAGCTGTCGAAGTCCTTTGATTGGTATATTTTGTTGATCTTCTTGACAAGTTTTTTTGTATTAACGCACCTACTTAAAAGGTAGAACACGAACCGCACGGGTTCGACGTACCATTTGCGCGTCTTACTCTTGAAATATTTTTGCCAATTCGCCGCCGTCAACAGACTGCGCTTATACCTCGATTTGTGCAACAGCTTCAACGCCTCGGCATCGCTGTCGCCCAATCCGTCTACAGGAAATATATCTATATATACGCCGTATTCCGATCCTTTCCTGTTGACGTATTTCTCATGGCAAACGGTATCCTTGTCGTACGCTTTTGCATACAGCTCGGTAAACCGATCGTCTATCTCAATGCTTGCCACGCCGAAAGGCGTTTCATTGTTTTTGCAATATTCGATAAATCTGTCGTAGTCGGGACGCGGCATGCAAATATCTATGTCGTCATCCCACGGTATAAACCCCTTATGCCGCACGGCGCCGAGCAAAGTGCCGCCGTCCAAATAATATCTGATGCCCTGCGACGCACATATATCGCGCACTTGACACAGTACTTTTAATGCTATTTGTTTTAGTTCTTCCGAAGTTATCTGTTCCATAAACCCTCTTGTAATGCGTTACCGGTCGGATTTTTTCTTCTTGTGGAGCATTTTGAAAAAAACTTTCTTTCTCATCCACTTGGGCATTATGCACACCGCGAACTGGATGAAATTGGTCTTGGTGTACTGCGCGCGCGAGATAAATCCGGTCTTGTATATCATCTTGCGCCCGCGTTTATATTTCTTGTAATACTTGAGCCCGCCCCGCCGCGCTATCATATCGGTGTTGGTCCGAACAAAACAAAGACATTTGTCGACGTTAGCGCACAACGCGCCCGTTTGGAGCATGTCCACCCACAGCATGTCGTCCTCCATGAGCGGACAGTGCTTGTAATTGCCCGCCTCGAGCACCTTGCTCCTCTTGAACATGACCGTCATGTGGTTGAACGCACTGCGCTTCTTCTGATACTCGTATATCTCGTCATGCGTCAGCGGAACGCGCCGCTCCGCAATAGGCTCGCTCGGATCGGTTTCAAACTCGACTATTTGACCGCCGCATATATCCAGCGAGGGATTCTTTTCGAATTCGGCGAGTTGTATCTCGAATCTGTCGGGCACGGCTATATCGTCGGTATCCATTCTGGCGATAATCTCATTCTCGCACGCTTTTACGCCATGCGACAGCGCAATTCCGAGTCCATTGTTCTCCTCGAGTATTACCTCGTTGATTTTTACGTCGTCAAAATCTTTATACTTGTCGATTACCGCCTGTAGCTCATCCGTAATCGGTCCGTCGTGAACGATTACCCACTCGTCCGCTTTTACCGTCTGGTTATAAACGCTTTCCAAGCATTTTTCCAAATACTCGGGCTTTTCTTTGATATAAACGGACATCAAGACCGAAAACTTCGGCGTTTCGAAACTATTTTCAGACAGTTCTTCCAATTCGCTAACCTTTTAATACCGCTCCGACTGTTTTGAACATTATGCCTATATCGCGCCAAAAACCGCATTTGCGCAACGCCTGTAGATTGTATTCCATCTTGCCGGGCAAAACTTCATTAACATACGTTTCGTCGACATTTTCGGCGTTGTCGAGCAATCTGTCTTCGTCCTTGTATTTTATACTCGCAAGACTCGTTACTCCTGCGGGAAGAAGCAGCGTGGCTTTCATCTCGTCGGTGTATTGCTCTACATACTTCGGCACTTCGGGGCGCGTACCCACGAAGGTCATAGTTCCAGCAAGTACGTCAAAAAGCTGACTCACCTCGTCGATCCTACACTTTCTTATAAACTTGCCGACCTTGGTAACTCTGCTGTCTCCGGCAACCGTGACCTGACTGCCTATCTTGTCGGCATCGATTACCATGGTTCTGAACTTATGTATCCGAAATTTCTTTCCGTACTGAGTCACCCGCTCTTGTCTGTAAAACACAGGGCCTTTCGAGTCTATCTTGATTGCTATAGCAAGTATTATGAACAACAACGAAAGTATTATAAGCATCAAAAACGAAACTATAATATCGAATACCCTTTTCCAAAACAGAGAAAAGTTCTTTTTACGAAGAATGCGCCAATATTGATGGACCGCATCGTTTTTCATATTCTCGGGTATTTTTTCCCACTTACATATCAGCATACAAATAGTCGGACACGACGCTCACATAATTTTTAATAACATAATCGACTTCTTCATCGGTCAGACATGTGTGCAACGGCAATGTGATCTCGTTAGCGAACTGCGCATATGCATTAGGATAATTCTCGATGTCAAATCCGAGCTGCTTATAAGCGGTGTGCATAGGCAACGGCTTGTAATGCACGTTGCACGCTATTTCTCGCTCCGCCATCGACGCAATAATCGCGTTGCGTTGCTCTATAGATATATTCGGAATGCGCGTAATATATAAATGCCCGGACGAATTATATGTATCCGTATAATGAGAAAGTACCTTTATACCAAGCGGCTTAAACGCATTATCGTACTTTTCTATTATTTCGCGGCGACGCTTTAACATTTTCGGATAACGCTCAAACTGCGCCAGCCCCATCGCTGCGGCAACATCCGTCATATTACACTTGTACCAAGTACCTATTATGTCGTATTCCCACGCCCCAAGCCGCGTTTTGGCGAGAGCGTCTTTGTTTTGACCGTGAAGTGACAGCAACTGCAATTGCTTGTAAATTTCCTCGTCGTCAACGCCGTTAATATGCTTCCATGTGAGCGCTCCGCCCTCTCCGGTAGTAAAGTTTTTTACAGCGTGAAACGAGAACGAAGAAAAATCGGCGATATTGCCGACCATTTTGCCGTGCCACTCGGCGCCGAAGGCATGCGCGGTATCCGCCAATACGGCAATACGCCCCATTGCCTTTTGTATATCGTTATTCGGCGCGAACAGATTTTTCTTCCGATTAACAATTTCGAATATTTTGTCGTAATCACAAGGCACACCGCCCAAATCTACCGGAATGATAGCCTTTGTGCGCTCGGTAATAGCATTTTCAAGTGCGCCGTAGTCCATTTCGAGGCTGTCTTTTTGAGTATCGATCAGAATGGGCTTAGCACCCACATGGCATATTACCGACGCAGAAGCAGTGTACGTATAAGCAGAAGTAATGACTTCGTCGCCATCGCCGATGCCGAGAACGCGCAAAGCCATTTCGGCACAAGCGGTTTGAGAATTCAAGCACACACATCTCGGTGTACCGACATACTCTGCTATTTTATTCTCAAGTCTTTTAACCCTCGGTCCGGTTGTTATCCAACCCGAACGCAACGCCTCGGAAACTTCTTTTATCTCGCTCTCCGATATATCGGGCGGGGAAAAACTTATTTTCATTTCTCTTTACGTTATCCTATTATTTTTTGGGAGTGCTTCGCCGATTTGAGTATGAATTTATACTCAAATTTATCTTTTGTATATCCGCCGAAACTCCTACCGAGAACATTTCCTACGTGTATTTGTTTGGGTTTCTTAGTGACGAAGCAGATGCGCGCTACCTGCAAAAGGGCACACATTTACAAATCTCATTATACATTATTATTTGCACAATTGCAAGAGAATAAAGCTAAATTATGAAAATAATACCTTGCTCTCGCATGTGACGTAATTGAGGTCAGAAACGGCATAATTTACCCGCATTTTGCTTTTCGAGGTTTATCGACAGCATTAGCGGCAATAGCGTTGCAATTGCCGAATATTACCCTCACGACATAGCCAAACTTGATTTATGCGAATATTTTCGCAGAAAAACGAATGAGGCGGCTATGAACACAAGAGTTGAAATATGCGGGCTGGATACGTCTACCCTGCCCAAGCTGAAACACGAAGAAATGATGGACCTAATCGTCAAAGCGCAAAACGGCGACGAGGACGCGCGCGAACGGTTTATCATGGCAAACCTTAGACTCGTACTGTCCGTAACACAGCGTTTTGCCGCAAAAAAACAAAGCGCCGACGATCTGTTTCAAGTAGGATGTATCGGGCTGATAAAGGCTATGGAAAACTTTAACGTTTCGTACAACCTCCGCTTTTCCACCTACGCCGTGCCGATGATCATCGGCGAAATCCGCAGGTATTTGCGAGACTGTTCGGCGCTTAGAGTGTCACGGTCGATACGCGACGTGGCGTACCACGCCCTGCAAGCCCGTCAACAGATAGAACACGACACGGGAGACACCGCAGAGCTCGAGGACATTGCCGCCGCGCTGAACATTCCCGTCAGCGACGTGGTTTACGCCCTCGACGGGATCTCCGACCCCATTTCGCTGTTTGAGCCCGTCTACCACGACGGCGACGACGCGGTTATGGTTATGGATAGCATAGTGGGCGCCGACGACGAGAACGCGCTGTCCCGCATAGATATCGACGAAGCGATATCCAAGCTGGACGCAAGAGAAAAGCGCATACTGATGATGCGCTTCTACGAGGGAAAAACCCAAATGGAAGTCAGTAAAGAAATAGGCATCTCGCAAGCCCAAGTCAGCCGTCTCGAAAAATCGGCTATAAAAACGATTCACAGCAAGGTTGTTTAGTTTAAGTTCCGAGCGCCTTTGTTATGTCTTTTTTCAAGCGGTAGATTATCTTCTTTTCCAACCGCGATATGTACGACTGCGAAATTCCCAAAATGTCGGCGACTTCCTTCTGCGTTTTCTCGGCGGATCCGCCGAGTCCGAAACGCATCTGCATAATAACACGTTCGCGCTTTCCCAATCGGGAGAGCGCTTCGTCGAGCAACTTTTGCTCGGCCTGCGCCTCCACCTCTTTGCCTATTTCGTCGTCACTGCCGAGGATGTCCGCCATGACGAGCTCGTTGCCTTCGTTGTCGACATTGAGCGGCTCGTCGAGCGACACCTCCGCCCTAAGCCGCACCACGCGG
>JAFLVF010000001.1 GCA_022508425.1 Clostridiales bacterium | reverse complement strand
TATAACCGTTCCCGCCGCAAGACCGTTACGAAATTACGTCACTTTTGCGGCGTAAAGGAGAGAAAGCGGCGTGAACTACAAGCGCGGAGAAATCTATTATGCAGACCTTAGCCCCGTAATCGGCTCGGAGCAAGGCGGAGTGCGCCCTGTACTTATCATTCAAAACGACGTGGGCAATCGCTACTCGCCCACCGTCATTGTGTGCGCCGTCACAAGCCGCATAACAAAAGCAAAACTCCCCACGCACGTGGAAATTGCGGCAGGGAGTTTTGGGTTAAACAAAAACTCGGTCGTACTGCTCGAACAGTTGCGCACCCTCGACAAGCGCAGATTGAAAACGCGTATCGGCGAGCTCGACGGCGACGCCATGCGCAAAATCGAGCGCGCGACGCTCATTTCGCTCGGATTCGTATAATACTTAATCAATCGTACAGCTCGGAATAATCGGCCATATTCAGAACTTCGCGCGGCGTGAGCATGAGTTCGGAAAACGCCGTAACGGCGCGCTCGGCGCCTATACCCTGTCGGTAACACGCCGCCGTCGCCGCGTCCAACGGTGAAAATGAGCACGCAAGCGCGGCGATGCTGCCGCCGAGAAGATCGCCCATACCGCCTTTTGCCATGGCCGGCGTGCCCGTAGCATTGATTCGCACTTCTATCCCGTCGGTGATAATCGTAGTGGCAGACTTTAGCACTACGATTAATTTGTATTCTGCGGCGAGCAGCTTTGCATTCTCGACGGTAGCCGACCGACTTGTAAAGCGCTCGAACTCGCCTACATGCGGCGTTATTATAATTTTAGGCTTTGCTGTTTTAAGAAAATCGTAATTTTGCTTGATCGCATTCAGTCCGTCGGCGTCTATCACGAGCGTTCCGCCGAAATTTTCGCACAAATACTCTAATATCTTGCGAAGATCGGGTGTTGCGCCCATACCCATGCCGATATTGACGACGTCGGCGCGCGAAATTATTTCGTCGAGTACGGGTTTGTCAAACTTGATATATCCTTCGACGGTGTCCGGCATAAACTTCATCATTGCCATAGTCACGCGCGACGACAAAGCCGTGCGGTGGATTGACGGCGCACACAACGTGACGGTGCCCGCACCGTTCATGTACGCTTCGTGCGCGGCGGCGGCGGACAGAATGGGCGCGCCCACCATAGTTCCGCACCCGCCGATGACGTAAATCCTGCCGAACTTGCCCTTGTGCGCCGTCTTTGCTCGCACAACCGGCTTGAAATCGTCGTGCTCGTAAACTCTGATTTGAGATTGTGTTTTTACTCCCACATCCTCGATTATCACCCTGCCGCACACGTCACGCCCTGCGCCGAAGAGCATACCGCGCTTGTAGCACGAAAAACTGATTGTGTAATCGGCTCTGAACGCCTCGCCCATAATTTCGCCGCTATCCGCGTTAAGTCCCGTCGGAATATCGACGGCAAGGCGCAACGCGTGAGCTTGCGCGTTGAGCTTGCGTAACAACTGCGTGGTTTTGTCGTCTACGTTTCGACTTAGCCCTATGCCGAAAATGGCGTCCACTATAATATCAGCCTTGTAGTCGTAGTCATCGGCATCATAAATAGGCACGCCTGCGTTTTCGGCATAATCAAGCAATTTGCCGAGTCTATCCTTGGTTTTGCCGCCTACAAGATAAATAGTGACCGATCTACCCTGTCTATGCAATCTCGTCGCGGCGAGCACGCCGTCCATGCCGTTGCCGCCTCCGCCGCAAAATACCGCAGTACGCGCGCCGCCGGCCGCACGAGTCGCTATGCCGTCCGCAATGCACAGCGAGGCGTTAAATCTAAGAAATGTTTCGTCAACGCCGCCGGCTATAATCTTTTGTTCCGCCGCTCTTACTTCGTCGGCAGTCAGTACGTTTATCATATGGCATTTTCTCCGTCGGGCTGTTACAAAATTTCTACAACGGCGATTGCGTACTCGCCGTCGTGCGATATTGACACGTCGGCTTTTCTGTCATTCAACAGTTCTTGCGCTTTACCGTAAAAATTTATTTGAGGCGCGCCGTCGGTTTCATGCACAATTTCTATGTCGAGCGGACCTATACCGCCCGAAAAACCGCATTTTAACGCCTTTACGGCCCCTTCTTTGGCCGCAAACACGCCGGCATAGTGTATATGCGGCTTAGCATTTCCGTCGCAATACGCTATTTCCTGCGCCGTGAAAACGCGCGTTTTGAACGCGTCGTTTTGGACCGCTTTTTGTATGCGCGGAATGTGTACAATATCAATCCCTATCATTATTATTTTTGTAATTCCTTAATCGCGTCCTCGATGGCAAACGCCGTAGCTTCTGCGGAAAGCGCCATCAATATGTTTATATCCGTCACTTCTTCGCCGCAAGACAGCGCGAACATTGTATCGCCGTCCGCGTCGGTATGCACGGGCCGTATCGACATGGCGAGCCCGTCGTGAGAGGCCGCTGCGAGCTTGTTTACTCCCACCTTGTCGAGCTTGGCGTTGGTCATGACGCAACCGATAGTCGTGTTGGTGCGCGCTTGCATGCTCATCATTTGCAATAGCCTGCCGTCAGTCATTGCCTCTGCCGTGTTGATAAACTGTCCGCCCAATTTAGCGCCTGCGAGCACTTTGCCCGTCCTATGCTGTATTACGTCGCCGAGCGCGTTGACCGCAACGACTGCCGAGACGAAAATGTTGCCAAAGCGGAGCGTTGCGCCGCCTATTCCGCTTTTACAGCTGTTTTGCAAGCCGAAAAGCTTGCCAACCGTAGCGCCCTTGCCCGCTCCTACTGCGCCGAACGCGATATTGTCCGCTTTTGCATTCTCGGCAGCAGCGCGACCCATCGCCTTGTCGGGATAATGATATTCGCCCGGCGTATTCAGGTCAAAAAGTATGGCGCTTGCCACAAGCGGCACTACCTTGTCGCCTATCGAAAAGCCTATATTCTTCTCGCGCAAATAATCGGAAACGCCGCAAGCCGCTTCCAGTCCGTACGCAGAACCGCCGCTTAGCACAATAGCGTCTACGTGCGCTTGAGATTTTTCGGCTCGGAGCATATCGGTTTCGCGCGTGCCGGGCGCACCGCCGCGCACGCTCACCCCGCCTACGGCGCGATCTGTCAGTATGCAGGTCACCCCTGTGTAATCGTCGTTGGCATGGCCTATGCGAATGCCTTGGGGCAAAATGAATTTTCCGTTATTTTCGGGCATTTTCGTTCACCGTCCTTATTAGTCGTCGTAATTGTCTGCGCAGTCGATTTCTTCGGAAAGATCGGATATCGTGCGCAATATCGCGTCCCAGGAAAACCCGCGCCCTGCCAAAAATCTTTTTAACTTCTGAACATCACACGACGGGTGCGATCTCAAATATTTGCGTGCGGCGGCCGTCCCGTCCTCGTCACCGTCATCGAGCAGTTCGTCTATTATTTCGGTGCTGACGCCCTTTTTTCGGAGCTCGGCGGATAGCCTGAACTTGCCGTACTGCTTGCCCTTGGATTTGATATAGCATTCGGCGTACGCTCTGTCGTCTATATACCGATACGAAACAAGCCGCACAATCGCCTCGTCGATGACGTCACGGTCATAGCCTTTGTCGCGAAGCTTTTGCCTGATTTCGGATTTGGAACGCGGCACACTCGACAGATATGATACGGCGCGCTCGAACGCGCTGTTGACCTCGCTAGAAAAGACGACTTTCTTTAGCTCATCAGCCGTTATTTCGTCGCCTATTTTGATGCGCGCGCTCGCCGCCGCGACCGCGTCGAGGCCGCAGACGAACTCGCCGTCTATAAACACACTGACGCGCGAGGGGTTGCGCTTTTGTTTGGCTATGTCGGTTATCTTTCCCACTTATTCAACACTATCACAAAATGATTTATGGATTTCGTTACGATAGTTACAATCTACCGTTCTTTCCACAGCGTGATTATTTCTATTATACCATTGAGGCAGTGCAAAATCAAGCGCCGCGAATAAAAAAATACGCGCCGGAACATATTATCGTTACATCAAAAAAGGAGAAAAATCGAACCTATGACCACCAAAAGCCTTCAAGAATTGAGCGAGCTTATGCGTAGCGAGAAGCTTGCTTACAAGAAATGCTGCAACTACGTGTCCGAGACCGACAACGACGATCTGCGCCGCGCTCTCGGCAAGCTCGCCAACGGACACAAACAGCGTTATGAAACGCTCACCAACTACCTCGACAAAAACTAAGGAGAACGAACATGGAAAATTTTGACGAAAGACTTGAAAACGGCGCCGATATGCCCGACCCCGATTACGGCACGTATATCTCGGACAACAACGTGAACAATACGGAAAGTCCGGACTGGTACGACAGCGAAGCAAGCTCCGACGACAGCGAAGCGGCGGACGACTTCGGCGTAGACTTCGACCCTTCGGACGAAACCGCGGCGACAGACGACCGTTGGTCCGATTACGGCTCGAGCGACGACGGCACGACGGGCAACACCGATCTGTCCGACCTCTACGAAAGCGATGAAACTCAGGACGAGACGACCGACGGCTGCGGTTGCGGCGACGGTTGCGGTTGTGGCGAAGGCAGCGGATGCGGCAAGGACAGCGACGACGTCAACCCCGTCGACGAGACGGCGGCAACGTGCGACGATTGGTGCGACTGCGCGACGAAGAACGCGCAGAAGAAATGCTCGCTCGACGATTACGAGATTATTTCGGACGTATTGGGCTGCGAAAAACAGTTGGTCAAGCTGTACTCCACCGCTCTGTGCGAGAGCGCCGAAGAACCGCTCCGCGATATAATCAAGGAAAACCTCGTCGAGGCCGCCGCGGATCAATTCGCGACATTCGAGTATATGGAAAAACGCGGCATGTACCAAGTCGAACAGGCCGACGAGCAACAAGTACAGCAGACCAAACAGCAATTCGGTCCGCTCTGCGACTAAATATCGGAAATACAAAAATCAGCCCGCTTGTTAATCAAACGGACTGATTTTTTTGTGGATTTCGATTAAAGAAGGGGAATCGCGGCGAGGTACTCTATATCCGCTCTGTCCTTTGCATCGCCCTCGGCGAGTACGAACGCACGGCAAATGACTTTGCCGCCCGCTTTCTCGACGAGCTGTTCGAGCGCCGCGTTGGCCGCGCCCGTGCTGATTACGTCGTCAATTATCGCTACGCGCCTGCCTTTTATCATATCGACGTCGTGCGCGGAAAGGTACAGGCGCTGAATTTCGCCCGTCGTAATCGTCTTTGCGCTGACCTCGATACCGTCTTGCATGTACAGCTTTCTGCTCTTGCGCGCGACGGCGTAATTGTCGTGCCCCATGTACCGCGCAACGCAGTGCGTGAGCTGTAAGCCCTTGCTCTCTGCGGTAATCAGTACGTCGGGATCATAGCCCTTGACGCGCTCGGCGATTTTTTCGGCACAGTACTCGGTAAGATCGACATTGCCGTGAAGATTGAAAAAGCAGATGTTGACACAATTGGGAAGCGGGATAACAGGCAACGCCTCTTTGCGCCCGCAAATATCGACTGTATATGTTTTTTGCATGATTACCTCTTACTGTATGTTGTAGTTCAATCGGCCGACGCATCTTTCCACTTGGCAACGAGTTTCAAGCCGTCTTTAACAAGAGCCTCTTCGCCGACATTATCATATTCAAACGGAGTCTGATGTTCGTCGCCCTCGACATACCAATACTCAAACTCATGGCCATCATACGTCGGCTCGGGAAGATTATACTTTTCACCAAACTTTCTCGTTATGGTCGCTTCTTCCGGAGCTAAAGTACCGCCGTCGGCGTCGAGAGTAATCGTCACATCGACGGGCTCCCACTTGGCATACAGAAGCATGCCTTTGAGCACTTCCTCGCCTACTTTCTCTTTCGTGAACTTAGACCCTTCTTCGAATGTGCTCTGCGTATACCAGCCCTTAAATTCATACCCCGTGCGCGACGGGTCGCTAATGCCGTAGTTTCCGTCGAAGGTAACGTTTTGCACCACTACGCGGCCGCCGTCCCTGTCGTAGCCGTAATCGAGGACGACGTAGTACGTGTTGGCAGTCCAATCGGCAACGAGCGTCAATGCCTGCTCGCCAAACGCCTCTTCGCCGACATTGGCCGTAGTAAACGCATTTTTCTGATTGTCGCCGCTGACGTACCAATGCTTGAACGTATACCCTACGCGAGTCGGTGTGGGAAGATTGTACGCTTCGCCGTACTTTCTCGTGATTTGTTCCGTAGTGCTGTCGTAAAGCGTAAGAGTAATATTTGCCGACTTGGCCTCCCACTTTGCGGTCAGCGTATGTTCTTCGGGATTGGTCACTTTGATATTTGCGGTGACAATGTTGCCATTGCTGTCAATCCAGCCGGCAAAAGTGTAACCTGTGCGCGTCGGCTCGGTGGGAAGCTTATAGTTATCGTCGTATGTCTGAGAAATCTCTTTCTTATTGACATCGCCAAAGCTACCGTCACCCGCGTCGAAGGTCACTCCCACGCTGACGGCCGTCCATGTGGCGAACAGCATATGCGCTTTGGTATTCTTGACCGCAGTACTACCGGTTACTGTTTTGCCCTCACCGTCTACCCAGCCGGCAAAGGTGTAACCTGTGCGCGTCGGCGCGGTGGGAAGCTTATAGTTCTCCCCGTACGTATGATTTTCCGTCTTGGTCACAGTGCCACCCGCGAATTGACCGCCGTTGGCATTGAAGGTTACAACGATATCTTTGATTGCCGTCCACTTTGCGTAAAGCGTATGTGCTTCCGCTGTTGCGACTTTCGTATCATCTTCTATACGGCTCTCGGCGGCATCGTTGACTTTCAAATACCAACCGTCGAATGAGTGCCCCTCGAGCGTAGGTATGGGAAGTGTGCCGTACTCTTGGTCAAATGTGACGGTCTTGGACTTTGACAGTTTGTCGAGAGTGCCATCCTTCGGGTCGAACGTCACGGTATAACTCTCGGCAGTCCAATGCGCATACAGATCATGAGCGTAGTCTTTATCTACGATCACCGAGCTTGTTATAGTATCCCCACCGTTTCCTTCTTGTGTCGACCAATAGGCAAACTTATAACCTGTGCGAGTAGGATTAGTGGGCAACTTGTATGCTTTGCCGTATGCTTGACTTATCGTGGTAGTGTTGCTACTGCCGAATGTACCTTTTTCGCCCGCATTAAATGTTACAACAATATCTTCCTTCAACGTCCAAGCTGCATACACCGTCATGGACGAATAGACATTGACAGCGGTGCTGTTGTCACCTACGACCTTGTGCTTTGCATCTAAAGTAGGATCGGGATTGGGAACGGAGTACCAACCTTCAAGTGTATAGCCTGTTTTTGTAGGTGCTGTAGTCGGCGACCCCAAAACCGTACCTCTATCATACGATCGTGTCTGGCTTGAAGGTGTTCCGCCGTTGGAATTGTAGGTGACATTAAGTTGGGAAGTCGTTCTCGAAACAGAATACGTATATGTGTAAGTCTTGTTGGTGTTGTACGTAAATGTCGTCGAAATCGAGAATGAGGTACTGTTGCTCGAATTCAGAATAAACGTGAACTCAATATCGTAATAGACGTAGCCTCTGCTCACATTGGTCAGAGATACTGAGGCATAGGAGCTATTTACGGTACCTTTCCACTCACTCGATTTTGTATTCTTTGCGGTATATCCATACACGGAAACGGATTTAAGTCTCTGTGACAGTCCGGACGAAGAGAAATAGAAACGGCTGGGCGTTATGTTGACATATTCGCTCGACGGAATGAGCACGGACGTGACAATACCTGTCTGATCCTGTTGCCCTGCCCCCTGCCTTGCGACATATGCCAATGTTATCGAAGTGTTGGTCACCGTAAACGCAGGCGTGTCCGGCTTTGCGGTAACCGTAACATTGATTTTGAAAGAGAACGGAATGCCGCCGATTGTTACAGTGAAAGCGATATTTTCGGCACCGGTTCTGACGTCGGCCGCGGTAAAGATGAAATCCACACCGCCGCCTACATACGACAGGCCGTAACCGATATCTTCGGGAAGCGTAACCTTATCTATATCGAGACCGTGGCTTTCAGCAAAGTTGATGTTGAACGAGTCGCCTACAAAAACCTCGCGCTCGACGACATTGGCGACATCTGCAATCTCTTCGCCGTCAATGGTGACAACCAGCTTGGGATTTACATTTGCGACCTTGATTGAGCCTTCGCAGTAGTACTCGGTACCGCCTTCTAATACGATTACGGCAGAGTACTTGATATACTCGTAGTGGGCATTGTCTTGGGAAATATTGAAGTCATTGTCGACCGAGATAGTGACATTCGTCTTGCCGTTATCGGTAATGCCCGTAAAGCCGCTGTTGGTTGTGACGGTGACCGTAATGGACGTCAATGCACCGAGGCCGACTAATGTATCATCAATCGTGAATTTTTCGTAGCCCTTGCCCTCGTTGTTCCACGTGATAGCTTTTTCGCCGAGGTTTTTGCCGTAGATATGTACGGTTATGCCGGTAACATTAATCACCGTGCCTTTGTACACGCTGTCGCCCGCAAAGGTAATCTTGGCACTGAGCGTAATGTCTTTGTTTTCCAAAACAGCTTGAGATATTATGAGCTTGTCGCCGCTTACCGATATGCCGTTGTTAGCTGTTCCGTCTATCGTATACTCGACGGTATACGCGTCGGCGGACTTGACGAAGAACCCGCCCGCAGTGTCGTCGGCAAACACCCTGACCGCGCGCTTGATGTCGTGCGTAGCTTTCGCGCCGGTAATGCTGAGCGTATCGCCCACTTCGGCACGAGGCGTTATGATAATTTCGACCTCGCCGCTTGCCGTTTGGGTCTTGTTGATTTCGCTTGTGACCGTTACGGTGACCTGAATCTTGATCTTGCCGCCCGCTTTTGTCTTGTTGTTATCGGATATAGTAAGCTTATTGCCGTTAAGCGTATAGTCGGTGTCTTGTGTCAAGCCGGTGGCCGTAGCCGTATACGATTTGGATGTTGTGTAATTGCCGCTCACCTCGAACAGATTGTCAAGATCGATCTCATTGCCGATATCGGTGACGATAACCGTCGAGTTCTTTGCCTTGACCGTCGGGAGCGCAACGCCCTTGATTGTGATAACCTTATCGGCTGTAAACTCCATGCCCGCGAACACGCCGCTCGTCACTCTGATCGTAGCGCGCACTGTGACCGCTCCGTCCGTAGCATTAGCGCCCGGCTTCGGCGTCAGAACATTGCCCGATATTTCCGCTCTGTTGCCGCCGGCTATTATCGTGTACTTTACTTCGCCGGCGGTAAACGCGCCCTTAAAGCCGTTTGACACAGTTGCAACAGACAGTTGTGCCGTTTGGAAGGCATTCTGATTATCCGCCTCGAGCTCTTCACGAGTCGAGTTGACTGTAAACTCGGGCGCTATCGCCGTGAGTGTTATGGTATATGTATCGGCAACGTATACCTTGCCGCCGCCGACAAACGTGCCGCCGAGCGTAAGCGTAGTAACACGGCTTAGCGTAAAGTCGCGGTAGTAGTAATTGTCGCTGCTGTTATACTGCACAGAGCCTGCCGACACACCGTCGCCTACATATGTAATATCGACGTTGGAGACCGCACCGCCTACATTCTTGACATCGAGAACGTATCTGATAACGCGCTGTGCCGTGCTACCGTCGAAGTCGATTGCAAGCGTCTTTGTCGGAGTTTCCTTAGTCGTAAAGTCATTATACGAACCACTGCCTGCAGTCGATGTCTGCAACTTCGTGGTGAAGTTGCCGCCGTATGTAAACGTGTACTGCTGTACAGCCGACGTGAATGTCTTGGCGTAAGCCGAAGCGATAACCTTCAGCTTGATTACGCCCGCTTTCGTTTGATCGAACGTAACAGGAATTTCGCCGCCGCTATATGAGCCGAAAGTAACTAAGCCGTTGTCATCGGACGCTTGGTAAGTCCACTTGCCGGCATTGTACCAAGTATCTCCGACGCCGGGAACGTCGACTACAATCTTGTAATTCGAGCCGCTAATCGTGTTTTCGGACTCGACGTTAATGAGCTCACCGCCGTTATACAGCTTGAATGTGGGCGTGTACGTCGCTTCGACTGTCAACGAGTAGTTTGCCGTCGACGCCAAAGAGCCGACAAGATTGAGCGACGAGCCTGACTTCAGGCTGTATGTTACAGTCGCTTTGAGCGTGTATGTCGTGTAATACTCGTTGGATGTGAACTTGTCGCGGTCGAGCTTAACGTTCGCCGTCTTGTTATCCGAAATCGCACCGACCTTGATTCTGTCGCTGTCGGCCGTGACCGAGAATACCCCGTCAAGACCGTAGTAACCGTTGTCGACAACCTGGCGTACTATATCGACAGAGCCGTCTTGAACGATATTTATCTTGCCACCGGCGCTTCCGTCGAAGGTAAGCGTCGACGAAACGTAAACGACGGTGATATTGTAGCTGACATCGAGCTTCTCTTTGCCGTCCGTTGCGGTAATCTTGATCGTTGTGACGCCCGCACCTTTAGCCGTGAGCAAGTAGCCGCTCGCGACTATGTAGTCGGTGTTGCCCGACTCGACTTTGATTTCGGGCGAAGGCGTGACGCTGCCAAACGGCGTCTTGACTTCAATCTTGCCGGTAAGGTCGAGCGTCGTATAAGCTTCCGCCGAGAGGTAATACATGTAAATCGTATTCGATTGGAACGTATGCGCATCGAGGCTACCCTCTTTTATGCCAATCGAAGTTATAACCACATAGTATGTGACGTTTACATCCAAGCAGAAGGTCTTGCCGGACGACGCATCGACATAGCTCGCGCGCAGATACAGCGTGCCTGTTGTCAGCGTCGGCACGGTTACCTTGAGATTGCCCGTATGCTCGCCTACCTCGGCAACTGTCGATTTTGCACCGCCGTTAGTCCTGTTTGTATCACTGTCATAGACAGCATAGGTAATCTTGCCGTCTTCGGTATCCACTCTGACATTAACGTCGCCGCGGTTTATAACGCCGGCGTGGAACTTGAACTCATTGGCCGCATTCTTTACGATGATTTCCGATGTTCCGCCGGTGATTGTAACGTTGCCGTCTCCCTCAAGCCACTTGATCGTATTGGAGTGCGTCTTGATATTGAGCGTCACATACTCCACTATCTGCACGCTCTTAGAATTCGTGTAAGCGATGCGGAGATAGTACGTACCACTCAACAAAGTGTTAGAAACCGATACGGTGAATGTGCCCGCGGTCTTGTTAAACGCTACTTTGACCAAGTCGTCGTCGACCTGATCGTCGGTGTCCTTGTTAGATACAACCTTGATTTCGACGCCTTCTTTATACTTGTCGTCGGGCTGACGGCTCGGCGTTTCGTTGTTGAACTTGATTTGTCCGTCGGGCAAGACGGTATATTTGTCACTTGCCGCGGCCTCTTGATCCAAGCCTTTGGTCGTAATGGTGTATGCGTCCTCGTGCCCTATCGCGTAGATATCGGCCTCGACAATGACGTTAACGGTGATGGTGAATACCGAATTCGCGCCGTTGGCCGTATCGGTAAGTGTGAAGACGTATTCGCCGTTTAGCGTCTTAACTGCCGCAGGATTCAACTTTAGCGTGAGCTTGGGCTCTGTAAGCTGAATGCCGTCGACACCCAACAAGCCGTCCACGTTGCCGAGAGCGAGTTGCAGTTTTGTGATGTCGTATTTGATGAGACCGTTGCCGTGAGTCCCGGAATACGGAACGATGGTTAACGGAATATCAAACTCATCACCCGTGTCGGTCGCAGACGTAAGCGTAAACGTGTGCGACGTCGTGTAATTGTTGCCTGCCGTCAGACTATAACCGCCCACGGTAATTGACTCAACGCCCGTGCCGATTGTGATGGTCGCCGTATCCTGTGCATGCTTGGACTCGTCACCGCCCGCCGCAAACTGGCTGTATACAGTAAGCGTCCCGCCCGAAGTATTAGTCTCCGTTATATCGGCTCCCAGCTTGACCATTATCGTCCAAACGTAGTAATACTGCGTTTCACCGTCTTTGACAACGAGCTGCGGCGCAGTCAATTCATATGATTGCTTGCCGGAATAAGGGGTGTTTTGCCCTCCGTTTGTAACAATAATCTCGTAATTGGCGTTGGGGAACATGAGAACAATGGGCGCCAATTGCGTGTAAAGCTCGTCGTTTCCCTCGTACTTTTCAAACGCAACCTTGATAAACAAATGCTTTGAATAAGGAGAATCGTGATCGTTGCCGTACTCGCCGAAGTTTAGATTGTTAAGCTCTTCGTAAATCGAAGATCCGTCATCGTAAGCCGAATACAACGTGATTTCTTCTACTTGGCGGGTGCGGTTGTATACGTTGATTTCGAGCGTATACTTACTTGCTTTCCCGTAAGTGCCGCCGTGCACGATCGACGAATACGTCAATTCCTCGCCGGTGATAGTCGGCGCCGTAAAACCGATATAGCTGTATCCTTTGTCGCTATCCTCCTTATCCGAAATGACAAAGTTGTCGACACTGACCGCTCTCGGTTTTTCCATATAGATCGATTCGAATACAGTAACATCGGTGATTTTCTTGATAATTTCCTGATGTGCGGTATCGTTTTGCTTAACGATGACGGGGGTGAGTTTTGCTACATCATCGTCGTCACCTTTTACATTGATATTGACGATGGCAGACAGGAACAGCTGTCCGCGGGCGTTCATGTTTACGTCGTATGAGAATTTATCCGAAATGGGGCTGATCCTAACGTCCTCTGCATACGAATCGGACGTAAACATTGCGACATCGTCGGCATAGCGTATAAACCTATACGTCCTCGTGCACGACTTGATATTCGCTTCTGTTTCGTAACGACTGTCGGGTTTGGTATTGTATTGGACAATCAGTTCGGTTGCATTGATGTTGTTGTTGTAGCTGAGCTCAAACAGGTCTTGGCGCAAGTACAACACGTGATTTGACAGCTTGTATTCGAATACAGTTACGCCGCCCACGTCCGGATATTTGAACTCGATGCTGTTGCTCTCGTGGTTGGGAACCTTGGCGTACGCAACGTCCTTGCCCAAGTCCGCTCCTATGCGGCTGTACAACTCGATATTGTCGCGAGCCGTGTCGTTGGTACGCGATAGGGTTTTATTGTAGGTGTAAGTATTCTTGATGGTGTCGGTCGAGAAGTTAATATCGCCGTCCTTGACGTCTTCTGCGGAATACTTGTACTCGACAATGCCGGTCGATTCGGTGGCAATGGACTCTATAGCGTCGATAAGATAAACATTAACCGTAAATACTCCGATCGTTTCTTCGGCGTTGTTCTTGGCCGTTATCTCCGCTGTACCCTGCACCGTGTTCTCGTCGTAATTCCTGGTACCTGTATACGAGAAGGTTTGGTTGCCCGTTGAGCCGACGATGTTGAGATTCTTTGTAGTCGATGAACAGGCTACCGTAATCTTATGTTCGCCGTCGGTGACCTTTACGAACTTCTTGAAGTCGAAGCCGTTGGGGAATTCGCCCGAGTCGGCTTGAATATACAGCCGCGCTTTGTGATCGTCGGCTTCTTCGACGGCAAAGTTGCCGTTGGCGAACAGCTCAACCATCTTTTTAGCTTCATCGGTATCCCATGCGGCCTTGCGCGCGCGCGCCGACACTTTCAGCGTGATAGTATACGACCACGACGAATCCATATAGTTCTCTTGAGCGTTGACAAGAGTCGGCGACCCGACCTTGGCAAACGTGAATTTGTACTCGCCGTCAGGCACCTTCTCTTGATCGTTGGGAATAGCCAGCTTGAAGTTAATCGTGCCCGTATACGCCGTCTCCGTCCCGCCTTTGGCTATCACCATCGACGAGTCGAGCGTCTGCTGTTTGTCCCACGCGACAGCCTTGTTTCCTGCCGTCAGCACGAAATCGGTGACCGCAGTCTCGGTTTCGCCGTCTACGCGCACCATCGATACGGTGTAGTTGTTGGACAAATACCCCGCCGATACAAAGGTGTCTTTGTCGACGTCCTTGGGCGCCGTCAGATTATATACCAATGAAATATTGAGCGAGGAGCCCTGCGTCGTCGAAATTTTCTCGTTGATGTTCTCTGCGGTGTTGCTGTTTTCCTTCTTGACCGAAATGGTGCCTGTGGTATTCTGCGCGACTACTTTTACGTTTATCGCGGAAGATACAGTGACGCCAAGCTTGTCTGTGCTGGTGACGGTGAGCGTACAAATATTTTTGCTACCGTACATCTTGGTCTGAATAAGAACATTTTTGAGCGCGTCCTGCGTGACAGAAAGAAGGTCGCCCAGCGACGACGTCACGTTTATATGACTCTCCCACCCGGCCTTGCGCGTTCCGTCCGCATTGTACTGAATCGACAGCGGAAGGAGTACGACGTGCTGCAAGAAGCGGTTGTAGCCCTGAGTGTTATAAGGCAATGTGAGCAAGGTGGACGACGCCTGAATGGAGCCGTAGTTGCCCGTAGTGTATTGCTTGTTGACATTCTCTTTATAGAACTTGCCGTCCGTATCGTCCACAGGCCTATCGTATATACGTATGGCGTCTATGTATCCGAGCGTTTCCGTGCTCTCCGCTCTGATCTTGAGCGTGACGGTAACCGGACTGCCGAAGTTGTTATATTTGTTAGCGGTTAGCGTGATCGTAGCAAGACCGGATCCGCACAGCTTGAACCTGATCGAATCGCTGTGGCCGTCGGCGCTGTCGATTACGCGCAATCCCGAAACGACCGTATCGGTCTTGTCGCACGAAATATCGATTTTGTACGTCGGCTGACCATCCGTACCGTTCTCGCTACGCGTAAGATTGGAATAAATCCCCGTCTCCGGATTGAACTTGCCCAGCTGACGGAAGGAAATGGCATACGTCTTGTTGTTGTCGTCGTACGAATAATACGGCAAACTGATTTCGCCGTCATCGTTGTAAGCGATGGCACTGTACGCACCGCCGTCATGGCTGATGCGCTGAATTTCTATCGATTCGGTAGCTTGGTTGACTATGTAAAATACTATGTCGGCACGCTGATTGACGTCGGACATGGAACGCGCCGTGATGGTGATGGGCGTAACTCCGTCCGCAAAGTCGGCAGACGGCCTGAACGTTAAGAAATATCTCGTCGCCCTCTCGCCGTCGCTCGAAGTGTCTACCGCGGCTTCTTCCGCCGCAACACTGCCGTGCGTGATCTCCGTAATCGCACCGAACGGCTCCCACGACCAATTGACGCCGGGATCCGCTTCGCCCTCGACCGAAACGTCCGCAAACACGGTATAGTCGTTTCCGACCGACGCATATTTGCTGTTCCCGTCGCTCTCCGAGTCGACGAACAGCGCGGAAGTCTCACCCACAACGCCGTTTACACGTCCGTTGTACTCCTCAACGTTAGGTTTGAGCAAATACAAAACCAAGAAGGTAATGGCGAGCGCGAGCAAAACACCCATAATAATGAACATTATTAAGAGTTTCGATTTGCTTTTTCGTACAGGCTCGAGCTCTATAATCTCGTCTGAAATAGGCATAGTACCACCTCATATACCTAATAGTATGGTATATGATACCATTTTCCGAAGGCAATTGTCAATATAAAATGTAACAAATCGGCATTTATTTTAGAAATTTCTATATAATAAATCAAGTTGTCAACTCGCCGAATATGCAACGTTTGTGGTTTGGAATGTCTGAATTTAAGGTTTATACGTAAAGTAGATCGCAAAAATTCGTGTTATAGGGGTCAATTATCATAAAATACCGATTTTTATTTTAGTCATAAATATAAGTTATTTTTAGCAGTCACATTATCACTTTGCTAACACTTGACATTGTCGAGCGACAGCAGTGTTTTCCCGACTCTGCCGCGTTTTGGAGGAAATAAAGGGGCATTTTTTGTCGTTATTGCCAAAATTGATGCCAAATCGATGTCAATATAATTGACATTAAGACATACAATATGGTATAATCTATCGAATTATAACTACGGGCAGACCGGCGGATTATTATTTTGACGAAACATAAGATATTAAATCTGGATTGTGGTATAATTTAGAAAACAGTATAAGGAGTTTTTAACCATGTTGGCAGAACAAATACTTGCGCTGAATTTGGCTACACGAAAGCTCTGTAAGAACTGCGATAACGGAACGGTCATTTCTCAAAAAATGCGCCTGCTCTACCTTGTGCGCAATGACGTAATGTCGCCGCGCGACCTCGTCGGCGAACTGTGCATTGCAAAACCTAACCTCACTATCCTAGCCCGCAACATGATTGCCGAGGGAATGATCGAAAAACTGCGCGTCGACCGAGACCTGCGCTCCGTACATTACAAGATTACAGAGAAAGGCGCTCAAGAGCTCGAACGCATGATGGCGGAGCTCGACAAGTCCGTCGCCGAGCAGCTCGAGCTGAGCGACAAAGAAATGCAAAAGGGCGAAAAGAAATTGGAAGCTGCGCTCGACTTCATCAACGGCAGCGACGAATAATACTTTTGCTTTTTCTCATTACGCCGCATTTGTAGGATAGATACAAAAGCGGCGTTTTGTTTAACTACCACCCCGCACGATTGTATTTCCATGAAAACTCTCTATGCCTTTAATGCAATACGAAAGGATCTCGACGCAGTTATAAGAAACGACCCCGCCGTACGCAACAAGCTCGAAGCGGCATTGTGCTACAGCGGATTTCACGCGCTCGTCATGTATCGGTTCTTTCACTTTCTCTACGTGCACAGGTACTTTCTCTTGGCGCGCATATTGTCGGGCTTGACGCGGTTTTTCACGGGCATAGAAATTCATCCCGGTGCCGTTATCGGCTCGGGCGTGTTTATAGACCACGGCTCGGGCGTCGTTATCGGCGAAACGGCTGTCGTTGGCGACAATGTGATTATTTACCAGGGCGTTACGCTCGGCGGTACAGGCAAGGACAAAGGAAAGCGCCACCCTACGATAGAAGACGGAGTGATGATATGCTCGGGCGCCAAGGTTTTGGGTCCGTTCACCGTCGGTGCGGGCTCAAAGATAGGCGCAGGCTCGGTGGTTTTGTCCGAAGTGCCGCCCAACGCGACGGTGGTAGGCGTGCCCGGACATATTGTTCGCATAGCGGGAAGGCGGATTGACGACCTGTCGCAAGACCTGCCCAACCCCATAGAAGACGAAGTTACACTGCTCAAAGAGCGTATTGACGAGCTTGAAACAAAGCTGAACGAGCTTCAAGCCAAACACATATCGGAGTAACAACAATGGAAGATATCAGGCTATACAACACTCTCACCCGCAAGAAGGAATTACTCTCGCCCATCGACGGCAACAACGTCGCTACGTACTCGTGCGGCCCGACCGTATACAACTATGCGCATATCGGCAACTTACGCACGTACGTGTTTATGGATGAGCTTAGGCGCACGCTCAAGTTTTTTGGCTACAACACCAAATCGGTCATGAACATTACCGATGTCGGTCACCTCACCTCGGACGGCGACGACGGCGACGACAAAATGCAGACCGCCGCGAAAAAGCAGAATAAAAGCCCCGAAGAGATTGCCGAAATGTACTCGGCGGCGTTTTTCAAGGATTTGGAACGTTTGCACATCCGCTTACCCGAAATCATAGCGAAAGCGACGGACAACATTCCCGAAATGATCGATTTCGTCAAAACGCTGTGCGACAAGGGCTACGGCTACGAAACTGACGACGGAATCTACTTCGATATTTCCAAGTTCGACGGCTACGGCAAGCTGTCGCGTTGCAACCTTGAAGACGCTTTGGCTGGAGCGCGCGTTGCCGTCAATGAGCAAAAACGCCACCCCGCCGACTTTGCACTGTGGAAGAAAGCGGAGAAAAACCACATTATGCAATGGCCGTCGCCTTGGGGCATGGGCTTTCCCGGCTGGCACATAGAGTGCTCGGCAATGGGCAAAAAATACTTGGGCGACAGATTCGACATTCATACGGGCGGCGTAGATCATATCCCCATTCACCACGAGAACGAGATTGCGCAATCGGAAGCGCTCGAAGGTCATCAGGTGGTCAATATGTGGATGCACGGCGAGTTCATGCTCGTCGACGGCGGCAAAATGAGCAAGTCGCTCGGCAACGTTTACACCATAGACGACCTTATAGGCAAGGGCTATTCCCCGCTCGCCTTTCGCTATTTCTGCATGAACACCCATTACCGCAACAAGCTCAACTTCACTTTCGAAGGACTTGACGCGTCGCAAACGGCATACAACAGACTTCGCGCCGCAATCTCTTCGTGCGCCGAAGCGCCGTCATCGCCCCAAGCCAAATCAGCAGTGGACGATATCGTGTCAAAAATTTCCGATGCGGTGCGTGATGACCTCAACTACCCGCTTGCGCTCGGCATGCTGTGGACGCTCGCCAAGCTCCCGCCATGCCACGAAATTTACGACGCGGCAAAATCACTTGACGCTATATTCGGGCTCGACTTGCACATGCCGATTGAAAAAGTCGAAGAGATTATCCCCGACTCGATCAAAGCAATTGCCGAGACGCGCTATCAAGCACGACTCAACAAGGATTGGGCGACGTCGGACAGCCTCCGCGCACAATTGGACGCGCTCGGCTATACCGTACTTGACAGCAAGACCGGCTACGAGCTGAAGAAGAAATAATTATTAACGAAAACAATACAAAAAGGAGCGATAACTTCTGTTCTGTTATCGCTCCTTTATTATTTTTAGACTAATGTTGGAAATTGTTGTGCCGACGGCGTAGATACGCGCGAAAGCAGAGAGCTAAGCGCCGACCGACGGGAGTTTAATCAGATCTAAATGACCAGCCGCCGCAAGCACGTAGTTCGCATACGTCCGATGAATACGCCGTCAAGAAATTACTTCTTTTTAGCCGACGGCTTCTTAACAGGCGCAGCCTTTTTCTTTGTTGCCGCCTTCTCCTTTACTGCCGCTTCCTCTGCTTTGGGCTCGGGCTTTGCGGCGACCTTTTCCTTAGCGGCGGCAGCCTCGAGTTCCTTTTCCTTAGCGCGAGCGGCGACAATCTCCTTGTAACGCACCTCGCCTTCGGGCTGCAAACGAGCGACAGCCGCGGCCATCGTTTCGTATGCGCCGAACACAACCGCTCTCGGGTCGACGCCGAGTTTGATCTTATCGCCTGTGTTGTAGCCGGAGAAATTATTGATAAGCACGGTCAAATCGTTGTCGAATCCGGGCGCTTCCACTGTGACGACGGCGTTCTTGCGGTATTCGTCAAGGTGCTTGATGTTACCGGTGATGACGCACTTAGGCGCCTTTGCAATCTCGGCCTTGTCGATAGTAAAGCCGTGAGAAAGAATGTTGACGGTAGTGCCGGCCGACGTATTGAGAGAATAGCCTGCGGTATTCTCTAACGAGAATTTTGCATGCGTGCCGTTCTTGGCGGAGAGGCTGTACGTATACACGTTGTTGGCGCCGGATACAGCGGCCGTTGTCTCGTTGCCCGTTACTTCGCGGTCGGTGATTATGCGCTCGCCCGCGCGGTTGAAGAGCTGAACGTCATTGGCGTCGACGTATGCCTTAAGCATCTCGCCGCCGACAAACTCTTCGTCGAGCCCGCGGCCTACAATCATGTAATTGTCAAAGCCGGCAACATTGAGATACACCGCCTTGAACTTCGGATAGTTGTCGAAGAACTCTGCCTTGCCTTCGATTTCCACACAGGTGTCGGACGTTTTCTCCGATTTGAACGCTCTGGGCGGAATGGCAAGAGTGACTTTGTTGTTGATAACGGACTTGTCGGTAATGCGTGCGACTACGCTGTCGGGAAGCTTGATGCAGGTGTCGCCAAACACAACGGCGAGCGTGCCGTCGATAGCAACGCACTGCGCGGGAATGAGGTTGTAGTCGGGAACGCCCATGAGCGTAAGCTCTGTCGTCGGGTCGAACAGGTGGACGCGATCCGTAGCAAGATACATCTTGACCTGATCGCCCTGCGCGAACGAATAGCGCGAATTGACGCGCGAGATTGTGTAATCTTCTTTGCCTTCGACGTTGAGATAAAGTATGGTCTCGTTACCGAGGTTCTCGATAACGTCTACCGTCGCGTCGATGACGGACTCGGGATGAGCTTCGACAAGCGCCTGCTCGTAGTGAACGTCCTCGGGACGAATGCCGAGCAAGACGTCGCTGCCGATAACAGACTTGTCGATAATGCGCTGTGCACGAGCCTTGGGTATCATGACCTTGTTGGTCTCGCCTATCAACGCGTAGATATTGCCGGCTTCTTCAACAAGCTTGGCTTTGAAAATGTTCATCTGCGGCGAGCCGAGGAAGCACGCGACGAAGAGGTTGGCGGGATTGTCGTAAAGGGTCGTAGGCGTATCTACCTGCTGGACGATACCGTCTTTCATGACGACGATACGCGTACCCATCGTCATAGCCTCGGTCTGGTCGTGCGTGACGTAAATAAACGTCGTAGCAAGTCTGTGATGAATCTTGGTGATCTCCGTACGCATCTGAACACGGAGCTTTGCGTCAAGGTTACTTAACGGCTCGTCGAGCAAGAAAACTTTGGGCTCGCGAACGATTGCACGGCCGAGCGCAACGCGCTGACGCTGACCACCCGAAAGAGCTTTCGGACGACGGCTCAAGAGGTGCTGAATGCCCAATATGCTCGCCGCCTCTTGGACCTTCTCGTCGATGACTTTGGGCGGAACGTGACGGAGTCTGAGACCGAACGCCATGTTGTCGTAAACAGTCATGTGCGGATAGAGCGCGTAGTTCTGGAAAACCATCGCTATATCGCGGTCTTTGGGCTCGACGTCGTTGACAAGCCTATCTTCGATATACAGCTCTCCCGCCGAAATATCTTCAAGACCGGCTATCATACGGAGCGTTGTTGATTTGCCGCAGCCGGACGGACCGACGAATACGACGAACTCTTTGTCCTCTATCTCGAGGTTGAAATCGCTGACGGCGCGAACACCGCCCGAATAAACTTTGTAGATGTGTCTTAACGACAGACTTGCCATGATTTTCTCCTTATTAAATTAATGTTATGGCTATAGTATACAACTTCGATATGTTTCTATCAATAGAAAATCGCATAAAATTTTTATGCGATTTTGTACAATTTGACCACAACGCGAACGCGTCGTAAATTCTTATTTGGAATTGACCGCACCTACGTCGACGTCCTTACTGCGCGGTGCACGTTTCGACCTTTGGAAACGACTGCCCAAGGCGCGCTCGAGAGACGGATACACCGACGCGACAAGCCCCAACAACACGCCGTCCTTGACAGCAAGCACGATAACGGCAGGAAGCCCTGCTACCGCCGCGCCCAAGCTACTGCCTATATAATAATACAGTATGAGCAACTGATAGCTTGCGCCTATGACATACACGGGAATCATGCCGACTAATGCGGCGACGAATACCCTCGACCGCTTGGAATGCGATTTTTGCGATTTCGTCACAATGGAACCGGCAACGAGCGCGCCGATCGGGAACCCTATCAGATAGCCGAACGACGGCTTAAAGACGTACGCCACTCCGCCGCCCTGCGTGAATACGGGCAAACCCAACAGCCCCATAGCCAAATACACGAGCACGGCGAGCGCCCCGTCGCGTCCGCCGAGCACAAGTCCAGCCATGATGACGAACACGGTTTGGAAGGACAGCTCCACCTGCGTAAACGGTATGGGCACCGAAATAAGCCCGCCGAGCACGATCAGCGCGGTAAATATCGATATGTAAACAAGTCGTCTCGTCATGCGAAGCGATTATTTATGAGTATTCTTGTATTCGATAAGGGCTTTTGCCAGCTGATCGGGGCACGACGTGCCGTTTCTGCACTCCACTCCCGACAACAGCTCGATCACTTCGTCGATATCGCGCCCTACGGCGAGTCTTGCTACGCCCTGCGTATTTCCGGCACAGCCGCGAACGAATTGGACAGATTTTATCTTGTTGTCCTCGATGTCGAAAAGTATCTCTCGCGAACACGTCCCGCTTGTAACGTATCTTTCCATATTTTATATAGCGCTCCTTTTATTTTACTCTACCAGCTGATCGTGAAGCATCAGATATACGTTAGACGCTTTTTTCTCCCAATTCTCGTGGATATTTTTTGCCGTTCGGTTGTTTGGCACGACGAATTTCAGATCAAGAAGAGTGGACGACGGCTCGACTATCCGCAGCCAAACGGTGTACGTGCCGTCGTTGTTCTTGTAGTATGTATGCATGTACTCCTGCTGACGCTTAAACGACATACGGTTTGTTTTTACATAGTCGCTTATTTCTTGGCGTAACGATTCGGGCAGGCGTGAATAGAAATTGGCAAGGCAAACCCTTCCGTCGGGCGTGAGCGTATACATTTTCTCGCGTCCGCGCGTAGTGGGATGAATGAAATTCGCTTTGACTAATTTCTGTATCGCATCCATGCAATAAATGGGCATCATCCAGCCGTTTTGCGTATAGCAAATATTGATGATGGTCTTCTCGCTGAGCGCGATATCCATTTTGTCGAAAACGAACAACACTATCAGTTTATTTCTGAGTTCCTCTTCGGACTGTTCCAAATCTACCCTACCTTACAATACAAAATCCATGCAAAAAATCAAAGTTGACGTTTATTATAACACAGCGAATATCAAAAGTAAATAGTTTTTTCCCAATTTCGCCGATTAGACAATTAGATGTTGTTTAGCTTCTCGGTCAAAGCGTTTATGCGCTCGGTATAGTTTTTGACCTTTTCTTTTTCGGCGTCGACCAGCTTTTGCGGCGCTTTTTGGCAGAAGCCGGGGTTATTGAGCTTGCTTTGTGCCAACTTCAGCTCGCTCTTGGCGATTTCGAGTTCCTTATTCAGCCGCTCGCGCTCTTTGCCCGCGTCCTCGAGCGCAACGAAAATCTTGACGCCGTCGTGAGCGATGAGCGCGGCATTCTCGAGCGCGCCGTGTTCTACGTCCTCCGTCTTGGCCAGCGTCGGCAGATAGTACGATACAAGTGCACACATATCGTCGTTGCCATCGCACGACACCTTGGGAGTTTTAGCCACCGCGCTGTTGGTCTGCTTGAGATTGCGCACTGCGCGCACACATTCTTTAAGCCGCTCGGTAAGCGCAATATCTTTTGCACACGCGATATTGACGCTCTTTTTCTCTGTCGGGAATTTACTCAGCATGAGTTCTCCGCTGCTCCCCGGAAGATTGTCGTAAATTTCGGTGGTTATGAACGGAATAATGGGATGAACGAGCTTGAGCAATGTTTCGAGCGCGCTTCTAAGCACGCCGGCGGTGTTTTTCGCGTCGCCGTTTTTGAACTGCACTTTACTAAGCTCGATATACCAATCGCAAAACTCATCCCAGATAAAGTCGTAAAGGCTTTCTGCGGCGTGACCGACGTCGTAACGGTTCATGGAGCGCGTCACCTCGCCTACCAATGCGTTGAGCTTGCCCAATATCCAACCGTCAGCTGCCGTCAACGCTACCGGCTTTGCCGCATAGCCGTAGCTCTCGCATGCGCCGATTACGAACTTGGCGGCGTTATAAAGCTTGTTCATGAAATTGCGGTAGGTATTGAGCGACGTGTTGGAAAAGCAAATGTCGCCGCCGCGCGCTATGCCGTTGACGAGCGAGAATCTAAGCGCGTCCGCACCCGCAGTGTTGATTACCTCGATGGGGTCCACACCGTTGCCGAGAGATTTGCTCATTTTGCGCCCCAGCCCGTCGCGCACGAGCCCGTGTATATAAACTTCCTTAAAAGGCACCTCGCCCGTGAATTTAATTCCAGAGAATATCATGCGCGACACCCACAGCGGAATTATATCGTACGCTGTGACTAACAGGTCGGTCGGATAGTACCGTCTCAAATCCTCCGTGTCGTCCGGCCAGCCGAGCGTGGAGAACGGCCACAGCGCGGAAGAAAACCAGGTGTCGAGCACGTCGTCGTCCTGTCTCACCTTGCCGCCGCAGTGCGGACAAGTCGTTATGTCCGTTTTGCTCGCGATTTCTTTACCGCAACCGTCGCAGTAAAATACGGGTATGCGGTGCCCCCACCACAGCTGACGGGAAATGCACCAATCGCGGATATTGTTCATCCAGTTGAAATACGTTTTCTCAAAACGCTTGGGAATAAATTTGATTTTTCCGCTCTTGACCGCGTCGATCGCGGGCTTTGCCAGCTCTTTCATGGCAACAAACCACTGCTTGGACACGATCGGCTCTATCGACTCGTCGCACCTACTGCAATGCCCGACGTTGTGCGTATAGTCCTCTATTTTTTCGAGCAAGCCCTGCGATTGCAAGTCGCGAACGATTGCCTCGCGCGCTTTGCTTCGCGGCATACCCTCGTACGCGCCGGCCATATCGTTCATCGTGCCGTCGTCGTTCATAACCTTGATTATTTCGAGGTTGTGGCGTTTGCCCACCTCGAAGTCGTTGGGGTCGTGCGCCGGCGTAATCTTGACCGCGCCCGTGCCGAAATCCTTTTCGACATAATCGTCGTAAACAATGGGGATTTCGCGCCCCACGAGCGGAAGAACTACAAGCCTGCCTTCCATACCGGCATAGCGTTCATCTTTGGGATTGACGGCTACGGCAGTATCTCCGAGAAGTGTCTCGGGGCGCGTAGTCGCAACGGTTACGTAGCCGTTGCCGTCCTTGAACGGATATTTGATGTGCCAAAGATGGGAGGCCTCCGTTTCGTAATCGACCTCCGCGTCCGATATAGCGGTTTTACAGCCCGGACACCAGTTGATAATGCGGTCACCGCGGTATATATAGCCCTGATTGTACAGCTCGACAAACACCTCGCGCACCGACCTCGACCGCGCGTCATCCATGGTAAACGCCAGGCGCGAAAAATCGAGACTGACGCCCAGATATTTGAGCTGCTCGACTATTCGATTGCCGTACTTATCCTTCCACGCCCAGGCGCGCTCCAAAAACTTTTCGCGCCCTACCTCGGCCTTTGTCAAGCCCTCTTCGCGCATAGCTTCGACCACTTTCATCTCCGTCGCAAGCGACGCGTGATCGTAACCGGGCAACCACAGCGTTTCATACCCTTTCATGCGCTTGAAGCGCACGATGGCGTCGGGGATTGTTACATTCATGCCGTGCCCGACGTGGAGCTGACCTGTGATATTGGGCGGCGGTAAAACTATGGAGAATTTCTTGACTTTCTTCGCCTTGCTATTAGGGCGCGGCTCGAAGCACTTACCGTCAAGCCAACGCTTATAAATGCGCTTTTCAAACTGTGTGGGATTGTATGTCTTGTCCATTATATATTTCCGCCTCCAATCACAGAATATTTTTTGAATTTCGTTACAATATGCCGTAAGTAACCGTTCTTTCTGTAATTGCGATTTTCTTTAATAATAACAGTTTAGCATATCGGCAAAAAAAATGCAAACCCTTTGTACTCCATAATATCAAGAAATTGCTTTTCGCCGACTGCCGATATTATTCACTGTCTATTTGACTGTTGCATACACTGTGGATATACCAAATCCATGGAGGACATTTATGAAAGGAAAACTCACCGCTCTTATCACGGCATGCGCGCTCTTGCTCATGCCGCTCGGGCTTGCCGCTTGCGGCAACAAGGACGGAAAAACGACCGTCAGATTGTCGGAGGTGACTCACTCGATATTCTACGCTCCGCTGTACATAGCCATCAATAACGGCTATTTCGACGACGAGAATATAGACCTCAAGCTGTCCAACGGCGGCGGCGCCGACAAGGTAATGACAGCCGTAATTTCGGGCTCCGCCGACATAGGTCTTATGGGTCCCGAAGCCACCATTTACTGTCACGTCGAGGGACAACGTGACTACCCGATCATCTTCGGACAGCTGACCAAGCGCGACGGATCGTTCCTCGTAGGTCGCACCGACGAGGGCGACAGCTTCGACTGGGCGTCGCTCGAGGGAAAGCACATTCTCGCAGGGCGCGCCGGCGGCGTTCCGGCCATGACGTTGCAGTGGGTGCTCAACCGACACGGCGTATCGACGGATGACGGAACGCTGTTCGACACTTCGGTAGCGTTTGACGCAATGGTCGGCACGTTCGACACCGATCGGTCTATCGACTACACCACCATGTTCGAGCCCACCGCGTCAGAGTACGTCGCTCTCGGCAAGGGATATGTCGTGGCCTCCGTCGGCGAAGCGGCCGGCGACGTGCCGTACACCGCGTTCTCGGCGCAGAAGTCGTGGCTGAACAAGCATAACGACACGGCGAAGGCATTTCTTCGCGCCGTCATTCGCGGCTACAAGTATATGACAGATAACACGCCCGAGACAGTCGCAAAAGCGCTCGCTCCCTCCTTTGTGGGAACAAGCGAGACGTCCATCGCCGCGTCCGTTGTCAGCTATCTCAACATCGACGCATGGCCCGACACCCCCGTCATGTCCAAAACGTCGTTCGAGCGGCTACAGGACATTATGGAAAATGCGGGGACCCTGCCCACGCGCGCCGATTACAATCTCGCCGTCGACAACACCATAGCCAATCTGCTCGTTGAGGAACTTGGATAACAATGGCGCTCCTGTCACTCGATTCCATCGACCTGATATACCAGACCGAAAAGAGCGAAACGGAGGCTGTCAGCAATCTGTCGTTCACGGTTGACGAGGGCGAATTTATCGCCCTCGTCGGACCGTCCGGCTGCGGCAAAACCACCCTGCTGTCCATGATAGCGGGGCTCATGAAGCCGACGAGAGGGAGTGTTACGATAGACGGCGAGCCTGTTTCCCCGTCGTCCGGTACGGTCGGATACATGCTTCAGCGCGACAATCTGTTCGAATGGCGCACCATAGAGGCAAACGTTCTGCTCGGGCTGTCGGTGCAAAAGAAGCTGACCGATGAGTCGCGGCAGTATGCTCTCGGCATGCTAGACAAGTACGGACTCGGTGAATTCCGCTCGGCATATCCGCAGGAGCTGTCGGGCGGAATGCGCCAGCGCGCCGCGCTCATCAGGACGCTCGCATTCAAGCCGAGATTGTTGTTACTCGACGAGCCGTTCTCGGCGGTGGACTTCCAAACGCGTATGACGGTATGCGATGACGTTCACTCGATAATCAAAAACGAGAACAAGACGGCACTGCTCGTCACTCACGACATATCGGAAGCCGTGTCTATGGCAGACAAGGTCATAGTACTCACCCGCCGCCCGGCGACGGTGAAGAAAATATTTACCCTCGATATTGACGCGCCCACTCCGCTAAAGCGCAGAGAGAGTCCGCGCTTCTCGGAATGGTTTGACCGCATATGGAAAGAGGTGTCACATGACTGAAAAGACCGAAAAAAACGAAACAACCGAAATAACGGGAAAGCAGGTGTTACTCGACTGCGCCACGCTTTTCAAGCATCTTTGTTCTTATACGGTGTGCGTCACAAAGCGCGCATGCCGAAGCATCAAGCGCCTCGCAGACAAGAACAGGCGCAAAGACGAGAAGGCGCGCGAGGTTAATGTCGACGGCACGTCGGAATAAACCGTCGCTTTTCCGAGACAAAAATCGGATTTTACTATCGATAAAAGGAGTTGCGACATGAAAAATATGTTGCCCTGTTTGCTGTCGACGGCGAAATCGCCGCGTCAAATGTATTTGGCGAAACGCCGCAACGATAAGATCATCGTAATACTGCTTCAAATCGGACTGTTGGCAGCCCTAATCGGGCTGTGGGAGCTGGCGGCGCGGCTCGGCTGGATAGACTCGTTTATCACGTCCAGTCCGTCCAGAATAGTCAAAACCCTCGGCAGCATACAACCGAAAGAACTGTTTACTCACATCGGCTACACCCTACTCGAGTGCATAATCGGATTTTTGACTGCGAGCGGAATAGGAATATTGATAGCCGTATTATTGTGGTCGTCCGAGAGACTGCGCCGAGTGATCGAGCCCTACCTCGTAGTCCTCAACGCCCTGCCCAAAATCGCGCTCGGACCGATAATCATAATATGGGTGGGTGCCGGACCGCAGGCAATAGTCGTCATGACGCTGCTAATCTGCATAATCGTAACGATAATAAGCGTGCTAAACGGGTTTATGGCTGTCGATTCGGGGAAGATTCTATTGCTGAAATCAATGGGCGCGACAAAACTTCAAATTCTGACCAAGCTCATCTTTCCCGCCAATATCCCCAATCTACTCAACATGCTCAAAATAAACGTCGGACTCGCATGGGTGGGCACGATCATGGGCGAATATCTCGTCTCGACGGCGGGACTCGGATATCTGATCATCTACGGCAGTCAAGTATTCAAAATGGACCTTGTTATGTCGAGCACTGTCATACTCTGCGTGCTCGCTACGATAATGTACCTCGGCGTCGCCGCAATCGAAAGACTTGCCAAGCGCCGCTTCCACACCGCATAATATTGCACTCAAAAAACCGCCGAGAGGCGGTTTTTGTGTTAAGTATTATTGATTTACTTAATGAATGTTATTTATGCTTATGTAAACTATAGAAACCACAAAAGCTACAGCAGAAAGTATCCACAGCACACATTTTGTCAATTTATCTCGCTTTTCCAATGCGGCATTTAGTTGATTGAGCACTTCGAGATGCTTCTCATATACTGTAATACTTTCCTCAATTCCATGCTCCTTGACATATTCGTCAAGCAATTCCTCTTCTGTCATTACCTCGTATGTCACCGCACGTTCGTTATTTTTCTGACTTTCGCTTAATTGTTGTATCAATTCTTTTCTGATTCTTAACCTACGCACTCTGCGCTTAATGACTTCGCACCTATACTTTACTGTCATTCTTTTTTCTTCTTGCTCCAAACGTTTGTTCAGACGCTTTTCACAACAATGGAAATAATCCATTAGCTGTAATAATAAAATCGCTATGAAAAGCAGTATGATAATGCCTGTAATAATGTAATTGAACAATTTATTTTTGCTGAAACACAAGCACCCAAAAATCAAACTTAATACTGCCGCAACGAAACTCAGTATGGCGACAATAAGCGATTTACTTATTTTCGGCAGCATTTTGCATTGATTGTTTGCGACCTTGTAATTGGTCATCAACGTCATCAGCCGCACTTGCTGTTGTTCTATCGGATTAGTCATATCCATTCCTCCTTTGTATTTAATTATTTATTTTTGTAATCCCATATGACGGGGCAATTATCATTCCAGCCACTATCCCAACCGCTCGGCTTGCTTGCCGCTTCGCAATATATCGTTAAATCGCTGCAACCACTGAATGCCCATTTTTCGATACTCGTCACACTGTTCGGTATCTCTATACTCGTTAATTTACTGCAAAAGGAGAATGCACGACTCCCGATACTCGTTACATTATTTCCTATCGTCACGCTTGTCAAACCACTGCAACTGGAGAAGGCATAACTACCGATACTCGTCACGCTGTTCGGTATCGTTATGCTCGTTAGACTGCTGCAATTGGAGAATGCATCCTTTCCGATAATCGTTACATTATTTCCTATCGTCACGCTCGTTAAGTTAATACATGCGAAGAAAGCATATTCACCAATACTCGTCACGCTGTCTCCTATCGCCACACTCGTTAAACTACTGCAATCGCGGAATGCCTCACTACCAATACTCGTCACGCTGTTCGGTATTACTACACTCGTTAAACTACTGCAATTGCGGAATGCCTCACTACCAATGCTCGTCACGCTGTTTGTTGAGCCTTTATATAATATACTTGTCAAAAGTTTAATTGATCCACTAATATTCGTGGGCTGACTAATTACAGAAGCCTCACCATCTTTCAGCCTGTATCTTATGCCATTTATGGCGATATACGCATATCCACTGTTACTTTTATCATTTTTCCTGCAATTCCATATTACGACACATGAAGAATTCCAGCTACTACTCCATCCACTCGGTTTGATTGACACCTCACAATATATAGTTAGAGCACTACAATTAGAGAATACATTGCTACCGATATTTGTAACACTACTCGGGATAACTATGCTTGTCAAGTTATTATTATTTGCAAACACGCCATCATTTATTGTAGTAACGGCGTAATCTTTCTCCTTATATGTAAGCTTCGACGGAATTGTCAAAGCGCCGCTAAGACTTGCATTGGCGTGCTTAACAATTGCTTGATTGTCTTTCAGAGCATATAAGACCTCACCTACTATCTTGTATGCATAACCATTTATATCTTTATCGTTACTGTCACAATTCCAAATTATCGGGCAATTGCGACTTGCGGTTATTGACAGCTCCGAACTTGATTCGGCTTGGCAATAAATGACTACAATACCACTGTAATTTAATTCCGCACGAGTAACCGGTAAGTCTTTATATTCGGTTGGGATAGTAACGCGAACGGGTGTTTTATTTGCAACTCTTTTGGCAGTATAAGAAACATTATCACTATTGAGCACAAACTCTAAAACATTCACATTCCACGGATATGCCGTATAACCATTATCATTGTCACCCTTAGATAACCATTTTGCCGCACTTGATTCTACAGCCAAATTTTGACTTCCGACTTCCAAAAATTTTCCATTCTTGTTAATCATCCAATCTACGGTGTTTTCAAAAGTCACTTCGGTAAGTCCTGTATCGTTAAAGGCGTATTTCCCAATGGACATTACCGATTCCGGAATGGTAATTTGGGTCATTGCACTGCAATGCGAAAAGGCATTATCGCTTATTTCTGTGACGGCATCACCCAGCGATACATTTGACAACGCTAAGCAACGGCTAAAAGCACTTTCTCCTATTACGGTTACGCTTTTCAATTCTACAGCTGTTAAGGATATACAGCCGTCAAAAGCACTTTCTCCTATAATACCGGAGTTCATCTGCACGGCAGTAATGCCGGTAGATTCAAATGCATGTTCCGCTATCCAAGACACAGACTCAATAGACATGGTTTTAAGGTTACTACAGAGTGCAAAAGCATAGCCTTCAACACTATAGGTCTGTGTGCCGAGCGTTACGCTCTTTAAGAACTGATAGTTGTAAAATGCATCCGCGCTAACCGTATTTGTATCGATATACGCATCTTCCAATGTTTGTCCATCTATAATCAATCTGCGGTCATAACCCGATATAGGATTTGAAAAATAAGGTATATAGTTGCTAAGCGCATTATCGCGATGTGATACATCGAAATTTATGGACGCCCATTGCGACGGCGTACCCAAATAAAAAACATTTTTCACGGCATCGCAATCGGTGAAAGCGTGCCAGTCTATACTAATCAGCGTTTCGGGCAAAGTAATATCGACAAGCCGTGTGCATCCTTCGAAAATACTCTCTGGAAGCTCTGTTATTTTTCCGTATATTTTTACTTCAGTTAGATTTGTGCAATTAGAAAACGCTTGTCCGCCCAGTACCGTTACCGATTCGGGGATTTCTATGCTCGTCAATCTCGTGCATCTTTGGAAAGCACGATAATCTATTTCTGTTACAGGGATTTGTCTATATGTTTCGGGAACGACAACGTCGCCGTCCTCCGTGCCTATACCTGTCACAATATAGTGCAATTCGTCTTCGCTCAATTCATAGGCTAACCGTTTAGGCTTACTTGACAAATCTTCGCCCTTGCGAAACACAGTGCCGTCGCTCATTGAAATATCGTCGCCGTTGACAGTACCCGTATCATACAATTCATCTTCGCCGAAAACTTCCATGTAAAGCGAAAGTTTATTGCCGTTGACTGCATATCTGCCGGTCAAGTCATCAGCATCAGTCCATCTATTGTTTCTAAAGACATAATACAACGAATCGTCGAGGTTTTCGTTATAATACAAATAATATGTTCCGACTACCGTAGCGTTATTATTATTGTTGTTGTTATTGTTATTGCCGTTGCCGTCACTGCCACTGCCACTGCCTCTTCCACCGCACGCGACGAGACACAGTGCGCAAGCGATTACCGCTACAAGTGCAATTAGTATTGTAGTAAGCTTTCGTTTCATATTCCTACCCTCTTGTGGCAAATTCATCTGTATTATATTAGGTCTTTTGACCTATGTCAAGACTTTTGACCTAAAAGATGGGTATAATCTTGATATGCCGTATCAAGACGCGATAAAACAGCTCATGATCGACCATGAGCTCAGCCAACAGAAATTGGCGGATATACTTGGGGTAAATCAAACTACCGTAAGTCAGTGGTTGCTTGGCAAAAAGAAGCCGGGATACGACAGTATTTTGATGATTTACGAGAAATTCGGGGTTACGCCAAACGCACTGTTCGGCATTCCCGATTGAAAATTTACGTTCTGACTATTTTGGATTTCAGGCGTTTTGCTTTGCGCTTTACGTCGCGCTTGACGCGCGTTTTTACCAAGAACACGGCGTTTGCCGCTATGTACACAAGCCCTATCCCGCCGATTATCGGGTACATTCTGCCGACGACGTTGGAAAAGCCGAACGCGCCGACAAACAGCCCGGCAATCAGCACAAGCCCGGCAGAAATCACATTATGCTTGACAAACGTCCGCACGTAGTCGTACACCGACTTAAACGCAGACAGCATTGTCGTAAACACCGACGCGACGATAATAGGTAACGTTGCAAAATACATTCTTTTACCGCTCTTTAGAGCGATTAACAGCATCGGCATATCGGCGTGCGCCGCACTGCACGAACCGAGCGCGCCCATAATGAGAAGCAACAGTCCGGCAATCACAATCGCGGCGACCGCCGACGACAGCAGTATCTCACGCGGCGATATGTCGTGCACTGTGGTAAGCACTCCGCCGCTTAGCAGCATATTCATCGCTACGTACAGCACCACGGAGTACGGCTTGATGACCGCCGTCTGCGGTGTGAACGGAAATTCGATAGCAAGTATACAGCTTACGCCGAGCACTATAATCATGAGCGGCACAAGCACTGCGTTGGCCTTGATTACGCCCTTGATTCCCTTGATAGCTATTCCCGCGCACAATAGCCCGAGCACAATGGACGGCAACGGCCTAAGGTCAATAAACTCTGCGGCAAGGCTGTCTGTAGCGGCAAGCATTGCGCCGAGCACGGTCATCGAGTTTAGCAGTATCATAAGGTCGGCTATCGGGCGAAACTTACCGAAAATTTCGCTGTTCACTTCGCCTATATCGGTCTTTCTCACCCTCCGCCCTACAAACAGAAACAGCGTCGAGCACCCGAATACCAGCACGCCCGTGATTAGCGCGATAAACATATTAGGCGTTGCGCCGAAGAAGGCGACGACCTCTCTGCCCGACGCAAAGCCGGCGCCGATAATCGTTCCTACGATGAGCATGGATACCGACATGGCGCGAACAAACGACTTGAACATAATTTATTATTATGCCGACGAAGCCGTCCGCATGTCATAAAAAGCGCGAGCATATATTTCAGCCCGCGCTTGTTGCATTTTGCTTTTATTTCAAATTCTTCAGTGCTTTGTACGTCGGATCGTCGGAGAAATCTCTGTAGTGATCGTCTACGGTGCCGCCCAAGGCCTCTATCGCGTTTCGCACCTCGATAAACGTCGCATAAGTGCAATCGTCGAGCAAGGAATACAAATCGGTTGCCGCACGGTCGTCGCCGTACCGCCCCATGAGCGCGGCTATGTACGCGGTGTTGGCGTCGACGCCGAGAAGCATTCTCAACAGCTCCAATATCTTGTCGTTGCCCGACGGCGCAAATGACAAAACTTCGGCGTACAACTCCAATATGTTGATGTCTTCGGTATGCGAAGTGCGCTCCAAAATCTCGTCGCGCAAAGATTCGTCGCTTGCGACTCTGTCGCACAACGGCTCCAAGCAGTGCTCTTTCGTTTCCGTTTCGATATCCGCTCTGACTATCATTTCCAAATAGAACGCATTATCGGCGCCGCCCATTTCTTCGAGCAGGCTGAACACAACATCCAATAGCTTATTGTCCGAAGACGCCCGCGCGATTTCGCAAAGCTCGCCCATCAGAGACCGTTCCCGTGCGATGCGGTCGAACAACAGCGACGACGGATTGCCGTCGCCGGCGCACGCGCCCTTCAGTATATCGGGCAAATCGGCTGTCGGAATGCCGTCAAAAAACTCGGTCGGCGACAGTCCGCCGAGAACGTCCTGCGGCGAGGTCGCCCACAGATTGTACACCTTGTCGAGGTCGTAAGCAAAGTCGTCAGGCGCTTCGTACTCGCTCTCGTGCTCGTTGTAATATTTGTCGGCGTAGTTCTCGAAAAGTTTGTCAAAGTCGATGTAATAAGTTTCTTTAATCTCCGTCACAGTATCACCTCAAAGTTTCTTGTCTATTGCCGAATAAATGCGGTCGGCCTCCGATTTTGCGCGAAATCCCGTCGCATACGCCAAGCGGTAGTCGAGCGAAATGCCGCGATCTTTTAGTGTGCGCTTGACGATATAATATTGAATATCCCGCTCGCGTAACTCGAGTGCGTCTTTTACTGCGGCGAGTTTGTCCGATATATATGTCACGTTCTGCGCCGCGCTCGGGCAAAGGGCAAGCAACATTCCGTACGCGCGGTAAACACCGTCGCTATACCCCGCCCCGATTGTTTCTACCGTATCGTCGGAATAATGCTTGTTGTTGACGTGCAGTAGGAAGCTCGTGTTGTTATCGCGCGAAAACAGCTCGGCAAGTATGACGCCTTTTACTATGGGCTCGGCATAAGGCGATACTAGCGCGTCGCGCGCACGCTCGTCGAATACCGGGTTCGCCGCTATCTTAGCCAAGGTGTCGAACATGCGGATGAGCGTCTTTTTGCTGTTCTTGAATTCGAGCGTAAAGAAGAACTCCAAACCCGAAGTAAATAAATCGCTGTCGACAAGGATGTCGTTGGGCACGTCGCTATCCTCTATCGCCGACATTATTCTTTCTACAATTGCCGCCAGCACCTCTTGCGGCGCTTCCAAATCCACGGGAAGTTTGTCCGCCGTGCCTGTTTTTGCCAAAAGATAGAAAAAGTTAAAATGCAAATCGTCGTAGTTGACGCGCGAAAGCGCGTATAGTTCCTTGGTAGCTTGCTCCCTGTCCCCGTTGTTATACGACATCAGCGCGTAAATGAGGCGCATATCCATCAGGTTGTATTCGTCGATATACTGCTCGGTAAGGCGCATCGCGTCGCTCGGAGTGCAATACTCGTGCGCGAGCTCGAACGCCTTGAACACATGCGCGCTGTTGACAAAATCGGCGTTGTCTATTTCTTTGAGAACGCCGGGAATGAGATTATATTTCCCGCTGTTCTCGTACGCCTGGCATAACAGCGTGCTCGCCAAAGCGCCGCCCGGCTTTAGCTCAAGCGCCTCGTGAAGCACGTTGAGCGCCTGCGCCATATCGTCGCCTTCCGCCCGCTCCAACAGCACTACACCGCGAAGCGTCAGCGCGAAATAATATTGCGGGTCCTTTGCCGACACTCTGGACAGAATGTTGAGCGCGCCCTCATAGTCGCGCTTGTCGTACTTCTCGCTCGCAAGCCTGATTATGTCATAGCGCGTATCGTCGGCTTCGCTCTCTATAAGGTCGAGTATGGTATCGTCTACGCTCTTGCTCTCTTCGTAACTCTCGCCGTCGGCCGGCTCGTTCCTCGTAACAAACTGTATAAAGTCGTCGAGCATGGTGCGCGTTTCGTCGTCCAATTCTTCCTCGCCGTCGAAAGCAATCGAAAACGTTTCGTCGTCTTTGTCGTCTATATCGTCGAAGCTGACGATTTTGTTGTTCTTAGAGCTCGGTTTTTCTACTCTTTCTGCGTTTACGGTGTTTTTCACGCCGCCGTCGAATCTGATTATCTTTGATTTTCGTTCGGACTGCGGCTGCGCATCCTTGTCTTGAGCGTTAGGTTGCAGTGGGTCGAGAGCGCCCAGCTCGCCCGGCAAAAGAAGCTCGTACAGATCTATCGGATCGTCGGGCATCTGGAACACGAGTCCGGCCTTCGACAGCGCCTTGAATATCTCGGTCACGTTCATTCCGCGCTTAGAAAACCACCTGCGGTACTCCTCCACGTCCGGATAATCGTGCCTAAGATATTCTGCGGCGAGCAATCCGCGGTATGCCGCTTCGCATTTCGGAAAGCGGCGAATGTGCATAAGAAATTCTCGGTACGCCAAATAGCACAGGTCAACGTCGTCGCTGTCCTGCGTCATCATGTTGTACAGCACACCCATAGCAAGGTGAAATTGGGGATAATCGGTAAACTCCGAATACTTGAGCAGATAGTCTATCGCCTTTTCGTAATCCTCGTCGCGGAAAGCCTCGATAAACTTAGCTTTCATGTATTCGGTTATTTTGTCGTTTCGAAAATTTGTTATCAAAGCCACTTCTCCGCGTCTGTAAGCTCGGCAAATTCACCGTCGTCCGCGGCCTCGTCCTCGTCCCCGTCTATTTTCTCCGCGGCCTCTTCGTCACTCATACCGTCGTTATGCTCGCTCACACTGTCGTGGACGTCGGGTGTTTCGTCGGAATCGGGCGCGACCTCTCCGTCTTGAACGGGTAAGTCGTCATCTATTTCGCCCAATTCGTCGTCCGCGGACTCGCGCAAAACATCGCGGTGTTCTTTCTCGAGCCGTTCGAGATCCTCGCGCCTAAACGTGGGTGCAAGCGGAGTGATGGACGCGCCCTCGTCGATGGATTTCTTGCGCTTCTTGGGGTTTTTGTAAGGGACGGGACCCTTTTTCTTTTGCGCGTTGTCCTCGTCTTTTTCCTCGGCGGCGCGTTGTTCTTCGACCGCGCTAAGCCGCTTTTGATAGATTGCCGACACCGGCTTGCCGTCGATCTTGTCGTACAAGTAGCGTTTGTAGCACGAATGGCAATACACCGATATTACGAGCGTGGTAAACGACAGGCCGAACATGGCGTACAGTATTCCGATAATCACCGTCGCGCCGGGTATCAAGAACAAGAATGTGGGCGCTACGGCTATGCCGATAAAGATTACGGACAGAAGATTTGTGCCCACGACGAACAATATCGAGTTGCGGATCAGAACGAGCGGTTTCATTTTGAATGCGGCGTTTTGCGTTATGACAAACGCCGACACAAGCGAAATCAATACGAGCAATATCACCGCCAACGCGATGCACAGCCCTTTTATGCCTTTCGAGAACGCGTATGTGTCGAAATAGTAGATTGTAAACATGAGAAGCAGTATGGCAAATCCGACAACCATGCCGGTGACAAACGCGCCCAGCCAGCACTTTTTGATGCCACGGAAGAAATCCTTGACCGTAGATGTCGGCTCTTCCCAAATAAGCTTGCGTATAACATACAGGTTGCCCGCTATGCCGAGGGCGAACACCGCGATACACGGCACTAGCACGAGGCATTCCATCGTCTTGTATGTCAACAGCGTTTCCGCGCCTATCTGCGCCGCGTCGACGACCACGGGATACCCTATGCCGAGGTTTGAAGAGAACGGGATAAATCCGTTGTTGATTGTGATATTCATTTGGAACAGCACCATTACGACAATGAGCGGAATGGCGAAAATCGAGGCTAACAAACTGATTGCCGCCATCGTTCCGAAGCGGTGGAAGAACAGATAGCTAAACGTCTCCATCGCCGTCATATTCATTTGTTCGGGAGTGAGGTCAGGCTTTTGATCGTTGCCGAACATCATTCGCTGAACTATTCCCTGTTTCTTTTTCTTGCCCGTAGGCCCGTCCTTCGCCATAAGCTCTCCTTAATTATCGTGCAAGCCGATAAGATTCATAAAATATTCGGTGCCCGCAATGAGCGCGCGCTCGTCGAACGAAAACTCGTCGCTGTGGAGCGGCTTGTCGTGTCCTTCTTCCTTTACGCCCAGCCACACCATGCAACCGGGAACGCGCAACAGATAGTTGGAAAAATCCTCGGCAGTCAGCCGCGGCGCCGTCTCGACAGCTCTGTCTCCGGCCGCACGCCTTGCCTTGTCCACGCACAATGCGCTGTTGACGAGCGGCGGATACACCGCTTTCGTGTCGAGATTGTGAGACGTGCCGAACATACCGTCCGAAGCGAGCAGTGCGCGCTCTGCGTCGATCATAAACTTCTCGCATTTTGCGCTGTCGTAAAAGCGCACCGTGTATTCGCTCTTGCACGCGTCTGCGACAATATTTCGCGCCGAGCCGCCCGCAATCTTACCGAGATTGAGTAGAAGCCCGAGCTTGTCCGCCGCCCCGTTGATTACCTCTGCGACTTGCAACGACGCGGAAATAGCGTCCGCACCCAGCTCTCTCATAGCGCAGTGCGACGCCGTGCCGAATACGTTTACGTCAAACTCACACGCCCCTGCAAACATGCCGCCGTAGCAATACCCTATCTTGCCGACGTCGAGCTCGGGGCACAGATGCAGAGCGTATATCTCGTCCACACCGTCGAGCACGCCGCCCTCTATCATAACCTCGCTGCCGCCAATCCCCTCTTCGCCGAACTGGAAGATAAGTCTGATCGGGGTTTTGACCGCCTTTTCTTTTGCGAGAATGCGCGCGACGTTGAGTAGGTTTGCGGTATGGCCGTCATGTCCGCATGCGTGCATGGCCGAATTGCCTACATATTCCCCCATGCCTGTGACGGCGATCTTCTCTTTGATGGGCAGTGCGTCGATGTCGGCGCGAAAGGCCAGCCTGTGCGAGCCCTTGCCCACGTCGCAGTACACGCCCGTAGCTATCTTCTTCGGCTTGTAGCCAAAAGACTTAAGCTCGTCGAAAATAAACGCCGAAGTTTTATACTCTTCGCCTGAAAGCTCGGCGAGCGCGTGCAATTTGCGCCTCGTCGCAATCAGATATTCGAGCGACATACTATCCATGATTACATTATACACGATATCGCTCTTATTTTCAAGCAAAACGACAATATTTTCCGCAATCGCCTTACATTTCAATCGCTTGACATACTCGGCGCAAAATGATAAATTATTTTCGATAATCGCATGAGGAGATGTTATGAAAAAGTATAACGTCGCGGTCGTCGGCGCAACGGGCGTAGTGGGCCGCAAAATGATAGAAGTTTTGATCGAACGCAAATTTCCGGTAGACGAAGTTCAGTTTTTCGCATCCAAGAAAAGCGCCGGAACGGTGCTGGACTACAACGGCAGAAAAGTCGTCGTCGAAGAGCTGACAAAAGAAAACGTCGCTCAATCAAACGTCAAATATGCCATATTCTCGGCAGGAAGCGACGTGAGCAAAGCTTTTGCGCCCGTATTCGCCGAATACGGCGGCGTAGCTATCGACAATTCGAGCTGTTGGCGCATGGATGATTCCGTGCCCCTCGTCGTGCCCGAGGTCAATCCGGAAGCGGCGTTTAACCACCACGGCATTATCGCCAACCCCAACTGCTCCACAATTCAGGCTGTCGTCGCTCTCAAGCCGCTACACGACAAGTTCAAAATCAAGCGCATAGTGTACTCTACATATCAAGCGGTGTCGGGTGCCGGCAAGCAAGGTTTAGCCGACCTCGAGGACGGCGACAAAGGCGTTGCCCCCAAGAAATTCCCCTATCGGATTTCGCACAACATCATTCCTCATATAGACGTTTTCACCGACGACGGCTACACCAAAGAAGAGCTGAAGATGATAAACGAGACGCGCAAGATTTTGGGTGACGATTCGCTCAAGATTACGGCAACCACTGCGCGTGTGCCAGTGTACTACGGCCACAGCGAGAGCATCAACGTCGAATTCTTTAACCCCGTGACAAGACAAGCCGCGCTCGAAGTGCTGTCAAAAGCCAAGGGCGTGGTCGTTTGCGACGATGTGAAAAACAATATCTACCCCATGCCCATCGACGCAGAGGGTCACGACGAGGTTTTCGTCGGGCGTGTGCGCGAGGACAAATCGGTCGATAACGGGCTAAACCTCTGGGTGGTCGCCGACAACATCAGAAAGGGCGCAGCAACCAACGCCGTACAAATTGCAGAGCTATTGGCCGCACACGAGTAACATAATCCCGTCGCCTGCATATTTACATAGAGAGGTAAATTGCTATGGCGATATTTACGGGCGTAGGCGCGGCGATGGTCACGCCGTTCGGTTTTGACGGCGTCGACTATGCCGTTCTCGAACACTACATAGAACACTTGATATCGGGAGGAGTTTCCGCCCTCATTCCGTTCGGCACGACGGGCGAACCGTCCGCCGTCACACACGACGAGTACGTCGAAGCGACGAGGTTTATCATCGACCGCGTCAAATCTCGCGTTCCCGTAATCGTCGGCGCGGGCAGCAACAGCACAGCGGTCGCCCTACAGAAGGCGGCCGAGTGCAAAGCTTTGGGCGCGGACGGCGTGCTCGTAGTCACCCCATACTACAACAAGTGCACGCAAAACGGTTTAGTAGAACACTATCATGCGGTTGCCGAAGCGGCGCAACTTCCCGTCATCGCGTACAATGTTCCGTCGCGCACAGGCGTAAACATCGAGCCGAACACCATTGCGCGATTGGCGAAACACGGCGTCGTCGGCATAAAAGAAGCGAGCGGCGATATCGACCGTATCCAAAACGTAGCGCAAGTGTGCCACGACGTAGGCCTCGATTTGTATTGCGGAAACGACAACCTCACCACTGTCTTTTATGCGATGGGCGGCAAGGGAGTCATCTCGGTCGCCGCAAACCCCGCACCGAAACATTTCTGCGAGCTGACCGATTTTTGCGAAAAAGGCGACTATGCTTCGGCGCGACAATTACAGTTCAAGCTAAACGACTACATCGCCGCGCTGAATATCGAAGTCAATCCCATACCGGTCAAAAAGGCGTTGCAACTGCTCGGCATAGACGTCGGCCGGCCTCGCCTGCCGCTCACCGAGCTCGAGCCCCAACATACCGAAACATTAAAACACACCATGCAACAGGTGGGCTTAGCGGTATGAGCGGCGGCAAAAGGGCGTTCGTAGTCGGCATAAACGGCAAAATGGGCAGGATTTTGGCGGAAAGCGCCGCCGAGTACGGCTACACCGTCGTCGGCGGACTGGACGTCGTGTCCGACGGCAACAACGTGTTTGACAGTGCAGGCAAAGTGAATATACAATACGATGTCGTAATAGATTTTTCGCGCGCATCCGAGCAAACGCTCGGCGCAACAATCGCGCTATGTAGCGACGCCGATACTCCTGCCGTCATTGCGACCACAGGCTATTCCGACGAGCAGTTACGAAGAATAACCGAACTGTCAAAGCGCGTGCCGATATTCCGCTCTGCGAACATGAGCCTCGGAATTGCCGCAGTCAAGGCGGCGGCAACTGTCGCAAAGAGCATTCTCGGCGATAGATACGATATAGAGATTGTAGAAAAGCATCACAGAGAAAAGCTCGACGCCCCGTCGGGCACCGCTCTCATGCTTGCCGACGCGCTGACCGACAAGTCCAATCAAGTGATAAACCGCTCAGGCAAGCGCAAGTGCGGCGAGGTCGGCATTACGTCCGTACGCGGCGGCAACACCGTCGGCGAGCACGAAATAGGATTCTACGGCGACGACGAGGTCGTGACCGTTTCACACTCGGCATTATCGCGAAAACTATTCGCGGCGGGCGCGTTCAAGGCGGCGGATTTCATCGCCGGTATGCCGCCCGCAATGTACGGCATGGACGACCTCGTTAGATCGCTGTTAAATCTGACTCATTCCTAAACAAAATAACGCACCTCGGGAAATCGAAGTGCGTTATTATTTTGTATTATCTATCAGAATTTGATGTCGAGCGAGACAGGCTTGTTTGCGGCGAGCTTGAGCCCGATTAACAATCCTCTGTCGTCGTCGAACTTCTGCGCGTCCACTTTCTTGGGTGCTTTTGCCGTCTTAGGCAACTGAAGGTCGATGACAGTCGCGCGTTTTGCCTTGAGCTTGACGACGAGCGTGCCGCGCGCAGTGTCCCATTCAAGCGAGGAAATCTCGACTTTCGCCCTGGTCTGGAAGCCCGATATCGCGCCCTTCTCCATACCCGGATACAGCGCGGGAAGAAGAGTTATGCTGTCCGGCGTGGATTGAACGATAGCTTCTTGTATCGCGCCCGTGACAATCGCGTTGACGTACGGAACGGGCTGAGCCCAAATATCCTTTCTGCCGCTGCCCATGCCACGCCAATCGTCGCTTGCAAAGACAAGGTTATTCATCGCCATGCCGCATACGAGCGAGTTGATCATTTCGTACGCTTCGTTGCCGTCGCCAAGCCGCGCAAACACCGACGCGTACCGCGCAAGTTCGGATGCTTTCATATTCTCACGGGCAGAAACGGTCTTCTTGCGCGCGGTATTGCCAAACGCTTTGTTCAGTTCCAGATTGTCGCGAAGTCGATAGCCGGGATAAACCGGATAGTACAGCGCAAGCGACGGCGACGACGGATTGTCCGTACAGCGGTCGTCGATAAACTCGCTGACCGTACCGTCGGGGTTGGTCTTGTAGGGCGGAATCTTTTTGAGCATATCCTCCCACATACTTATCTCGCCCTTGTTGGCATTGGCTGCCTTGGAGCCTTCTATCAGGCACTTCAAGAGGTTGCGCGCAATGGCAAAATCGACGGTTGCGTTTTTCGCTATATAGTGTTCGTCACCCGATCCGGTGAGATTGCCGGGGGTTGTAAACGGCGAGTATGACGGCGACGACTCGTAATATTTCAAATCTGCGCACTTGAAGAAATCGCCGTAAAACGCCGCCGCGTCCATCATGAACGGCAATGCGCGCGATTTGAGGAACTTTTGATCGTCGGTGTACAGGGCGTAGTCGTAGAACAGATTGGCAAGCCAGCCCGCTACGCCCGTAAAGTGTATCATAGCGTCGTTTACGTCGCCGGGATACCCGGTAGACGGCGAAGTCGTGTACGGCACCATAATTCCGCGGCAGCCGTACAACCTTGTAGCGTTGTACTTGAACGACTGCTTGAGCGACTCGTACATTGTAAATACGCTTTCGGCAAAATCATTGAGATTACCGGCCTGCGTCATATCGTATACGGCCTGAAGATCGCCCGCCGCATTTATCTGCGCAGCCTCGGCCTTGTAATCGCCGCACCACAGACCGTACGGTGCAAACGGCCTCGCGTCGGGACGCGAGCCTGTAATCATCAAATATCTTCCGAATGCCCACAACTTCTCGAGTATGGCGGAGTTGGTCGCACCGGAATGAAGTGCGTCGGCGATAGAGTCGTCGACAAACGCTTCTCGCCCGTCCGTCGCATTGAAATCGACGTCGGCGGAGACGAACAGCTTTTGATGCAAAGCCTGATGCTCTTTGAGCAGTTTGTCGTAAGGCAGTTTAATTTCGGTAATCGCCGCTTTGCAGTCCTTCCACGCCTTTTCGCGCTGACCTTCGATAAACGGCTTGATAATTACGAGTATTTTCTCGGCGCCGGTGATGACGATGCTGTCGTCTTTTATCTCCTGTTTGCCGGCAAAGAAATTGATTTTGGCGACCGCGCCGAAATCCGTGCCGGACGACGACCGCGCCGAATAATACAACCAGAAGTTTTCACACTTGACGTTGACGTTGTCGGGAGTTGCCGAAATGGCGACGGGTGTGCGCGCGTTGAACTTGTCGTGCATTTCGAACTTGAACTGCACGTCGATGTTCTTCTGCCCTGTGCGGGTAATCTCGTAAACTATTATATCCCGAGCGCGTGATACAAACGTGTTGCGCTCATAACGCGTAGCGCCGTCCTTGAACGACACCGACGCCTCCGCGCTTTCCAAATCGAGAGAGCGCGAATATTCCTTGACCTGTCTTACTTTCATGCCGATCTTGAAATCGCACATGGGAAGCGGATAGGAAAGCTGCGGGCGGTAGCCCTTCTTGATAAGCTCGGTAGACAACGTTTTCTCGGCGCCCAAAAAGTCGCCGCCGTCAATCTTGCCGCGCACGTCCTTGACCTTGTCGGAAACGTCCTGCAATACCGAATCTTTGCCCTGCCACCACAAATCACCGTGAGTGAGCATGATGACGTCGTCCGCCGCGCCGCCGTAGACGCTCGCGCCGATAACGCCGTTACCGATAGGCAAACCCTCGCGCCACTGGCTACCCCACCAAGACGCCGGACGAGAGAACTTTAACGTATTTTTAGGTTTCCGCGCTACTGCCATATCCTACCTCGTTAATTGTCTTATCATTATAGACTATACCACTCGCAGATCGAGTCTCGGATTACGCTGCAAGAGCTGTAAATCCGCGATTTTTACCACTTCTGTGATTGACCTAATTATATCACAAACAATTTGCGGTTGTAAACTATTCAGCGCTTTTTTTTGATACAAATCGCGTATTTTTGTACAAAATTTAACGTTTTCGGGGCAAAATAGCCGCTCTAAGACGATTTGAAGGTCCGACGCGCAAAACTATGCGCCGAAAAACACAGAGTTTTAGACAACAAAAGAACCGCACGATTAGGTGCGGCTCTTGCGAAAATATTGTTAAAATCAGACTTAGAAGGTGACGGTGCGTTTGAGCACGATGCCGCCGCGAAGCATGTTTTCGATATCGGTGTTGCGGTACTGGTTTGCTATTGCGTTCCACTCGTCGACTATCTCGAGCTGGTAATTTCGCGCGTCGACCGTGATGTTCTTCTGCTCCTCGCGGTACTCGAAGCGCGCGGGATCTCCGCCCTCGAATTTCATTCTGAAATCGCCGAAGCCGTAAGGCAGAGCGAGCGTGATAGTGTCGCACCTGAAGAAACTGTACTCGTATTTGATTTCGTCGCTGAACTCGTCGAACACTGTGATTTTTGTAATCGACGTCGCAGACGGAATCGTTACGCGCACCGTAGAGCGCGGCCCGTCGAACGTCTGAACGGTATATACATAACCGTTGCCGTCGTCGTTACGCGTGATATTGGGCTGACGGTCACCCACTATCGTAGGATAATTTACCGTCTTAACATATCTGCTGTTCTCGGCGTCCCATATGAGGTCGGTGACTGCGTAACGAATATATTTGTACGCCATGAGATCGTCGACTACGAGCGTCTCGCTGACAGAGCCTGTCGAGGAGTAATTCCATTCGTACACGAACGCATTGTTGTACACAGCGTCTTCATAGCTGTACGCGTCCGTCAACGTCTTGCCGTAGCTTACGCCAAATCCGCCCGACAAAAGCGCGATTGCTACTCCGATTACGACGACAACGCTGATGCCGAAGTAATTTTTGTAATTGATGGGCACCTTTTCTTTTTCGACGCGCTTGACCGTGCGCTCGGTAAACTTGCCCTTCTTGGCGCGGTCTTCCACCCTCTCGGTCACAACGCGCTCGACGCGCATAGTGCGTGCGGGGAGCTTCTTTGCAACCTTGTCGAGCATGGGCTGCGTTCTGTCGAGATACGGTACCGCAACGCCGAGCATACCGACAAACAGCGACATGGTAACGGGCAGCATGTACAGCGGAACGACAACCGTCAGCGCGGACATAGCCGCAAATACAAGCGGCGCGCAGATTATGACGGGCACGGTATAAACAAACAGTCTGTCAAATCCTACCCCAAATCTCGCTTTCAGCTTGCCGTTGAGAAGAGTTGTCGCGAGCAACACGCCAATCGACAGCATGCCCAGCCACGACGTAACGTACGAGAACGCCGGCACCGCAAAGCCCATGATTACGCCCGCTATGCCGAACAGCATGGCCGTGCCGCGCACGATATCGGACGAAGTCACCTTGAAGAGCTTTTTGTAAACGGTGGTAAATCCAAACGCCGAAGCAATCGATACAAGCATAGCGGCGATGAATATACCGGCATTGAAATACCGTATTTGCGTAATCGCGTGGATAGGCAACACGCCGAATCCGGTCAGCATGAGCGTAGTCAGGAAGTACACGGCGTACAGCGCGGCTATTGAACTCGCCACCACGAGCAGTTCAACGCCCAATGCTGCAAACATCTTCTTGATGGAGAATGTCTTTTGTAGGGCAAGCGCGACAATTGTGCCTGCAATGAGAAGTACGGTAAGCGCGGCAATCACATAGGAAGCGATGTTGTCGTACGCTACGGTGCCCCAATCGAAGTACGAGAAGATTGTAAAAGTTTTATTCTCCGCCGCGTCGAACGATTTCGTTGTTTTGCCGAACGCGTCGACGTAGCTTTTGAAAAAGTCGGCTTGCTGTTTGACTATCGGTTGCGAGATGTTTGCGGAAGTATCATACGCCGACTGCGCCGCGTCCAATCCGCCGACGACCGCAACCTGCACCGCGGGAATGCCCGCGTACTTGAATGCGCCGACTGCCGAAGTGTTGACAAGCTCTTTGGGGAGATTGTCGAGAAGCAACGACGAATTGAATGCGGTACCCGAAACTTTTGTATAAGCATTGATATAATCAAGTCCTGCGCCGCTCACGTCGGTAAGCGCGAGAGTGCCAGCACTGCCGTAGCCATCGAGGCTTATGCCCGCCTTTGCGCGCGATACGACGTCGTTAAGCCCGTCAAACGCGTCGAAGAAAGCGTATTCGCCGTACGAATAACCTAAACTCTCCGTAAACACCACTACGATATCGTTTTCGAATTTGGTGCCCGCGGCGACGTAATCCATAAGCGACTGCATTGCGTTGGCGACGAATGCCGCATTGTCCGCGGCGCCGTCGGTATCGGTGCGCGTATCGTAGCGCACAGTGATGATGACGGCGTCGGAGCTCGCCCCCGCAACCGTCTTGACCGACGGTATTGCCGCTATTATGTTTGTGACTTCCGCGCCTACATACACGGCGGGAGCGCCCATACTCGTCTGCAACTCGCCCGTAGGTACCGCCGTCATAACTGTGACGGTGGGCGCTATTATGCCCGAACTTGTTCCGAATTCGGTTACGGTGACTACTTTGTCGCCGTCTTGGAAGGCGTCGTCGTCATCGTTTTTCTTCTCTTCCGCGAGGACAAATCCGCCGGCGTCGAGCGTGTCGACAATATACTCGCGCGCCGATTGAACGCCGGTTGACGTCATCGCCGAACGCGACGAAGCCGCAAGCGCCGTTATGTGCGCGTTGACTTTCGTATAATATCCGTCGCCGTAAGCTTTAGGCGCATAGCCGCTTACACCGTCGACTATGGAAAATACAATCATTACGAGCGCTACAAACGCAAGCACGGGATAATAAACGAGCTTGAACATCTTGCTCATACCCGTCGCCTTCTTGGCAGGCCTTTTGGGCTTGTCCGCTTTTACTTTTTTCGCCTTTACGGGCTTTTGCTCGGGTACGGGCTTCTTGGGCTCCTCGTGCTTTACGGACTCTGCCGCCGTATGCTCGGTAGCAGCCTCGCTTCCCTCTTCAGCCTTATTCTCTTCCGACGCCGTTTGTGCAGCCTCTTCTTGCTGTGCGCTCTCGTCCGCCGCCTCTTTTCCGACAGCCGTCTCAACGTCTGAAACAGCTTCAGTTTCTTCCGTTTTTTCGGCAGTTACGACCGCTTCTTCCGCTTTTTCGGCGTTTTGACTTGTCAACTCTTCGTTTTCCATTACCGCTCCTAATACTATTATCGGTATATCGATATTTTAACATACTTCTAAGATTATTACAATCGATTTGACGCAGTTTTTGAAAATTTGTCTTGACAAAACGCCGCCCTACAACTATAATGCACGTATGCAACAATCGGTCATATTTTCCATCTTGATGATACTGTCGTCGCGGCGCAAGGTGTCGCGCGACTATCTTGCCGAGCGCTTTTCAATTAGCAAACGCACGGTATCGAGATATCTCGGAGTGCTCGAGGACGCGGGCGTTCCGATAGTTTCGGCGTCGGGTGTAAACGGCGGGGTGTCGCTTGCCGACGACTACATGATAGACAGAACGCACCTGACGGAGGCCGAGTCCATGCGCATAAAAGACGCGCTCGAGCGCACGGCGGACGATTACGGCGACGGCGTAAACCGCGCCGTTATCGAAAAGCTCGATTGCGTAGACAAAGCGAGAGAGCGTGATATGTTCGTAATCAAACAGGACGAATTATACATAGACTGCGACTACGAGCAAGCTCAATTACTCCGCCCCAAAATCAAGGCGGTGCGCGACTGCATAGAGCAAAAACGCGTGCTCGAGATCAAATATACCGACGCTAACGGATACGTTTCTTTCAGAAGCGTCGAGCCGTACACGCTTGTATTCAAGGCGGGCGCGTGGTACCTGTACGCCATGTGCAAACTGCGCGGCGATTTCAGGTTGTTCAAGCTGACGAGAATAAGCGATTTACGCCGCACGAGCAAGAGCTTTTCGCGAGTGGAAAGTCACCTTGTCGAAAAGCTGGGCTTAGAGTTTTACAACGAAATGTTTATCGATCTCGAATTCGAATTCTTCCCCGCCTCGTCCGTCAAGGAGAGCGTAGTCGACTGGCTGGGGATCTCGGCAATCTCGGAGCGCGGCACCAAACTCGTCGCGCGCGCGGAAGTGCCGGACAGCAATTCGACTTACAAAAAACTACTCTCCTACGGCTCGTCGATAAAGGTATTAAATCCGCCCGAGCTTGCCGAAAGGCTTCTCGCGGACGCCAAACTCATGCTTAGAGCGTACGACAGCACCGACAGCTAAACCGCACCCGCCCGAATAAATATTACGAATGTGCGCAAGCTATTCGTATGGACGACAGACTTGAAGACAGGCACGATTTCCGTCAAACGATAAAAGACGCGAATGAAATGACCAGCAACGGCAGTGCGGAGCGCAAACGCGAAAAGCGCTTGTCCGACGACCGAGCATACACCGCCCTTGCAATCACTTCGGCGATGGGCAACAACGCATTCGACGCGACGACGGCAAATCTGATACAGCTCGAAATGGCGCAAGAAATGCTCTATCTCTTCGATCCCGAAAATGACGAAAATCTCAAACGCGACAAAACGGACTGAAACATTACGTTTCTCTCTAAAGCCCTAAATTGGGAGTGAAAAGTGAATAGTGAAGAAGTAAAATCGACAGCCACACGCGTGACTGTCGATTTTTGGTGCCGGTGATCGGGGTAGCGCGTATTGCCTAACGGCAATCCGCCCACTTCGCGGCACAGCCGCTCGTGCGTTCGCTAAAAATATGCCACTGGCATATTTTCTTAACGCTCTCGCCCACTCGGGTTCGACTCCGATCGCCTTACCGTAAACAAAAAAAGAGCACAAGGCTCTTTTTTTGTTTGTGGTGCCGGTGATCGGGGTCGAACCGATACGGATTATTAGTCCACCGGATTTTGAGTCCGGCGCGTCTGCCAATTCCACCACACCGGCGAAAGTAAAAATGAGTATATATCATTTGTATGTATTTGTCAAGTGTTTTTGAGAAACCTCTTGCACAACTTCGAGCGTTAACATTGCTGTAAACTGAATTGTTTTGTATTAAGTGCAAGCTAACCGAGGGCAAAATCGCCGCGTTTTTCGCAGTACTCGACCAAATTTGCGCCGCAAATGCGTATATTACGCACAAATGCGCTTCATTTGCTTGCCTAATTTTTGCAAAATTGATATAATAGATTCGATGCTTTGATCGATTAAAGCATTTGCGGCAACCGTAAACAAGGAGTTTTATGGACGTATCTAATTACAAACCCAAGGGAAGAATCGAGCATAAGCATCTGCTCAATCTGCTTGATTATTCCGAATCGGATATATTCGAAATTCTGCATTTGGCGCAATCGCTCAAGGCGGCGCAACACAAAGGAAAAAAGCACGAATTCCTCAAAGGCAAAACACTTGCAATGATTTTCTCAAAGCCGTCGACGCGTACACGTGTGTCCTTCGAAATGGGAATACGGCAACTTGGCGGACATTCGCTCTTCCTTCCCTACAACGATATTAGACTCGGTCACGACGAGACCATACACGACACGGCGCACGTGCTGTCGCGATACGGCATAGACGGCGTGGCGATACGCACATTCAAACAATCGGACGTGGAAGATCTCGCAAAGCACGGCAGCTTCTCGGTCATCAACGGACTGACCGATGACTTCCACCCCTGCCAGGCCCTTGCCGATATTATGACAGTTATGGAAAGGTTCGGACACCTGTCTGGGGTTAAACTCGCCTATTTCGGCGACGGCAACAATGTTGTCAATTCGCTCATGCTTGCCGGCGCCAAGGTGGGAATGAAGGTTGTCGTCTGCTCGCCCAACGGCTACGCACCCAATCCCGAAATCACGGCCGCGGCGCAAAAAATGGGCGACGTTACGGTCACCGACAATGTGGAAGAGGCGGCGACGGACGCCGACGCGCTGTACACCGACGTGTTCTTCTCTATGGGACAGGCAAGAAATCCCGAAAAAGAAAAGGCGCTTGCTCCCTATCAAGTTAACTCGCATGTAATGTCGATGGCAAAGCAAGAAGCGGTGTTTATGCACTGTCTGCCCGCCCACCGCGGCGAGGAAGTTACCGATGACGTCATCGATTCGCCCCGCTCCGTCGTGTTCGAAGAAGCCGAAAACCGCTTGCACGTACAAAAGGCTATTATGTGCTTGCTCATGGGTAAGAAATAATTTCTTGCCGTAGGCGTGCAAACAAATCCCGTCGACAAGAACGTATACGTAGATCGTACGACCGCATTTGTACAATACCGCTACTATCGTAGCTCCTTGTGTTAACAATCGACACACTTAACAATGATCAAAAAGCAGCACGGCTTTCCGCTGAATAAATACTATGAGGTAAATTATGAACTTTATATTGGCAACAGACTCAACCTGCGACCTGTCTAAAGACATGGTCAAATCATTGGACATCGCTATGTGCGATTTGCTGTACTATGTCGACGACGTCGAATACGGCAAAGACGAATCGACAAGTCTCGAATTCCACGAGTTTTACGAGAAAATGCGCAACGGCGCACGCACGTCGACGTCGATGGTAAACGAGGATACGGCACGCGCATTTTTGACCGAGCTTCTCAAAGAAGGCAAAGACATCCTCTATCTCGCCTTTGACAGCGCACTGTCCGGCACATACGACAATTTCGTCAAGATTGCAAAAGAACTTAACGAAACGTCGAGCAACAAGATTGCCGTCGTCGATAGCTTGTGCGCGGCAGGAGGCGAAGGTCTGTACGTCACACTCGTAGACGAGAAGCGCAAGAGCGGCGCGTCCTTCGAGGAGACGTGCAAATACGCTGAGGAAGTCAGACATCGCATTATGCACTACTTCATCGTCGACGACCTCAAGTACCTCGCGCGCGGCGGACGACTTAGCAAGGGTTCGGCATTCGTCGGCAATATTATCAACATCAAGCCCGTACTGCACGTCGACCCTGTGGGCAAGCTCGTTCCTTTCAAAAAGGTTTTCGGCAGAAAGAAATCGATCAAAGTCCTGCTTGAAAAGATGATTGAACGCTACAACGGCGAGAGCAAGCATGTTTACATTTCGCACGGTGACTGCTACGACGAAGCAAAAAGCCTCGCCGACGCGGTAAAAGAAAAGTTCGATTTAGACGCCACGCTCATTCCGCTCGACTACGTTATCGGCAGTCACTCCGGCCCCGGTACTCTCACCCTCTTCTTTACGGGCAACGACCGCGCCGAGAAAGACTGATAAATAAAATTTACAACAATGGAAAATGCGATACGGCGAAGAAACCATATCGCATTTTTTTTGTGATGCTCCGCAGTCAGTCTACGAGCGCATTCAGACAATCGATCGAACGCAGTATACCGTCTACAGTTTTTGTTTCGAGCACGACGCGAGCTTGATTCCCATTCGCTATCTCAAGATACTTTCCTATGTCAATCTCGCCGTCGCCGAGCGCAAGATGGTTTTTCTTGCCGACAGCGTCGTGAAAATGAAAATGCTTCAGCTTAGCGTTGCGAGCGAGTATGACGGCTTCGTCGCCGCCGCCTATGCTGTGATTGTGCCCGATATCGAAAGTAAGCGCAAAACGCTCGCTCTCGAGCAACGTGTCAAGCGCTCCTAATTGGAAGGGCGTATAGCCGTCGGTGTTTTCAACGCAAATCTCGATATCCGCACTTCCGATAGCATCTTCGCACACGCTTTTGAATAACCGCATTCTTTTCATATATCTATCCACGTGCTCCGCATACAGATAGACTTTTCTGTCCGGTAAAGTGAAATGGACACCGCGCGACAGGTGCATATTCAAAATATGCACGTCTAACTCCTTCGCGGCGCGTATAACATCCTCGATTGTGCGGATATATCCATCTCCGATATACGGATTGAAATCGCACGGGTCTAAGTTTTCGTCCAAGTGAATTGTATAATATACGCCGTATTTTCGTGAAATTTTTTGAAGCTCGGCGATATTCCAAGTATCCACTTGCAAATACGGCAAGTTCATATTGAGCTCGACAAAATCAAGCCCGCAGGTGTGCGCAAACAACGCGGCGCTCTCGACATCGGATAACTCTATCAGAGTGGGCATACCGAAGTCGACAGCGCCGATTTTCGATGATATTCTTCTTGATTGCACTTCGTTTCTGTCCTAATAAATTACGCCGATTATCCCAAAAGGTTGTCCAAGCTCATCGAATATGCGGGGATAAAGGTATCGATAAAGTATTTGACCGATTTTTCGGGCGCGGAGTCGAGAGTCTTCTTTGTCGCTTCGTATGCGTTTTGGAATTCGACATTGTTGACTGACAATTCTTCCACACATTTTATAAGCGCGCTAAGCTTGTCGGCGCACTTGACTATTCTGCATTCTTTCGTCGCTTTGTCGGGACGAACGAACGGCGAAAAGGCGTTTTTCAGCTCTTCGGGTAATGTTCCTATCAGCTTGTCCTCGGCGCGGTGCTCGATGTTCTTGTACGCGCGGTTGATATCGTCGTCGTAATACTTGACGGGCGTGGGCAGATCGCCTGTCACCACCTCCGCCGCCTCGTGATACAGCGCGAGTACCGCCGCTTTGTCGGCGTCGTAGTCGCCGCCGAACAGAGTGTTTTCTATCGTGCAAAGCGCGTGCGCAATGAGCGCCGTCTGCATGGTGTGCTGAGCGACATCCTCCCTTGCCGTGTTGCGCATGAGCGACCAGCGGCCGATAAGCTTCATTCTGTCGAGAAAAGCGAAAAACTTGCTCGCCATATTATTTAACATCCTCTGTCGGAGGTATCAACGCCGCCGCCTTTTGGCACTTTTTGTATGTCTTTTTGGCAAGCGATACGACGTTGTCCGCCGTAAATCCGCACACTTCGAACATGACGTTAGCCGGAGCGGACATGCCGAAGCTGTCTATACAGCAGCATTCGCCGTCGAGTCCGACATATTTGTACCAGCTTGTAGACCGCCCTGCTTCGACGGCTACGCGCGCACGAACTTCGGAGGGTAACACCGATTCGCGGTACTTCAAAGTCTGGATATCGAACAATTCCATACACGGCATGCTGACTACACGCGCGTCGATTTTCTCGGCGGCGAGTGCCTTTTGCGCGTCGAGCGCTATGGCAAGCTCGGATCCGTTGGAAATCAGTATGACGTCGGGCGTGTCTTTCTTGCTGTCGGACACAATGTATCCGCCGTAAAGCGCGTCCGTGCCCGTGCACTTGAGCTGGCGCAGGTTTTGGCGCGAGCACACGATTGCCGTCGGGCTCTTGCCCGTCCATGCCGATTCGTACGCCGCTGCCGTCTCCTTCGCATCTGCTGGACGGAAAACTTTTATATTGGGAATGGATCTGAGCATCTCGAGCTGTTCGATAGGCTGATGCGTAGGTCCATCCTCACCCACGCCGATGCTGTCGTGAGTGAGAATATACAGGACCGGTATATTCATGAGCGCGCTCATGCGTATAGCCGCTTTCATGTAGTCTGAAAATACCGTAAACGTTGCGCAGAACGGCAAGATACCGCCGTGCAAGTACATGCCGTTGACAATAGCACCCATGGCGTGCTCGCGTATGCCGAAGTGAATATTCCTGCCGGACTCGGTCGCCGAAACGTCGCCGCCGTCCTTGATCACGACGAGGTTGGACGTGGCAAGGTCGGCAGACCCGCCCATGATAAAGGGACATTTCTCTGCGATCTTATTGAGTATGCGGCTCGACGAAGCGCGAGTGGCCTCGTCCTTTTGAGGCATTTCGTAAATGCTGTCAAGGTCCGAAAAGTCGACGTCGCCCTTGCGCCAACGCTGAAACTCCTCGTAGTCCTCCGGATATTTGGTCTTGTACGCCTTGACTTTCTTGTTCCATTCCGCTTCGTACTTGGCAAAACCGGGCTGCAACGAAGAAATATACTCGGTGACCTGCGGCGCTACCTCGAACGGCTTTTGTTTGTAGCCTAGCGCTTTTCTAAGCTCTTTTACGTTTTCCTCGCCGAGCGGTGCGCCGTGGCATTTGTTGGTGCCTGCGAGCGGCGAACCGTAACCTATCGTTGTGTCGACTATAATAAGAGTCGGCCTTGTAGTGTCGAGCTTGGCAAGAGTAATCGCCGCCGAAATCGCGTCGATATTCTCGCCGTCGCTCACTTTAAGCACCTGCCAACCGAGTGCCTCGTGACGTTTTCCCACGTCCTCGGTAAAAGCAAGATCGGTACTGCCCTCGATTGTTATATGATTGCTGTCGTAAAGCACGATTAGCTTGCCGAGCTTGAGCGTGCCCGCCAATGAGGCCGCCTCGTTCTCGATGCCCTCCATCATGCAACCGTCGCCGCACAGCGCATAAGTGTAATGATCGACGAGCTTGACGTCGTCGCGATTGAACTTGTCGGCAAGCACACGCTCCGCGAGCGCAAACCCGACGGCATTCGCAATACCCTGACCGAGCGGCCCCGTCGAAACCTCCACGCCCGCCGTCACGCCGTACTCGGGATGGCCGGGCGACTTGGACGTATGCTGACGGAAGCGCATGAGATCCTCTTTCGTCATGCCGTAACCGAACAAGTGAAGCAACGAGTACAACAGCATCGAGCCGTGCCCCGCCGACAGAACAAACCTGTCACGGTCGAAAAAGTTGGGGTTTTGCGGGTTGTGCTTTAGATGCTTGGCAAACAAAGTGTAAGCCATGGGCGCCGCCCCGAGGCAAATGCCGGGATGTCCGCTCTTGGCCTTCTCGATAGCGTCCGCACTGAGCATGCGAATGGTAGATATTGTAAGCTGCTCTTCACCGATCATGATACTCTTTTCTCTCCTTGTGAATTCGGTTTGTTAAAATATATCTTCATCGACGCCGACGTCGGCTTCGTTATTTTCGTTTGTCTGCTGCTCTTTGAAAAACCAATCGGCAGTTTCGGCTTCTTCTTCGATATAATCTTCTCCGACTTGCCCGTCGGCAGACTCTTCGTCTGTCGATTGTTCGGCGTACTCTTCTTCGGCCGCTTGCGCGGCGTACTCTTCTTCTTTTTGAGCGATAAATTCGACAAGCGGCGTGCAATCGAGGCCGCGGAAGCCGAACAGGAACGAATACAAGAATCGCGCTATCGACAGCACTCCGCCCGGTTTGTCCGATTCGATATATATCGGCATGACGGGGTCGTGAACGCTCGTTCTGACTATAAAATAACCGTCGGCGTGCGGAACATATGCCCTGACGCCTTCGTAGCTGTCGGGCGTAAGATTGAGCAATCTTTCCGATACGCCCTGCAATCTGTATGTGATCTTCTCGGCGAGCGGCTTGAAATCTTCGGTTGTGAAGTTCAGACGTACATCCGCTTGATCTAGCGGCTCGCGATAATCGGCAATCAGGTCGGTAATATCCTTACCCTCTGCCCTAAGCGCCGCCATTGTGACGAGAATTTTGACGATAAAGTACGCGCCGTCGTCGAGATAATAATGCTCGGCGAAAGCGGCGTGGCCGCTGCTCTCTATTGCAAGGGGCGCGCCGATCCTCTTTGCCTCGTCGATTACGTTGCGGTAGCCGCGCTTATAGCGGTGCTGAACACCACCTAAGCTCTCTATAAATACTTTAAGCCCTTCGGTCGTGACCGAATCGGTGACTATTGTTGCGCCTTCATTATCCGGCAATGTAATTGCCGCGGCGAGCGCGATGAGTGCGCTACGGTTGATCTCCGTGCCGTCAGCTGCCACTATTGCCGAGCGATCGGCGTCCGCATCGAATATAACGCCGAGATCGGCGCCAACCTCGAGCACACGTTCTTTCAGGCTCTCGATAGCCTCTTTGTTCTCGGGATTGGGCGCATGCGCGGGGAAATTGCCGTCCGGCTCTAAGAACTGCGAGCCCGATATATCGGCGCCCAACGGCTGAAGCACTCGCTCGGCGAAGAAACCGCCCACACCGTGACCGGCGTCGACTACTATCTTCATGCCGTCAAGCGGTGTGGATAGCGCCGTGCCGCTTCGCACGACGTCGACGAGCATATCGCAGTATAATTTCATGCAGTCGCGCTTGATTATCGACGAGAATTCGTTCGACTCTATCTTCTCGCCGGCATTGGCTATGGCGATAATCTCGTCGAGTTCGGCGCTGTTCACGCCGCCCTCTTTCGTAAAGAATTTCAGCCCGTTGATATCCTTGGGATGATGGCTCGCCGTTATCATTATCGAGCCGTCCGCTTGTACGGAGGGAAACTGCGTGACAAGGAATGCCGTAGGCGTGGAAAACATGCCGCAATCGCACAATTCCAAGCCGGAATTTTGAAGCGTATTCAAAATAGCCGCCGTAAACGCTTCGCCGGTAAGCCTACAATCACGCCCTATGACGATTTTGCAGTTAGGTTTGCCGGTGCGCCTTGTCAGCCACAGCGCAAAAGCGGCCGCCAAATCGGCAACAGCCTCTTCGGTAAGCGTAGCCGGCTTGTCGTCGGACGGAATAGCCCGTCCGCGAATATCCGTTCCGCTCTTGAGTATTTCGTAATTAGCCATACAGCCTCCGATTACATTATAACGCGTTTTACGAATTTTGACAAATATTTTGACGCGTTAAACCTACAAAAGTTTCAAAAATTCGTCATAGCTCGATACATGAAAGTCCGCCGCTGTTTGCCGCGCATTGTTCACGTCGTACAAGCACGTATCAAGTCCGCTGTTCATACCGCCCGTGATATCGGACGTTTCGCTGTCGCCCAACACGATGACGCGCGACCTATCCTCCACGCCAACGCCGTCAAGCACAGCGTCGAAGAACTTAGTATCGGGCTTGTCGTAACCGACAGCCTCCGAAACAAAATAGCCGTCGATATGCCCGTCGAAAACTTTGAGCCGCTCCCTCGCCATTTCTTCGAAGCTGTTGGTTATTATGTACAGCTTGGCGCCGGTAGCCCGCACATCATCGCAAAACTCGGTTGCGCCTTTCAGCGTAAAGCGCGTCTTTTGCATGTATGAAGTGTATATATCATTGAAGTTGTACGGATCGAACGACGAGTCTAGCGCCTTTGACAGCGCCTGTGCTCTTGCAATCTTCAGCTTCGACCGTTCTATCTCGCCGCGCTCGAGCTTGTGCCACAGCACGTCGTTGATTAGCTTGTATTCTATCGCGGCTCTGTCGCTCTCGACGCCGAAAGATTTAAGCGTCTTTGCGAGCGCCCACACGTACGCCTTTTGAAAATCAAGCAGTGTGTCGTCCGAATCGCACAGTACGAAATCGTAACGGCGTTTCCGCGGCGTTTTCAAAGCGCTTTCGAGCTCTTTTAGCGAGTCGTCCGACGTATCGATAATATAGTCTGCATATTTTCTATACAGCGGCTCGCGCTCTTTCATTACAACGTCGAGGCTGTTCTTCAGCGGCCGATTACTTTTCATAATGCGTTGCCGCAAAACTTCTATCGGCGCAGTCAGCCATACTACGTCGCACGTACTCCTCAATGCGTTCATTCCACGCCTGTTGAGTACCGCGCCGCCGCCCGTTGCGATAACACAAGCGTCCGATTTCGACGCCTCTATCATCAACTGCTCTTCGCACTTGCGGAACTCTTGTTCGCCGTGCTCTGCAAAAAAGGCGCCGATATCGCCGTAACGTTCGACAAACTCCTTGTCGGTATCGATTGCCTCACCGCCGACAAGCGCGCTGTATCGGCGGGACAGCTTACTTTTGCCGCTGCCCATGCCGCCTATCAGACACAATTTACGGTCGGTCATCAGTCCTTTTTCCACAGCAAATAGTCTGCAGCCATGAAGTACACGTCGGCGCCGAATCCCGTTATACAGCCGTCGCAGTTTTTGGAAATAACGCTCTTTTGCCTGAACTCTTCGCGCGCGAGAATATTGGAAATATGCACTTCGATCTTCCTCGCTTTTACCGAGTACAGCGCGTCGGCTATTGCGTACGAGTAATGCGTGTATGCGCCGGCGTTGATAATGAGCGCGTCGAATCCGCCCTGCTGAAGTCTGTCGACTATCGCTCCCTCGCTGTTTGACTGGAAAAACTCGGGCGTGCCGCCGCGCTCTTCGATAAACTTACCGAGTCTCGCGTTGATGCTGTCGAGTGTTTCACTGCCGTACACCTCCTCGCGCTTTCCCGTCATATTGATATTTACGCCGTTGAGAACAAGTATTTTCATGTTTTTCCTCCACGCTTATTTATTTTTGAAAATATCGGCTAACTTGGGTTCGACCATCGAAAAAATCTTCTGCGTGTCCGTAGTTATCCCGAACGCAATCTTATCGCCCTCTATCGCCTGGAAAATCAGCATGTCGCTGCCGTTACACACTTTTGCTCCCGCATCCTTCATTCTGCGCAAAAAAGGCGTGACCTCGGGCGAATAAATCAAATCGTATGCGTATTCGAATTCGGGAAGTATGCAAAGATTGTTGAGTATATCCTCGCCGTGCAGTCCCGCGCTCGTGCAGTTGACTATCATTTCGGCTGGCTGATTGAGATACAGCTCGGCGCCCAGCTTCTTGCACAGCTTTGCGGCGGAAAGTGCCGTGCGGTTGAGGATATACACCTTTTTGCCCGACTTGATCAGCGCTTCCGTCACGGCGTACGCCGCGCCACCCGCGCCGAGAACGAGCACTGCGATTACATTGTCGCGCCAATCGGTAAACCTCTTGTCGAGCGCGCTGATAAATCCCATGCCGTCGGTGTTGTACCCCACCGCGCCGCGCGATATTACGAAGTTTACGCCGACGTCCGTCTTTAGCTCGCGCACGAAATTTATCATATCGGTTTTGTACGGCTTGGTGATATAAAAGCAGTCGTAAGTTTTAAGCAAGTTTTTGACAGCTCCCGACAGCTCGTCTACCGTCACGTCGAACACGTCAAAGCTCATTTCCTCGTTCAGCGCCCGCGCGATTTCCGCATGGACCTTGGGCGACAATGTATATGATATATCTCTGCCGAGCAGTGCCGATTTAATCACCGATCACCTCTTTGTAAAAGTTGGGATAACTGACCGAAACGCAGTCGCCGTCAAGTATCTTGACGCCCTCTCCCGCCGCGCCCGCTACAGCCGCCGCCATCGCTATACGGTGGTCGAGTTTGGGGTCCACTACGCCGAATTTGAGTTTCTTTCCGCCATGGATAATCATGCCGTCATCAGTCGGAACAATGTCTGCGCCGAGAGCGGAAAGCGCGGCCGTAACCGTCGCAATCCTGTCGGTCTCTTTGACCTTGAGCTCGCCTGCGCCTTTTACAACGCTCACTCCGTCTACAAAGCAAGCAAGCGCGCACAGTACGGGAATTTCGTCGACAAGACGGGGAACGATGTCGCCGTCTATAACGAATGGCTTTAGTTTCCCGTCTCCGACGACCGTGATATCAGCCGACGGCTCCGCCGTGTTTACGACGTTAGAATATTTTATATTTGCGCCCATATTTTCGAGCACGTCGAGTATGCCTGTGCGCGTTTTGTTTATGCCGACGTTTTTCACCACGCACTTTCCACCCGAAGCGAGCGCAAGACAGATTGGGAAAGCCGCCGACGATATGTCGCCCGGCACAGTAAAATATTGACTGTGAATAATGCTCCGACCTATTTCTATTCTGTCGCCGTCCACCTTAACGTTTCCGTTCATGGCGCATAGCATGTTCTCGCTGTGGTCGCGCGATTTTGTGGGCTCGATTATCGTAGTCGTGCCGACGGCGTTGATAGCCGCAAGCATAATCGCGCTCTTGACCTGCGCGGAAGCCACCGGCATTTTGTACTCGATACCGTGCAACGGTGCGCCGTGGACGGTTAGCGGCAAATGCCCGTCGGTATCTACTATGTCCGCGCCCATCATTTTAAGCGGGTCGGTCACTCTCTTCATCGGTCGCGACGACAGCGATTTGTCGCCCGTAATAGTAAACGTTCCGTTAAGCCCCGCAAGTAGCCCCGTCAACAGCCTGGCGGTCGTTCCCGAATTGCCGCAATCGAGCTCGCAGGAGGCAAATGGCGCGCCCTCTATGTACGCGCTGTTGCCGTCGAGCTCTATCCTCGCTCCCAGCCGCTTTGCGCAATCGACGGCGGACAAAACGTCGTCGCTCAGCAATAGGTTGTCTATTCGCACCCTTCCGCCGACGGCAAACGCATTGAACAGCACCGCGCGGATGGAAATACTCTTGTCGCTCATGCACTCGACAACGCGGTCGTAAGAATGTATTTTCCTGACCGAAACGTCGCTCATCAGCGAAGCTCCTTTATCGCTTGATTGTAGCGCTCGATAAAGTCTTTTGTTTCCATACGCACTTCCATCACGTTCGCATACGAAGCGGGAACCATCAGCGTAATCGTCGAGCCGACGTTCTTCTTGTCGTGCGTCGCCTTTTCCAAAACGACGTTGGCAGTCGTCCTCGGCGCGGACGTAAAGCACCGCGTCATTTCCAACAGCTGTCTGTAGAATTTGGGCTCGATTATGTCCTTGCACATAGCCGCTTCGGTCATCATGCCCTTCAGCACGTACTCGCCGTGGCTTAGCTTGTAATTGTCGGCGCTCTCGAGCGCATGTCCGACGGTGTGGCCGACGTTGAGTATCTTTCGAAGATTTTGTTCTTTGGGATCGGCGACGACCACAGCGTTCTTTATCTCCACGCAACGCGAAATCAGCGCATACACGTAGTCGGGCTTCTTAGCCCTGAATCCACCCAGCTTATCGTACAGCTCGCGGTATGCGTCTTCGGACAATAGGCACGTCTTGATCAGCTCGCCCGCGCCGCAAACCCACTCGCGCTCTGGCAACGTCGATAAAAAATCGGTATTAATCACTATCTGGACGGGCTTATGGTATGTGCCGACCAAATTCTTGATTCCGCAGAAATCGATAGCAGTCTTGCCGCCTATGCCGGCGTCCACCATCGCCATCAAGCTCGTCGGAATATTGGTCCACTCCACGCCGCGCATATACAGCGAAGCGGCAAGTCCGGTGATGTCGCTGACAACGCCGCCGCCTATAGACGCTATTCTGTCGCCGCGCTTGACGTTGCTCTCCTGCATCTTGGCGAGGATATTAAACAGCATTTCGGGCGACTTGCTCTTCTCGCCCGCGGGGATAACGTATGCGCCCGCAGTGAGCTCGGGATACAGCTTCGCTATATTGGAATCGGTAACCTTAAACGAGCAAAAATCAAGCGCGTTTACAACGTCCTCCATTGCGTTTTGCCCGCAGTAAATATTACTGTTCATGACTGCTCTCCTTATTCTCGTAACGCTCGACAACCTCTTGCATGGTGTCTCCGCCCAACATATCCGATAAAGCCTCGCATAACCCGAGCGCAACCGCACTTTCGCACACTACGCCTATCGCAGGCACCGCGCACACATCACTGCGTTCCGCCGCCGCCTTTACCGCCTCATACGAGGAAATATCTACGGTGTTCAGCTCTTTCATCAATGTCGGGATGGGCTTGCAATACGCACGGACTATAATATTCTCGCCGTTGGTCATTCCGCCCTCGACGCCGCCCGCGCGGTTTGTCTTGCGCATATAATGCTTGCCGCACGGATATATCTCGTCGTGCACTTCGCTACCGCGCAAAGAAGCATTCTCAATGCCTCGCCCGATCTCGACCGCCTTAATCGACTGAACGCATCCGACCTCACGCATGATTATACCGTCGAGTTTTTTGTCTTCGCCTACGTAACTGCCTATGCCCGACTTGCACCCGGTCACCACCACTTCTACCACGCCGCCGAGAGTGTCGCCATCTTCCGCCGCGCTTTTAATAGCCTCTACCATTTTCTCGGACGCGTCGCCGTCGAGACAGCGCACTGCGTCGCCGTCCGCTCGCGCGTTTATGTCCGAATAGTCCGAGCACGCTTTGGCCGTAATGTTTCCTATCGATACGGTGTGGCTTGCAATCTCTATGCCGAGCGATTTTAAGTAAAGTTTGGCGACGGCGCCGAGCGCTACTCGCATTGCCGTTTCACGCGCGGAAGCGCGCTCCAAAACATTGCGCGCGTCGGTAAAGCCGTATTTAACGGCCCCCGACAGGTCGGCATGCCCGGGGCGCACCGCCGTGACGCGTTTTGCTTCCATTGCCTCGGCCGCGGCATTTTCGCCCATTGCGTTCGACCAATTGTCGAAATCCTTATTGTAAATAACGGCGGTAATAGGACTGCCGATGGAATAATGCGCGCGAACGCCCGTTACAAACTCGGCTCTGTCGCGCTCTATCTTCATTCTGCCGCCACGCCCGAAACCCTGCATGCGGCGGCCTAATTCGCCGTCGACAAAGCTGCCGTCGATACGCAGTCCTGCGGGAATACCCGAGATTATGCCGACGAGCATTTTGCCGTGCGACTCGCCCGCCGTAATGTATTTTATCACCGCCATGCGTTTTTCACCTCACAGTGCGCTCGTTGTAAGCGCATGTTGTGCCCTGCCGCCGTATCTCTAAAACAAAACGCCGCAACCGTCGGACAAACCGACGATTACGACGAAAGAAAGCTTTTTTCGCGGCGGCTTTTCCCTAATCAATTGTACCATACCGCGGAAATTTTTGCAAGCATAAATATAATGTTTCGAGCGTATATTTCGACGCGCTTACGCTTTGTCGTAGAAAACGGAATTGACAGCCGAAAATATCGTATATGCAACCTTTTCTTGGTAGCTCGCGGTGGTAAGCTTTGCCTCTTCTTGAGCGTTTGACAGAAACCCGCACTCGCACAGCACCGACGGGTATTCGGTGCAATTGAGTATGTAGTAGTCTCCGACGGCCGCCGAGCGCGGCTTGGAATTGAGAGTATCGTTAAAATAGCTTTGCAAAACTTCCGCATACTGCTTGCCGACCGACGCGCCCGACGAGTAAAATGCCTGCGCCCCGTTGACACTGCCCTGCGGGTACGAATTGCAGTGCACGCTGATTACAAGGTCGGGTGCGGCGCGCTCGACAACATCGCGGCGCGCTCGCATATCCTCGCGCTTGTTATACTTGAGCCCGCTCATCGCAGCGCCCGAATCGTTCCGCGTCATAACGACGTTGTAGCCGGCGTCCTTAAAGTATTTCATCAAATAGTTGGAAATGGATAGGTTGATATCGCTTTCCTTAGTGCCCGTTTTTACACCTACAACCCCACCGTCAATGCCGCCGTGCCCGGCGTCAATGACTATCGTAATGCCGTTGTCGGCACGCGCCGCCGTTATCACCGCCGCCGCCGTCGCCACTACCGCGACGATTGCAATCACTACCGACAATATTATAATCAATGTTCTCTTTCTTACCGTTACAAACGCCATAATCGCAAATCCCGTGATGTCGTACAGTTATGCACATCATGCACATTGTTTGCACAACGCATTGTTCATAACTTTGTGCATAAGTGCATAACTTCGCAATTTCCCTCTATTTTCCGCCGTACAGCTTGACGTTGCCGTCAAGCCAGGCGTTGAACAAACCCTCGAGTTTGCGGTGCGACGCGTTTTCCATAGCGCCTATCAGGTTTTGCGGCTCGGCAATGGCGAACTTGTTGTCTGCATAGTAATTTTTGAGCGCCTGCATAAACGCCGCGTCGCCGACGGTGTTTCTGACATCGTCGAGCATGAGCGCGCCCTTTACGTAAATCATGTACGAATATTCGGTGTCGTCCTCGTACTCGTTGATAGCGCGCGTCATCGATATATCGTCGAGACCGTTATGTTTGTACGTCTCGCAGTAAAGCATGTACGCCGTCAATGCGTCCGCGCGCTTGCTGTCGAAGGTATAGGCATACCCTTCGGTATTTTCCTGATAGAACAGCATTGTAGAATACTCGGTAAGCCCTTCGTCCAGCCAGGCGTTGCGCACCTCGTCGTTACCGACCGCAGCATACCACCACTGGTGTGCCGTTTCGTGCACTATGATATCGATATACGGGTCGCCTTTGTACGCGTCCGATATCATGGAAAGCCCGGGATACTCCATTCCGCCGTGAATAAACGACGTTTGAACGACCGAGTATTCGGGATAGGCATACGCGCCGAACATATCCCCGAACGTCTTGATAGCGTCAATAGCCGCGTTGAGCGACCTCTCGGGCTCGCTGTCGGTCGTGTAAAAATAGTTGACTATCGTCGATCCCGCCACTCCGCTCATCTTCTCGAACTCGCCGAACACCGCCGCAAAGTCGCGGACGTTGTCCGCCTTGATATTGTAAGTAGTGTTGCCGCCCTCGTCCGCTTTGGATGTCAGAGTGCCGGTAAACGCGCCGGTATACTTGCTCGGCGCCGTCAGTTTGACGTTGTAATCGGCGACGTCGCTGAAGAACGGATCGCCCGTCGAATAGTACGGATCGGCGACAAACGCGCCGTCGCGATACATGCACGCTATCGGATAGAAATTGGCGAGATTGACAACCTTGTCGGCATACCCGAAGCGATGTTTGACGTTGGGCAGCTTGACTGTGTACTCTATCGATATTTTCGCGCTATCCGTCGGATCGATAGCGGACGGCAGGCTTACGGACAGAATATTTTCGTCCGTACCTGTAATCACAACGTCGACGGGATTGCCGTTGACCTCTACATCTGTAATATCGAGCACCGAATAGCTCTTGCCGGCAGGATAAGCAACATACGTTTTGCTCGCCGGAATGGGACTGTACGTCGCGCCGTTTCTGTACGCATTGGGATACAAGTGAAACCACAGCTCGGAAAGCGGCACGTCGGTGTTGTTGACGTAGTCGCAGGTGACCGAACAAGCTAAAGTATAGTCCTCGGACAATGTTGCGTCGATATCGTATACCGTATTGCGCTTGTCCTCGTGCGATGAACACCCGGTAAGAGCGAACGCCGAAGAAAGCGCCGTCGCCGCAAGTAAAATAGCCGTGATTTTCTTTTTCATGATAATCTCCTTTTTGCCGCTACAATCCATAGCGTTACGCATCAGTAGATTATATGAAAGCGTAATCACGCATATTACTTTTTTTTCGACAAAAATGTATTTGGCAAATACGCATGAAAACGTATCGACAGATTGCAATTACTTCCCTATTATCGGCTCTATCGGAGTGTAAACGCGTTTCAAGCGGTCGAAACGCGCTTTTTTCAGTTCCGCATAGGCAATCAGCCGTTCAATCAGCTCCGAAAAGTCCATTCTTTTTCTAAACAGCGGACTTGACAAAGAGCCCGGGATTGTATTTATCTCATTGACGAAAATCTCGTTTTCTGTCAGCATAAAGTCTATGCGCGCGACGCCCGAACACCCTACCGCGTTAAACACTTTGACCGCAAGCGACTTGACCTCGTCGTTTCGCTCTTCGGGAATACCTGCGGGAATTTTGTGCTTGTTCGACTTTACGTCACCCGAATACTTATCCTTGAATGTGAGAAACTCCTTCCACCCGACGGGCTGTTCGGTGTCCGATACAATGACTTCGTTATAGCCGTCGCCGAGCACGGCGCAGTTTACCTCGGTAAAATTTTTGAGCGCTTTTTCGATAATAACGGTTTCGCTCCACTCAAACGCTACGCGCACGGACTTATACAATTCGTTTATGTTGTTGGCTATCGTTATGCCGATAGAACTGCCGAGATTGTTGGGCTTTACTATCAGCGGAAATCCGATTTGCTCGATTATCGGTTTTACACTGCCGTGCGCGTCCTTCGTGTAATCGTCGTGTCTAAGCAAGGCATAGGGCACGACGGGAAGCCCCGCTCGCTCGAATACGCGCTTGGACAAAAGCTTGTTCATGCCTATTGCCGACGCCTCGACGCCGCTACCCGTGTACGGGATTGCGCACATTTCGAGCATGCCCTGCAAAGCCCCGTCCTCGCCGAGTATGCCGTGCATGCAAAGGACGGCGACATCTATCTTGCACAGCCTCTTGTTGCCGCAATACAGATAGTTTTCGTCCGGGCGTATATGCACTACGCGACCCTTAAACCGCCCGTTGCGCACAGCGTTGACGCTGTCAAACTCGTTGCTGGTGCGCCAAACGCCGTCCGTGCCGATATACACGCCTACGCACGGCCGCTTGCACGCCGACAGCGTTTGAAGCCCCGTAATGATGCTGATATCGTGCTCGCACGATCTTCCACCAAAAAAAACCGCAATCATACACATTATATATGACTGCGGAAATATACGGGTTACAAATATTAACTTTGTCCGTGCTTTTTGATTTTTATCTCACTGCCGGAAGAAAGTAAAATGCGAAAGTCAATATCGATATGACAAGCAAGTACGCGGAAAACCATTTGTAATTGGCCTTGGATATAAGCCGAAGCATGATGCGTATTGCGAGATATCCGGACACGAACGCAGTCACCGCGCCGACGCCCAAGCTAAACCAATCTATACTGCCGAGCGCGCCCGCCTTGCCTACGTCCAATATGCTGAACAGTAGCGATCCCAAAATTACAGGTATGCTCATCAGAAACGAGAACGTCGCTATCTGCTTGCTCTTTGCACCCGTCACTGTTCCGCCGAATATGGTAGAGCCCGAGCGCGAAACGCCGGGGAACACACCCACGCCTTGCATGACGCCCATTGCGATAGCGCTACCCCAACCGAGATCTTTTTGATCTTTGTTGTGCTTGGCGACCACCTCGCTGACGAGCATGATTATAGCGGTGAACAGAAAGAAAAAGCAAATGTACTGCGCCGTAGAGAAATATTCGGATATATAATCTTCGCAAGTCAGCCCGACTATAACGGCGGGGATTGTCGCTACAATCAGCATGCCGAGCCGCTTGAACGGCCGCTTGAACAGCGCGATTACGTCCTTGTACAGCACTATAAGCACCGCGACCAATGTCCCGACGTGGACTACAACGTCAAACAGCAAAAAAGAGCCCGATTGATTAAGCCCCATGAGTTCTCTTACAAGTATCAAATGCCCGCTCGACGACACGGGCAGAAACTCGGTCAATCCTTGTACAAGCCCCAAAACCATGGCTTGCCACCAAAGCATGTTCACTCCCGCGCCTCCTAACTATTTTGCGAGCATATTCGTTGTATATTGCATGCCGAGATAAAATATGCGCAAAGCGCCTGAAAATCTCTGTTTATTTATCGAAAAATCGAACGTCATGCGCCGATACGCGCGCCGCCGTCGTCGTCGCTTGTACTCGCCACCACTTCGGACAAGGCTTGGCCGTCTACGTTGCTCATTTCCGTCTTTTTTGCGGTCTCGCTGTTTAGCGCCGCCAATTCCTCGTTCATCTTTGCTTCTGCCGCCGCCGCCTTCAAGCTCGCCTCGCGCTCTCTCAACGCCTGCATGCGCGCTTGCGACGGGACCATAGTAAACACCTTGCTCTCGATGCCGTCCTCGTCCTCGGCCAAAGCGAGTTTTTTGAGCTCGGCAAGATTTTTGTCAAAACTCTTCCTATCTATCTTTTCGAGCTTTGTGACGAAGATGCCCTCATGCAGGGTTTTGTCTACGTCCTCTTTGTCGTATCTGAGCTCTTCGAACAGCTTTTCGCCCGGGCGCAGACCGGAAATTACTATCTGAATATCCTGATTGGGCACGTAGCCGTTTAGCCTGATAAGGTTGCATGCCAAATCGTAAATATAAACCGGTTCGCCCATGTCGAGGACGAACACCTCGCCGCTGCTTGCCAACGCGCCCGTCTGCAATACCAGCCTTACGGCTTCGGGTATAGTCATGAAATAGCGCTTGATGTTTCTGTCGGTGACGGTTATAGGACCGCCCTCTTTTATCTGGCGCAGGAACGTCGGTATGACCGAGCCCGACGATCCGAGCACGTTGCCGAATCTGACAGCCGCCATCTGCATTTCGCTGTCCGCGGCGCGGGTCTGTACTAGCATTTCCGCAAGGCGCTTGGACGCACCCATGACGTTCGCGGGATTGACCGCCTTGTCCGTCGAAATGAGAACAAAACGCTTAACGCCTGCCTTTTGACACTGCTCTATCACGTTCTTGGTGCCGAACACGTTGTTCTTGATCGCCTCGGTCGGCGCGATTTCCATCATCGGAACATGCTTGTACGCCGCGGCATGGAATACCGACTCGGGACGGAAGCGCTCCAACACGCTTGCGAGCTTGTCCGCTTCCCTAACCGTGCCGACGACGAGCGTGTACCGCGACGGATCGTATTTTTTCTGAAACTCTTGATCGATGTTGAACATGCCGTTCTCGTGCTGATCGAATATGACGAGGTGCTTGCACCCAAACGACAGCGCCTGACGACACAGCTCGGACCCAATCGATCCCGCACCGCCCGTAACCATGACGACCTTGTCCTTGACCGACATATCGACGAGCTCGCGACGGACCTTAAACTCGTCGCGCCCCAACAGCGATTCTATCTTGATATCGTGCAATTCGAGCGAAGAGTTTGCCGCCATTGCGTCGCTTATCTGCGGCAACATTTTGATGGGCACGTTAAACCGTGAAAGCCGCTCATAAATGGCCTTGAGCTGAGATTTTGTCAGCTCCGTAATTGCAATTACGAAAATATCGGGCGCAAATTGCTCGACAATACTGTCAATCTGATTGAGTCCGCCCGCGACGAGCACGCCCGCAATCGTCCTGCCGTGCTTGTCCGTATCGTCGTCTATAAACGCGACGGGCAGGTACCCCTCCTGCACGTTGTTAAAAAACCTGTTGGCAAGTACCGACCCTATATTGCCCGCGCCCATAATAATGGTGCGTTTCAGCTTGGCTCCGTCCGCGCTTGCAGGGAGATTGCCGCGCCGCAAGTACCTGATATACCTGACAATGATGTTGAAAAAGCGCATCAACCCCGTCGCAATCATGGCGAAGAAGATGAAAAGTACAATCTGTGTGCCCCACAGTTCGACGTTGAAGGCGGAATAAATTATAGCCTTGACTGCCAAAAGCAGCAAGAACGAAATAGAATACGAAGTGAAGAACTTGATAAATTCGACGCGTCCCGCATACTTCCACACGACGTTGTAGCAGTCGAACAGAGCGAGCATGCTGATGGGCACGGCGACCATAACGATCATTATGGGAATCTCGAATTCCAGGTAGTTTGTCGGAAATGCGACGCTTTCGTCGTAGAACATTGTAAAACGCGCAAGCCAAAACGCGCCCGCAATAAAGAGCACGTCGTAAATAAACGTCAAAAGGACGCTTCTGTATCTCGGCGAAAACAACGCAGGGAATTCGTTTTTCGGCTTATTTCCGTCATTATTCTGTTGGACGGGGTTTTTACGCTCTTCCGACATTCGGCCTCATAGAAAATATACGAAATTTGCCATTGAATATGATACCATACTCACAAATATTTGTCAATACATTACAACAACTTTTATTATTTTGTCGAATTTCGGCGCTTTTAATTCAAGAAAAACGGCGCCGTTTACGAAAATATGGACGCCGTTATACGATTTATTTCATTATCTGTCCGACTTGCGGTTGTTGATATACTTTTTGAATACCGACAGCACCTCGTCGATCTTGCGCGCGTCCTCGCATTCGCACATTACGCGCACCTTAGGCTCGGTACCCGACATTCTGACAATCAGCCTGCCTATGCCCGACAGCCGTGCGGTGTATTCTTCTATCATGGCCACCATTTCCTTGTCGTACATTATCGACTGGTCGGCGTACTCTGCAATTGCCTTTTGCGGGAAAAGATTGAGCTCTATAAATTCGCCTATCTTGCCCGATTTGCATAGCGTCTTGGTAAGCATCATGCTCGACATTATGCCGTCGCCCGTCGTCGCCTGCGGGTAAACTATATAGTGTCCGCTCTGCTCGCCGCCGAGGTTGTAACCCTTCTTAAACATCAAATCGCATATATATTTATCTCCGACGGGCGTTCTTACAAGCCGCCTGCCGTCCTTTTCCAGCCTACGCTCGAGCGCGGTGTTGGAAAGAATTGTTCCGACAACAACATTGTCTTTGAGGGTCATCTCGCGCCCGATGTTGTACAGCACCGAGTCGCCGTCCATCACCCTGCCGTCAAACACGAACGAAAGTCTGTCCGCGTCGCCGTCGTAGGAAAAGCCGAGCTTGTAATCTGTCCCCACCATCGAATGCATGACATAATCGGGATGAAGGGCGCCGCAACCGCAGTTTATCTTCTCGCCGCGCAGCGAGCAGTTTTCCATCTCCACTTTCGCGCCCAATTTTTCGAACGCCTGCTTTGCAACGGTTGACGCCGCGCCGTAACCGCAGTCCAGCCACACCTTGGCGCCAGTCATGTCGCAGTCGACCGTTTGCACGAGAAAGTCAATATACTTTTGCCGCGCATCGGTAATTTCCATAACCGATCCGACGGCGCGAAGCTCGGACGGATTGTCGATATAGTATTCGATGCTGCCCTCTTGCTCCTCGCTCAGCTTGACGCCGCTTCCGTCGAATATCTTGATGCCGTTGTACTCGGGCGGATTGTGGGAGGCGGATATAACAATGCCGCACAGTGCTCCGTGCATAATGGCCATGCGCGCGATTGCCGGTGTGGGAAGAATGCCGACCTTCAGCACCTCCGCGCCGCCGCGCTTGAGTCCGCTGATGAGCGATTCCTCTATTTCCGGTCCCGAAACCCGGGTGTCGCGTCCGACGACAATCTGACCTTTGCCGAAATACGCGACAATGGCAAGTCCGACTTTGTACGCAAGAGCCGCGTCGAGATTGTCACCGTACTTACCTCTGATGCCGTCCGTTCCGAAATACTTAGCCATAAAACCCTCCTAAGCATTTATTATATTGGCTACTGCAATCGATTATAATATTTTTCCGCCTTCATGTCAATAAAATCCGTAAAATAACTGCAAACCAACCAAATCAATTGACATATTCTCATTAAATTGCCTATAATATACACTGTATGAGTGCTTTTGTTCAAAGCATGGCGGACGCGATGAGCTCGTCGCTCGGCGCGCCGCTTGCCGTATTTCTACTGTCAATGATACCGATTGCCGAAGCGCGTTTTGCCATTCCGTTCGGCATGAGCATGGGACTGTCGCCGGCCGCTTCATTCGGCTGGGCGTTTTTGGGCTCGTGCATGATTGCGCCCATACTGCTTATTATTCTTATCCCCATAATCAACGCTCTGTCAAAAACAAAATTCTTTTCGAAAATCGGAAAATTCCTGTACGACAAATTCGAAAAGAAATCAAGACAGGTCGCCGACGGCGACGAGAAAAATGACTCCGACCAATCGCAGGACGGGAAAAAATTCAAGTTTACCAAGCGCGACGTCAAGCGCATGGCAGGCACCGCAGGATTCGTCGCCATTCCACTTCCGCTCACGGGCGTGTGGACGGGAAGCGCGGTCGCGTCGATAACGAAAATCGGGTTTGTCAAAGGACTGGTTTCAATAATCGCTGGAAACGCCGTGGCGTGCGGTATAATCACGCTCATCGGCTTTCTCTTTGCCGATTACGTCAACTATATCACGCTCGCTTTTTTGGCAATCGCAATACTCGTCGTTGTATTTCTCATCGTCAAGTTTATCATTTACAAGCCTGACGCGTCGGTCGAAGATAACGGCAACGCACAAGACTCGCCCAACGGAGATAAGGAATAACGGATTATGTGCGGAATCATCGGATATGTAGGAAAAGAACAGGCCTCGCCCATTCTCATCGACGGACTGAAGAAGCTTGAGTACCGCGGCTACGATTCGAGCGGCATAGCAGTGCTCGACAACGGCGTTATTTCGACGGTCAAATCGGTCGGCAAAATAGCGGCGCTCGAAGCTAAGACAGCGGGCAAAGCGCCGAGCGGCACTATAGGTATAGGCCATACGCGCTGGGCTACGCACGGCAAGCCGAGCGAAATCAACTCTCACCCGCATTCTTCTCATGACGGGCGTTTTGCGATAGTGCACAACGGCATAATCGAAAACTATGCGGAAATCAAAGCCGAACTTACAGGGCTCGGTTACACATTCAAAAGCGAAACTGACAGCGAGACAATAGCGCATCTTATTCAGCACCTGTACTGCGGCGACATGGTCAAGACTCTGACCATGCTTATCAAACGGCTCAAGGGCGCGTACGCAGTAGCTATTCTCGGCACCGACAGTCCTAATACGCTGTACGCTATACGGAAGGACAATCCGCTCATCGTCGGAATTGGAAATAACGAGAACTTTATCACGTCGGACATAACCGCCGCTCTGTCTCGGACGCACGATTTCGTAAGACTGAACGACGGCGAGATAGCAATGGTTTCGGCGGACGAGGCAAAATTTTTCAACAGCGACGGACGCCCGATCAAAAAGACGCCCGCTCACTACGATATTGACGCTCGCGCCGCCGAGAAGGACGGCTACGACCATTTCATGCTCAAAGAGATTTACGAGCAGCCCCACGCCATCGACATGGCTGTGCGCACGCGTATAAAAAATAAACTGGTTCACCTCGACAACGTCAAGTTCGACAAAGCGTATCTCGAGGGATTGACAAAGATAGATATCGTCGGCTGCGGCTCGGCATACCACGCCGGCATAGTCGGCAAAACGTTTATCGAGAAGCTGTGCCGTATACCCGTCGACTGCATACTCGCAAGCGAATATATCTACTCCGACCCGATTGTAGACGAACGCACGCTCACCGTCGTTATCAGCCAGAGCGGCGAAACGGCGGACACTGTAGCCGCGCTTCGCCTTGCCAAAAAGCTCGGTTCGCGCACGCTCGCCATAGTCAACGTGGTCAACAGTACAATCGCCGTCGACGCCGACGACGTTTTGTACACGTATGCAGGCCCCGAGATAGCCGTCGCGACCACCAAGGGCTACACCACTCAGGTCGGCGTTTTGTACCTCATCGGATTAGAGATGGCGCGTATACTCGGCACCGTCACCGAAAAGCGGTATGCCGAAATAGCGGGCCGTCTCGAACAGCTCCATGACAAAGTCGCGGAAACGTTAAACAATACAACGGTCAATCTGGCGAAAAAGTACGCCGACAAATACGCCGACAAGCACTGCATATTCTTTATAGGCCGCGGCGCCGATTATGCCGCGTCGCTGGAGGCCGCGCTGAAATTAAAAGAAATTTCATACATTCACGCCGAGTCTTACGCCGCCGGCGAGCTGAAGCACGGAACAATATCTTTGATAGAGAAAAGCACTCTCACCATTGCTCTCACTACGCAAAGCGCGCTCTACCACAAGATGGAATCGAATATAAAAGCCGTCAAGGCGCGCGAGGGCGACGTCCTTGCCGTAGCGTCGCGCACCAACTCGAAAATCAATTACTGCGTAGACGGAATGATTACAATACCCGAATGCGACGACGATTTGTCCCCCGTTCTTACGGCGGTCGTGCTTCAGCTGTTTGCGTATTACGTAGCAAAGAAACGCGGCTGTGATATCGACAAGCCGCGCAACCTCGCAAAATCCGTTACAGTCGAATAAATGTTGTATTTAGTGCAATCGCCGTCCGAATAAAATCGTGACGGCGCTGATTTTATATACACTTGACGGTACTGTAAAAATCTATCTTGCCGCGCGCGCCGTGCGCCGCCGTCAAACCGTTTTCTTTCAGGCGATAAAGCAATCTCGCCGCCGCGCCGTCGCCGCCGTCATATATAGCCATGCCGCCGTAACGGCTCTCTATTATCGGTCTTATGTACGAGTAATGCGAACAACCGAGCACTATTGCGCTGGCGCCGCTGTGTGGCGATAACAGGCTGACAACCTCGCGCTCGATATTGTCGTCGTCGCCGCACTCGACAAGGCTTGCGAGCCTTTCGGACGGCAGAGCTACTATCCGATCGGGCGCACTTTGCACAATATTTCCGAATTTTTGCGAACTGTATGTAGCGGGCGTTACGAGCGCAACGATATATCCGCTTTGTAAATCCCTTAGCGCAGGTCTTATCGCAGGTTCCAATCCCACTACGATTTTATCCGGATACAGCGTGCGTATACCGTCTATTGCGTTCTCCGTCGCCGTATTGCAAGCGACGAGGATCGCTTTGCAGTTCATGGCGAATAGCATGTCGGCGCAACGGTACGCGGCGCGCTTGATTACCTCGCTATGCTTGGTACCGTAAGGCATGTACGCACTGTCGGCAAGGTATATAAACCTCTCGTTGGGCATGAGAGAAGCGCATTTATTCAGCACGAACATCCCGCCTATACCGCTGTCGAAGATGCCTATCGGTTGATTTGACATACGCTTATATATGCGCTTGACAGTATTACGTATGCAAGAAAATTCTTAAGCGAACGCGCTGTTGATTGCGTCCGCGATGATTCCCGCGCAGTGCTCGACGAGTACGTCGACGTCCTTGGGTGTAACTACCATGTCAAAGTTAGAATCGCCCGTTCCAGCACAGTACGCGCGCGCTATCGTTGAAGCGTACACGACGAGCGGAACGCCTATCGACACCACCTTGATACCGAGTGACGCGCGGTCTATGCGCGGGCGGTGGTTTTCCACTCCGCTACCGGGTGTTATACCGCTGTCCGTCACCTGGAACGCGCTTGCTATCCTGTGCGGCGCGGCGGCGGTGAGCGAGTCGATTACAATGAGCGCGTCGGGCTTGATTCTGTCGACGACGGCGGCTATAATATCGAAGCTCTCGATGCCGGTCATGCCGAGGACGTTGGGCGTGAGCGCGCACAAATACTTCTCGCGGTCGAACTGCCGCGTGACTTTAATGCGCTTGAACGCGCGGTCGCCCAGCGAATCGGCCGCAAGGTCGGGATTGCCGAGCCCCACTACCATGATTTTATTGCAGTCGCGCAAATAATCGCCAAGCACGCCCGAAAGGGCCTTGGACACCTTGGCGAACTCGTCGACCGCGCTGTTCATGACACAAGACGTCTCCACCGTCGTGTAGTTGCCGCACGGCCTATCCAGCTTTTTTGACATCTTCTCGTCGACGCGCACCTCGTAAAACTTGACAGTGCCGTCTTGATAGGTGCGCCGCGCCTTGCAAAACTCCACCGCCATATCCGAAAAATACCGGGGGTTTCTCATAAATTTATTGTTTGTAAAACAAAAAAAATTAAACATACTGCCGATTAACAGTTGCAAAACATTTTTCGATATGTTATAATTACATGGTTAGATAAAGAAAAAGGAGTTAAACCGTGCCTAACATTAAATCCGCGAAAAAACGCGTACTCATTACAAAAAAGAAAAACGCCCGCAACCGCAGCGACCGTTCCAAGCTCAACAACGCCATCAAGGCGTTCAATAAGGCTATCGATTCGGCAAACATTGAGGAAGCGGAGCGCCTTCTCCCCCTTACCGTTTCGGTTATCGACAAGAGCGTGACGGCCGGCATCATTCACAAGAACGCCGCCGCCAACCGCAAGTCCGCTATTTCCAAGCGCCTCAGCGATATCAAGAGCGGCAAGGTAACCATCACCGTCAAGAAGGACAACAAGACGATTGCCGCCGAGAAAGCGCGCGCTGCAAAAGAAGCGCGTGACGCCGCTCGTGCCGAATTCCGCGCCAAGCAGATTGAAAAAGAAGCCGAGAAGGCCGCCACCAAGAGCAAGAAGGCGGAAAAGGTAAAGGCAGAGGACGAAAAGGCCGACAAGAAGACCGCCAAGAAAGAAAAGGTCGAAAAGGCCGAAAAAGCGGAAAAAGCGCCCAAGAAAACTACCAAGAAAGCAAAAGAAGCAGCCGAAGAGGCAAAGGACGAAAAGGCCGAGTAATCGCCTACTCTATTCAATAAACAAATACCCCGACGAGTTTGAGCTTGTCGGGGTTTTCTTTTGTTCGGTTACTATTCTCTTATACTCTACTTTAATCGTCATCCATCAATACGCCGAGTTCACGCATGATATCTTTTAGGTCGTCCTTGGGGTGTAGCGCTTCGGTAAACGAAAAGCCTGCCGGCGAGCGGTCGGCGTAATCTTCGTCGACCTTCTTTCGTTCGTCTTTGGCGGCGGCAACGGCGGCGGAAACTTTCTCGTCGTCGTGCTCAACAGACTTCTTGAGCGCGGCGAGTTCTTTTTCGTACTGCTTGTCGACGTCGCCCGCTTTCTCGAGAACGGAAGATATCTTGCCGTTTACTCTGCTCGTCTCTATCAACTGCTCGTCGAGCGGATACGCTTCTATTATCTTGTTGTAATATCCCATCCACTTGTCGTGGAAACTCTTCAGCTGTGCAATCTCTTGGTTGTAGCGCAAGAGCGAAACGCGCTCCATTTCGTCCGCCTTCTTGATTGCGGCAGTGATTGCGTTAAATATCAAACCCTTCTGCCCTTCGTAGTCGCCTATCTTCTTTTCCGCGTCGGCCAACTGCGCCTTGAGTTCGTCTATACGCTCGCGCTGTGCGACAAGAACGCTTTCGTACTGCTTCTTCACCTCTTGAGAAAACATTTCGAAATCGGCTTTGGTGTATATTTTCTTCTTGCCGTCCATAACGTACGGTCGCTCCTTTAACATATATTTCTTGTCTTTGGCGCGCTTTATTATCCTTTATGAGACTTCAATATCTCTTGCTTTAGCGAATACAGTTCGTCGGAGACGTTTACCTTGTATATCTGCGGATTGTCTATGCGCTTGTACTCGTCCCAAAACCTCTTCTTCTCCGATTGCGCGAACTTGACGATGTCGTCGAGCGACGGGCTGTCGTAAATATTCTTGCCGCCGTCGAAAATTTTATACAGCATTTCGCGCTTGCCGTAGCCTTTGAGCGTTGTCGTTTTCCACCGCTCGGTCTCGTGCGTCAGCGTAATGGGATCGGGCAATGCTTCCGTCTTTAGCGTAATCAAGTCGGCGGCCGCCATGCCGCTTTGCTTGTCGTACAACCTGTACAATGTCTTGAAGCCCGGATTGGTCACCTTGACGATAGAATCCGAAATCTTCATACGCGGATTGAGCGTGCCGTTCTCCTCGATTGCCGACATTTTGTACACGCCGCCCAGCGACGGCATATCCTCGCTCGTAATCAGCTTTGTGCCTACGCCGTAAACATCGATTTTCGCGCCCTGATTGTTAAGCGACTCGAGCAGATACTCATCGATATCACCCGACGCCATAACTATCGCCTTGGTAAACCCCGCTTCATCGAGCATGCGCCTTGCGATCTTAGACAGATACGCAAGATCGCCGCTGTCCAATCGTATTCCCACAGGCTCGTGGCCTTTCGCCTTTAGCTCTCGGAACACTGTGATTGCGTTCTTGATGCCCTGCACCGAATCGTATGTATCGACGAGCAACAGGCAGCTGTCGGGATACGAATCGGCAAATGCTCTAAAGGCATCCAGCTCGCTCGGGAAGCTCATTACCCAGCTGTGCGAATGCGTGCCTTTGACGGGAATGTGGAACATCTGCCCCGTCAAAACATTGCTCGTGCCGTTGCATCCGCCGATGATGGACGCGCGCGCGCCGTATATGCCGGCGTCAGGGCCCTGGGCTCTGCGCAGTCCGAATTCGACGACCGACTTGCCGCGCGCGGCTTGGACAATCCGCGCCGATTTGGTCGCAATCAGCGTTTGGTGGCTTACGATATTGAGTAGCGCCGTCTCGACAAGCTGTGCCTCTATCAGCGGTGCTTTGATTATGATAAGCGGCTCTTGCGGATACACGAAATCTCCCTCGTGCACCGAATACATATCGCCGGTAAATCTAAACGTCTTGAGATAGTTCAAAAAATCGGGATGGAAAATATTAAGCGAGCGCAAATATTCTATATCGTCGGAAGAAAAATGCAGATTTTCGATATAGTCTACCGCCTGGTCAAGCCCTGCGTACACGACGTAATTCATCGTATTCTTCTGCCTGAAAAACAAATCGAATACGCTCTGCTGTTTCGCTTTTCCCTGTAAAAAATAACCGTTCATCATCGTGAGTTGATAAAGATCGGTCATCATCGTGAGATTACGCATTATTGTTATTTCCCTTTCTTATATAAGCGAGTACCGCATAGAGTATTACGCACACCCCCGCAAAAGTTGCGAGCAAGCCGGCGGTCAGTCCCCAACCGATCGTGCCCGACGACTGCAACGCGAATATCGCCGACAGCGTGCCGAAAAAGACGCTCGCCTTGACTTGCGGGAACCACACCTCCGCAAAGAATATCGCAAAACAACATCCTATCCCCGGCGACGCTATATATATCGGATAAAGCTCGGCATAGCCCGCCGTCGTCGTAACGGCAAGTAGGCTCACCGTTCCGCACGACAGTATCACGCCCGCTATCCACATGGACAGCGAGTTCTTGGCTATAATCGCGCTGACGAGCATGCTTATCCCAAACGCGAAGAGCACTGTCGGCGCCGCAATCTTCCTCACCGCAACGTCGATTACGCCCACGCCGGCGAGCACGAGTATCACACCCGCGCCGATGAGCAAAGCGCCCATAACTATATTGCATGCGTACTTCTGTTTTTTGCCGAGCGGCAAAACTTCAGTCGTCCCACTTGTCCTCATATACTTCCTCTACCGCGATTTTTTTCTCTTTGTCGTCGGTATGTTTCTCGTCGTTTACGGTATTCTCGTCAACCTTCTCGTCGCTCGCGCTGTCTCCGGTCGTGCGGATTGCCACACCGTTTTTATCGATAATATAATCGTCGCCCGTCTTTGTTTTTATACCGGGCATGGGATTGGCGAGCTTGCTCGTCGCGTAACCGAAGTATTCGTCGCTCAACTTTTCCTTCGGCACGAATATAAATATCTTCTTATCCGCCCGACGAGCGCGCACTATGTGCGCGATGATGAACGCAACGCCGAACAATATGAGAATTATACTCAGTAGCTGGCTTACTCTAACCCCGCCCGCGCCCGTTGCGACGTTTTTGGGCGGAACGAGCCAAAGGCTGTCCTCGCGCATACCTTCTATCCACACTCTGCCTATACCGTAGAATATGCAGTACGTCGATATGCCGAAACCGTCAAAGCTCTTAAATTTTCCGAAATACAGGAAGAACATCAGGCCAAACCCGACGATATCCCACAAAAATTCGTAGAAGAATGTGGCGTAGTACCAAGTGCCGTTAATTTCCACGCCCATAGGGAACCATTTGAGCGCCTGATTCGTAATCGCGTAGCCGTGTGCTTCTTTGTTAGCAAAGTTGCCCCAACGTCCCAGCGCCTGACCTAGCATCACGAATGTGAAAGTCAAGTCGAGCAGCTGGAGATAAGAGATTTTGTGATTTTCGGGCTTAGACGACGGATACTCGACGAGCAGTTTGTCTATGCGCTTCTTGCGGTTGAGGATATACGACAGAATCAAAAGCGCAATTGCAACGCCTATTAGTGCGCCGTATATGGCAAGACCTTGCAACCCGTGATCGTCTATGCCGATGAGCTTGGTAAACGTCCACTTCTGACCGTTAGGATCTATAAGATCGAATATAACGTAATAAAGCCGCGCGAAAACAATCGCGAACGGCAGGCCGATAATGATTATATCGACTATTATATCGCTCTCTATGCCCCGTTTCCGAGCGCTGAAATACGCCAAAACCACGCATAATACTATTCCGAGCGCAATTAAAAAACCGTACCAATTCATATAGCACGATTATAAACCGTAATAACCGATTTGTCAAGCAATATCAATAAATATGCGACTACGGCGCAACCGCCGTTATTTGCGGCGTCGGCTTGTACGTGTTGGAGCGAATTTTTACGCGCTTGACCGGCTTCCCGTCCTTGTAGTAGACAAGATATGTCGAGCTGACGTATCCGCACCTGCCCGGAGCTACGAGCAGTCTGTCGCCGCTGTCGGCACTTTCGTCGAAATACTTGCGTTCGCTGTCCGTAAATTCATGTTGTTCGTAGTCTATCCTCTCGACTATTTCGGACTGCGCCTCGATATAGTATTCGTTTTTCTCGCCGTAGATTTCTATACGCGTCTTCTTGCCGCTGTTGGTTACGGAGAAATACACGTCGTTGTCGGTGTTGTTGATTATTCTCATATCGCTCGCGGAACTTATCATCGCGTCGAGACCGGGAGGACAGTACGACGGGCATATAGAGTGCGCGTTGGCAATCACGTTTAGCCCTGCCGATAAGGCCGCGTTATATATAGCGGTGGAAGCCTGACATGCGCCGCCGCCCACTCCGTCGGTATATTCGCCGTTGACGATTATCTTGGCCTTTCTGAATCCGTTCTCTTCGGTGCGCTCGCCCACCGTTTCGTTAAACGACAGCGTCTGACCGGGCTCCAATCTCAACCCGTCGAACTTGGACGACGCCAGTGCGACGTTGTGCGCACGCGCGTCGGTTGACGAATAATATTCGGTGGTGTATGCCCCGCGCAAAACCAGCTTGCTTTTCAGCTCGCTCTGCGTCAAATTGGGCGCTATTTCCACAGTAGCCGCCTTTATCTTGTCAAACGCGCCGTATTTTACCGCATAGTACATCGACCCGTATAATCTGTTCTCGTCGAGCGCGCGGCCGCTCTTGCTTTCCGTCGCCGTAAATCTCTTGTTCTTGTACACAACTTCGGAATTCTCGGGCGGAACATACAAAAACCGCGCTATCTCGTCGACGGTGCGCTCGATTAACGGAAAACAAACCGTAATTGCCGTCTTGTAATCTGCACCGTTTCGGATATACTCGTCGATCAGCTCAATCTTTTGTTCAAGCGGTGCATTGATCCGCCGCCGCTCTATTTGCTCGGCAACGGTAAAATCCGAAGGCGTAATAAACCTGTCTATATACTCAAACTCTTTGTTGCCCGCGACGATTATTATTTTGACGCCCGATTCGCTTTGCTTTTGATCTGTCGCTTGGACGGGCGAATAAATATTTTCCGCGCTTACATACGGCAACGCGCCGGTCACACACGGCATGAAAAATGAGCATACCGCCGCCAACGTATATACGATTTTCCCCCGCATATTCATCGCAAGTAGTATGTAGAAAAAGCTCGAAAAATATACTTTTTATCAGATTATGAAGTGTCAAACGCTAAAAGCTTTATGGCGGCAAGCGCCGTGATGCTTCAAAGCGTGCTCGACAAAAAAGATGAATATATATATAGCGAGGCGCTTGGGTCGATGTCCTAAGCGCCTCGTAAATTGTTTTATTTATTTATTGTTTTGGGCAATTGCTCGGCTATGCGCTTTAGTTTGTCGTAGGTATTTAGCCGTGGATCGATTACGCAGTTGCGCCACAACGTTTCGAGCGCGGCGGATATTGCCTCGCCCTCAAACCCCATTTCGCTCAAATCCTTGCCGGATAGTTTGAGCTGGCGCTTGATAATGGGCGCTCCGTCCTCTATCATCTTTTGGCGCACGATTTCGAACCTGTGCAATCCCTCGTCGCCGTCGCTTATTCCCGTCGCACGTCTATCCGCTCGGATAAGTGCAATCAGCTTGTCCAATATATCGTAATTCTTGGCGACGAATACGCGTACCTTAGATTCGCGCGCGTCGCCGCGCATATCGTACATGTGCAGACCGCAAAGCCGCGCTACCTGATCGATAACGTCGTTTGGATAGCGCATGCGGCCGAGTATCGAGCGCGCCATGATTTCCGAATTTTTCTCATGCCCGTGGAAATTGCCGAACTTAGAGTAGCAGTACACCTTGCCCACGTCGTGCAACAGTGCGGCAAGCCTAAGATTGGGCATGGGCGGCGCGTACCGGGCGCACATGAAAGAATGTTCCATGACGTCATACTTGTGGTACTGCGGCGGCTGCATGATGTTGGCCATAGCCGCTATCTCGGGAATGAGATTGCGCCAGATATCGAGCTGTTTGAGCAATTTCAAGCCGCGATAATGCGCGTTTTCTATTCCGTACTTGGCGTCGGCATAGAGAATCTTGTCGAGCTCCGCGCGCTTCCTCTCGGTAGTTATGTCGGCGAGGTTGTCAGAATTGGCCTTTGCCGACATTGCCGTCTCTCCCTCTATCTTGAAACCGAGCTCGGAAGCAAGCCTGACAAGCCGCAACAATCTCAACCCGTCGGACTCGAATACACGCTTGTGACAGCCGCGCAAAATTTTCATTTCTATATCGCGCAGGCCGCCCAGCGGATCGATTATCTCGTCGCGCTTGACGTCGTAATATACTGCGTTACAGCAGAAGTCACGGCGCATCGCGTCCGACATGAGATCGTCGGTAAAAAACACCTGTACGGGCGTGTGCTCGCCGCCGGGGTTATAAACTTCGGTACGGAAGGGCGTGTACTCGTACACCACGTCGTCATGGACAAGCTGAGCTGTGCCCATGCGGTGATTGACGATGGTCATGGTCGTGTGCGGCGGAAGTTTAAGCGCAGGCGCGGGAATAGGCCCGGCAATGTCTATATCGTCGGTTTTCAGGCCGCACAGGCTATTGCGAACATAGCCGCCGACCACATATATATTTTCCCCGAGCCCACTTATAAACTCGGCGGATTTTTCCGCTACCTTTATTTTCATACCTAATTAACTTTATTTATTATATCATACTACTCTGCAAAAATCAACGCTTTTGTATCGATATTTTTCTTTTTGCCGATATTGACTTTTTGCGTTACGTCTAATATAATATTGACGGAGGTAAGCATATGAAACGACCTTACGAAGTTGTGATACTGTCAAAGGGCGACTTTGCGCGCACGGTGCGCATCTACGCGCCAAAGCATGCCAATCGCGCCGTAATAATGCACGACGGTCAGAACGTATTTCTCGACAGCGACGCGACGTACAACAAGAGCTGGCGCGCTATCGACGTGCTGAAAAGCGCTAATATCAAAAACACCGCTGTAATAGGCATAGATTCGATCGACGCTACGCGCGGCGACGACTACTTGCCGTTCCCGAGCGAGCTCGACAAGTACGGCATAAGCTTCGGCGGCGGGAAGAGCCACATCTACGCAGACTATATAGAGCAAACGGTGCTCCCATATCTCGATAAAAGATTTGACTTCAAGTTTTACGGAATGCTCGGCTCGTCCGCGGGCGCGCTCGCTACACTTGACTTTGCCGCAAGAAAGAATGCCGAATTCAAAGCGTACGGCATGTTTTCAACCCCGTTATTTATCTGTCCTACCAGCTACGGGCAGTTCTTTAACAGTGCGACATTCGATACGACGGCTAATTATTACGTATACGTCGGCGGCAACGAGTGTATGGACGGCGCAGGCGAATTCTCCGCGCTCGTGCCGCAGGCATACGTCGACAGCACTTTCATGCTGACAAACATGCTGCGCAAAGGCGGGGTTACAAACATCAAGTTTATGCTCGAAAACACCGCCGCGCACGACGAAAACTATTGGCGCGCGCCCGAAAAAGAATTCTTCGCCGTCTTTTCCGAGCTGTCTTGAATTATTTAATATTGCGCAAAACAAAAAAGCGCTCCGACTGCGACTTGCTGTCGGGGCGCTTTTGAATGTTGAATTATTATTTTCCGCAGAAATGGACGAGCCGCTCGCCGCCCGCGTACGGCGCAGATGCGGAGTTTTGCTCGGTCACACGGTCCGGCGGACAGCCAAGCGCTTTTGCCGCTTGCCACAGCGTCTCGCCGGGACGGGCGATGTGGACGATTACGGTGGCGTCGGGGCGAGCGATCTCTTCGCCCACCTTGACGGACTTGAGCGCTGTGGCCGAGCCGCAAGTTGTGCATGTCGCGGTAAAGGCAATTTCAGCTTTCACGTCAAACACCGATTCGCGGCGGATTCTGACCGTTACGTCGGTCACTACCGCCGAGAGGTCGACGTCTTGAGCGTTTGTATCTATCGCAATCGGCATGGAAAACGGCAGGCGGAATGACACGGTGTCGACTGCCCCGCGGTCGGTGTTGTAGTACACAATGTCGCCTCCGACAAGGCCTTCGACGTTTACGCGCCCGTCTATATGCGCATTGGTAACCGTGCAGAACGTATTGCCCACCGCCACTATACCGTCCGCGGCCGGCATATCGGCTTCGAGCTTGATCTGCCCATCTATTACGTCCATTACAGTCACGCTCGGCTCGATGGAGAACGTAGGGATATTGACCGCTTCGGTCTCTACAGCGTGCGTAGGACTAAACGCGTCCACGGCTATTTCGCACGTTTTACGGGCGAACACGGTGATGTATATTTGAACGGTGGCCGCCGTTTCTATCCTGCACTCGTCATCGGTGACGAGCAACGCCGAGCTGTCGGTCACCGTCGCACGGCACACGGCGACGTCTTCCGCGACGACGCCCGAAAGCCCTACCGACTTGATAAAAGGCGTGGTTACGCGCTCATAGCTCACTTTGCCGTCCGCGCCTCGCATCGTCACGAATGTAAACACATTGCCGGTGATCTTGACCTCGTCGTCTCCGCACTCCGCATTGGTCAATACAACGCGCGAATAAGAGCACAATATCTCCTCCGCCTTTCCGCACGGAACGCTGTCCGACGTATAAGTATTTTCCGTCGCGCTCGTAACGAGACTGCAATATTCAACAGCTTTGTTATATGTAAATACGCCATCATCGGCGCCCGATATCGGCTCGACCGTACTGCCCACGACGCCGTATACCGCCGTGTCGACGACAGCGACGACCTTGATTGCGCCGCGTTCCATGGCCGACTCGCAGTTTATTACGTCCGAAGTCAGTGCAACGTTCATGCCGCCGACTATGTCGGGCGACGTTATTTTGTCCGTAAACTCGGCAACGGCGCTCATGCACTCCACCTTGCCATCACAAAGCACGAGGATGTCGAACTTGACCTTTCCGGCGTACCTCACCTCGCCTGCAAACACTTCGCTCGGCGTTGTAACTACGTGCGCAGACGCGGACAGCAGCTTGCACTCGCCGCCTCCATCATTGCTTTCGATGGGAACGCGCGTCTCCACTACGGCTTGGCCGACCGCGAACTTCTTGATTTCGCCGCTGTTGATGATATTGTTTTCGAGCATAGATTTATCTCCTTCTTTGTTATTCGCTTCTATCGTATTCGCCGCTATGCTCGGATATGCCAATATAAAAAAATTACATAAAAAACGGTACTGTCAAAACAGACAGCACCGCAATATAATGATAGTATCGAGCGCGAACGTCGCTACGCGTCCAGCTTTATATCGCCGCAAATGACGTCCGAATATGAAAAGGACACCGTGTCGCCGGTCGCTGAACGGAACATGAACACCGACGGGAATATGTCGGTAATCACGCCATCGAGCTTGATTGTTTTCTTCCTGCCCTTGTTGACGCTGACGCGCAAATTCTTGCCGCGAAGGTCGCGAATGCGGGTCTTGACTTCTTCGATTGACGTTGCCCTTGCTCTCATGAAGTCGATTATTGCCATATCGCGGCGAAGATATACGGCAAAATTGTCCCGTAACAAAAGTAATATTGAAAAATTACGAAAAATACCGTCCAAACAGTTTACAAACACGGGCAAAACGCATATAATATGTGCGACTTATAGGCTCTATCGAGCAACATTCGGAGAACACCCTATGAAAAAGAACGCAAAACCGTCCAAAGAAACCGAGCGCCCGGTATATATCATTTGCCCGCGCTGCGAAATCAACTATATCGACAAGAAGGATAAGTACTGCGCGGTGTGCAAAGCCGAGCTTGGGCTCGCCGACGCGTCCATTCTGCTTCCCGACGAGGACGAGGCGCAGGGCGAGCGCGTTTGCCCCGTCTGCCACATGAATCTTCTTGACGAGGACGAAGAAATCTGCTTCGAGTGCCGTAAGGAAAAGGAAGAGAAAGAAAAGGAATCGAGCGAAATATCCGACGAGGAAGATAATGCCGCCGATTGGGAGTCGTTTGCCGACGACGAGGAAGAAGAAATGCCCGACGGCTTGCAGGAAATGCTCATGGAAGACGACGACGAAGAGGAAGAAGAGGAAGAAGAAGACGTCGAAGAGGTTTCGGACGAACCCGATGACTTCGACTTCGACGTCGATCCCAACGACTTCGTCGACGACGATGAAGAAGAGGAAGACGACGACGATTTCTAAGTCTTGCCCTTCCCGTCTCAATAAAACAGTAAGAAAAAGCGCGAACACGTCGACTGTGTCCGCGCTTTGTTTATTTTCGAAATTATAATCTGTTATACTTTTCGACGAGCTTACGAATAGTTTTCGCCTTTCTTGTCCAGGTCGGTTTAGACCGCCACGCCCAATTGCCGCCGAGCGTGGACGGCGTATTCATCCTCGCCTTGCCCGACAAGTTGAGAAAATCCTGCATGGGGATTATTACGGTGTCGGCATTCGACGAGAACAGACGGTCTATGATCTCCGCCGTGATATCGTCGCCGTAATAGCCGAGAGTACTGCGAACGATATTCTTCTCGCTGTCGGTGAGCTTGTCGAACCAGCCGCGCGTCGTATCGTTGTCGTGCGTGCCCGTATACGCCACGCAGTTGTTGCCGTAATTAGTGTAATAGAAGTCGTTCTTGGGGTTTCCGTCAAACGCGAACTGCATAATCTTCATGCCGGGGAAACCGGTATTATTAACCAGCTCTCTCACGCAATCGTGCAGCTCGCCGAGGTCTTCGGCTATGATTTCGGGATCGCCGAGCTTGTCGTTGATTATGTCGAACAATTCCATGCCCGGGCCGTCGCGCCACTCGCCAACCTTGGCGTCCGTCCTGTCTGCGGCTATCTCGTAGTAGTCGGCGAACGCGCGGAAATGATCGATGCGCACAACGTCGTACAGCCGCATAGCCATTGCCATACGCATCACCCACCAAGAGTAATCGGTACTCTTCATGTAGTCCCAATTGTACAGCGGATTGCCCCACAGCTGACCGTCCGCCGAGAAATAGTCGGGCGGAACTCCGGCAACCACCTTCCGAGACAGGTCCTCGTTGAGCATAAACTGCTCGGGATGCGACCACACCTCCACCGAGTCGTACGCGACATATATCGGCATATCGCCGACAATCTTGATTCCCTTGGAATTGGCGTAGCATTTAAGCGCAAGCCACTGCGTGGTAAACTCGTATTGCAAGAACTTATGGAACTCGGCAGCCTTGTCAAACTCGCTCATATCGGCGGTGCGATGCTTGTACTCGTCCTCCCAAGTCTCCCATGCCTGCATGTCGTGCTTTTCTTTAATAGCCATGAACAGGGCGTAGTCGTCCAGCCAGAACGAATTCTCGGACTTGAACTTTGTGTAAGCCTTGGGCGGCTTTGCGATAAACCGCACATACGCCTTTTTTAGCGTTTCGTAGCGCTCAAAATATATCTCCGCGTAATCGACGGGCTTGATGTCATATGTCGGCGCTTCCTCGGGCAGTAACAGCTTGTCCTTGATGAGCGTGTCTATATCAATAAAATACGGGTTGCCGGCAAGCGCGGACGGCGACTGGTACGGAGAATCGCCGTACGATGTCGGGCACAGCGGCAAAACCTGCCACAGCGTAAGCCCCGCGTCTGCCAAAAAGTCTACAAACTCATACGCTTCTTTACCGAGCGACCCTATGCCGCGCGCATTAGGCAGCGACGAGATGTGCATGAGCACTCCTGCTTTTCGTTCCAAAATACACCTCTTTTGTATATATTATACAGTACAAAGTATAACATACATAAAATCAAAATTCAACATTATAAAAAAAGTTTTTTTGCCTTTTTTATAACAAAAATCCGCAACGGACGAGCTCGCCCGTTGCGGATTTAACCGATGTTGTCGGCAAGTTTTTAAGCCTTAGGCCCGGCGTTGACAATGGCCGCGTCGAGGTTGTACTTTTTGATATTCTCGGCGAAGTCCTTTGCGAGCTTTTTGGCGAGACGGTCGTACTCTTTCTTGTCCGTCCACACATTCTTGGGATTGAGAATATTGCTGTCGACGTTCGGGCAGGTCTTGGGTATCTGCAAACCGAAGAAGGGCTCGGTCTCATACTCGACGTTTGCAAGCGACCCGTCGAGCGCGGCGGTGACGATAGCACGCGTCGCGGGCAGGCTCATGCGCTTGCCGACGCCGTACGCGCCGCCCGTCCAGCCTGTATTGATGAGGTAGACGTCGGAGCCGTGCTTTTCAATCTTTTCGCCCAAAAGTTTGGCGTAAACATTGGACGGCAACGGCATAAACGGTGCGCCGAAGCATGTCGAGAATGTGCTGACGGGGTCGGTTATGCCGCGCTCGGTGCCTGCCACCTTGCTCGTGTAGCCCGAGACGAAGTAGAACATCGCCTGCTCTTTCGTAAGCTTTGCCACCGGCGGAAGCACGCCGAATGCGTCTGCCGTGAGGAAGATAACGGTCTTGGGATGCTTGCCTACGGACGGCACTACCTTGTTGGGTATGAAGTCGATCGGGTACGAAACGCGCGTGTTCTCCGTCAAGGAACGGTCTTTATAGTCGGGTGCGCGCGTCGCGTCGTCGACTACGACGTTTTCGACAAGCGCGCCAAATCTGATAGCGCCGTATATTTCGGGCTCGTGCTCTTTGCTGAGATCGATGCACTTGGCATAGCAACCGCCCTCGATATTGAATATGCCGT